>NZ_OZ012596.1:4120590-4422600 GCF_963942435.1 Shinella sp. WSD5-1
GCCAGACGACCGGCTGTTCCATCTCGTAGCGGAAGTTCGCCACCGCGGCGAGCGGCACGGAGGTGCCGTTGGCCGTCGGCAGCTGGAGCTGGCGCAGCGTCTCGATGGATTCGCGCTCGGCGGCCCGCGCCCGGCCGATGACGTCGATCAGGTAGACGTCGTCGCGGATCTGGGTGACGGTCGTGCCGCCGACGACGCCGTTCAGGGCGGAGGCGATGTCCTGCGAGGTGACGCCGAGCTGGCGGGCCTTGTCCTGCAGCACGTCGACTTTCACCACGCGGGCCGGCTCGTTCCAATCGTAGACGACATCCCCGAGCCGGGTGTCCTTGCCGATGAGTTCGCCGAAGGCGAGCGCCTGCTTGCGCACCTCCTGGATATCCGGGCCGCTGACGCGGTACTGGATCGGCCGACCGACCGGCGGGCCGATGTCGAGCAGCTTCACCAGCGCATCCGTGCCGACGAAGGTCTCGCGCAGATAGGCCTGGAGATCGGCCCTGAGGCGGTCGCGCGCCTCCAGGTCCTTGCTGACGATGACGGTCTGGCCGAAGGCGGGCGACGGCGGCTGCACGTCGAAGGACAGGAGGAAGCGCACCGCGCCCTGCCCGACATAGGAGGACCAGCGTTCGATATCCGGGTTGCCCTTGAGCTTCTCCTCTTCCAGCCTGGCGATCTGCGCATTGGTCTCGGCGATCGAGGCATTCTGCGGCAGCGACCAGTCGATGATGAGCTCCGGTCGGTCTGAAGACGGGAAGAACTGTTCCTGCACGAAGCGCATAGCGAATACCGATACGCCGAAGACCAGCACGGTCGCGACGATGGTCGTCCATTTCCAGTGCATGCAGACATCGAGCAGGCGCGCGAAGCTGCGGGCGAACCAGCCCTTTTCCTCGTGATGCTTCTTCATCGTCTTCGGCAGGATCGTCACGCCGAGCAGCGGCGCGAAGATGACCGCGACGACCCACGAGACGACGAGCGAGATGGCGATGACGACGAAGAGGCTGAAGGTGAACTCGCCGGCCGCGCTGTTGTTGAGGCCGATCGGGATGAAACCCGCCACCGTCACCAGCGTGCCGGTGAGCATGGGGAAGGCGGTGGACGTATAGACATAGGTCGCCGCTTTCCTGAGCGAATCGCCCATTTCCAGCCGCGCCACCATCATCTCGACGGCAATCATCGCATCGTCGACGAGCAGGCCGAGCGCGATGATGAGCGCGCCGAGCGAGATGCGCTGCAGCGATATGCCGTCGTAATACATGAAGACGAAGGTGATCGCGAGCGTCAGCGGGATCGACAGCGCCACGACGAGGCCGGCGCGGATGCCGAGGCTGACGAAACTGACCGCGAGCACGATGACGACGGCCTCGAACAGCGCCCGCGTGAAGCCCGACACCGCCTCCTCGACCACCTTCGGCTGGTCGGAGACGAGGTGCACGTCGACGCCGACCGGCAGTTCATGGGAAAGCAGCTCTATCTCCCTTTCCACCGCCGCGCCGAATTCGAGAAGGTTCGAGCCCTGCTTCATGCCGATGGCAAGGCCTATGGCCTGTTCGCCGTTGAAGCGGAAGAGCGCCGATGGCGGGTCCTCGTAGCCGCGGGTGATCGTGGCGATATCGCTGAGGCGGAAGAAGCGGTTGTTGACGCGCAGGTTGACGTCGCGCAGGCTCGCCTCCGAGCTGAACTGCCCGCCGACACGCACGCTGACGCGCTCGCCGCCGGCCTGCACCACGCCGGAGGGCGCCACGGCATTCTGCGCCTGCAGCGTGGACACCACCTGCTGGGTGGAAATGCCGAGCGCGGCAAGCTGGCGCGTCGAGAATTCGAGATAGATCACCTCGTCCTGCGCGCCGACGAGGTCGACCTTGCCGATATTGGGCACGGTGAGGATGCGCCGGCGGGCATCCTCGACATAGTCGCGCAGCTGGCGCGGCGAGAGGCCATCGGCGGTGAAGGCGTAGATATTGCCGAAGACGTCGCCGAAACGATCGTTGAAGGCCGGGCCGACGACGCCGGACGGGAACTCGCCCCTGATGTCGTTGATCATGTTGCGCACGGTCACCCAGGTGGGGGCGACGTCGCGCGCGCGGGTCGTCGGCTTCAAGTTGACGAAGATCAGCGTCTGGCCGGGCGTCGTGATGCTGCGGGTGAAATCGAGCGATTCCAGCTCCTCCAGCTTGCGCTCGATGCGCTCGGTCACCTGCAGCGTCGTCTCCTCCACGGAGGCGCCGGGCCAGGCGGCGCTGATCGTCATCGTCTTGATGGTGAAGGAGGGATCCTCCTCGCGGCCGAGATTCTGGTAGGTGAAGAAGCCGAGCAGCGCGAAGACGATCATGAAGTACCAGACGAGCGATGCGTGATCGAGCGCCCAGTCCGAAAGGTTGAACTTCTTCATAGGCCTGCCTCGTCTTCAACCTTGATTTTCTGGCCCTCTTCGAGGCTGTTCACCCCGGCGGTGGCGATGCGGTCGCCGGCTTTCAGCCCGCCCGCGACCTGAAGGGCGCGGCCCACGGCAGGACCGGTCTCGATCGGCACCAGATGCACCTCGCCCTTCTCCCCATCGACCCGCCAGACATGCGGCTTGCCGTCCTTCTGAAGCACGGCGGTCTGCGGGATCATGATGGCGGTGAGGTCCGGCCCCTCGAGCTCGGCGGTGATGGTCGTGCCGAGGCGGACCGTATCCGGCGGGTTTTCCAGCGCGATCTTCACCCGCCGCGTGCGCGTGACGGCATCGGCCGACGGCGCGACCTCGCGCACCGCGCCCTTCACCGTGACGTCGGGATTGATCTGCAGGGACACGGTGAAGCGGCTGCCGAGCGCGATGGCCTCCGCCGTCTCCGGAATGTCGACCACGGCATCGCGCTCGTCGGGCCGCGCAACCGTGACGATCGCCTCGCCGGGCGAGACGGTCTGCCCCACCTCGGCGCCGGTGGCCACGACGACACCGTCGAATTCGGCGAGGATGCGGGTATAGGAAAGCTGTTCCTCCGCCTTGACGAGCGCCGTCTTCGCCCGCGTCAGGCCGGCATCGGCCGCCTCGCGCGATTGCTCGGCGCTCTCGACGGCGGCCCTCGCCGCGGCGTTCGACTGGAGCAGCGTCTTCTGCCGCTCCTCGGTGGCGATCGCACTCGAAAGCGTCGCCTCGGCGCTGGAAAGCTCGGCCCGGGCCGAGCGCACGGCCAGCTCATAGGCCGTCGCATCGAGCACGGCGAGTTCGTCACCCTTCTTCACGAGATCACCGACATGGACGGTGCGCGAGACGAGGCGGCCGGAAACACGCGAGCCGAGCGCGGCCTGCACCTTCGCCTGCACCGTGCCGGCAAAGCGCGTGCCGGGCAGCGCCGTCGGGGCGACCACCATGGAGAGGACCGGGCGCGGCGGCGCGGCGGCTTCCTCTTCCTTCTTGCAGCCGGCCAGCGCCGCGGCGGCGATGGCGACCGTTGCGAACAGGACGGGTCTTCTCATCGGGCGGTTCCTTCGATCGCGCTGACGGTCTGGCCGGGCCGGAGCAGCTTCGTGCCGTCGGCGACGTAGGTCTCCCCCTCCTCGATGCCGCCCGAAAGCAGCGCGGCGCCCGTCTCGAAGGAGAGCACCTCGACCGGGCGCAGGTCCACCGTGCTGTTCGCCTTGTCGACGATCCACAGCGCCGGCTTGCCGTCAAGGCCCGCCGACAGCGCCTGCCAGGGCACCACCGCCACCCGGCGCGGCGCCAGCGCACCGACGCCGACGACCGAGGAGCCGAGCGTCATTTCCGGCGGCGTGCGGTCCATGGCGATCTTGACGCGCACCGTGCCGGTCTGCGCATCGATCGTCGGCGAGACCTCGCGCACATTGCCGGTCGTGCGCACCCTGTCGTCGCTGAGTAGGGTGACGACCACGCCGTCCTCCGCCGGCTGGGCGAAGAACAGCGATTCGTAGACATCGAAGACCGCGTCGCGCGGGCCGGTATCGGCAATGGTGAACATGGTCTGCGCCGCCTGCGCCACCTGCCCCGTCTCGGCAAGGCGCGCGGTGACGATGCCATCGGCGGGCGCGCGCAGTTCGGTATAGGACAGCACCTCCTTCGCCGTGTCGCGCTGGGCGATCGCCGCTTCGCGGGCGCTTTCCGCCGTGCGCAGCGCCGTTTCGGCGTCGTCGAAATCGCGGCGGGTGCTGATGCCATCGCTCAGAAGGGATTTCTGGCGGTCGAAATTGGCGCGGGCGAGCTTGAGCTGCGCTTCCGCCGCGCGTACCCCGGCTTCCGCCGCCTCGACATCGGCGTTCTGTTCCTCCGGATCGAGCCGCGCCAGCACCTGGCCTTCCTTGACCGCGCCGCCGACATCGACGAACCAGCCGGTGATGCGGCCCCCGACGCGGAAGGAAAGGTCCGTCTCCACTCGTGCGACCACTTCCCCGGTTATGGTGACCGTCTGCTCGCGTTCTTCGAAATGCACGGCGGCGGTGTGCACCGGCCGCGCCGCGCTGTCGGCCCAAGCCGGCCAGGCGGCGGCAGAAAACGCCAACGCCGCCAGCAGAACCCCGCCTGCCCTGTTTCCCGCTGAGTTCATTGCCGTCTCCACCGTTGCAGAAAACCCATTTAGTGTGGGTCCTCATTATATCGCGAAGATCTGACTGGCAAGCCGCGTCCTTTGCGAGACGCGATCTTGCCGCGGGCGAGTGTGGCGGAGTCCGGCAAAAAAGCCAACCCGGGAAGATTACTTGATAGAGGAATATGATAAATCATATTTTTCAGCGCACTAACGGCAGCGGCCGTCCCCGCGCAGACAAGAAAGCCGCCGGCGGCCGCGAAACCTTTCCGGTTCCCACTGGGCTGCACGGCGGCTTTATCGGAGCGTCATTCGTTGGACGCTTCTCTTTCGGCCCCCTCTGGACCTGCAGAAGAGAAAGCAGAAAGCGTGCCAGATCGATAGACGCGCGAAATACAAAAATGATTTCATATTACTAAAGATATACCTAATTAAAATTAGGGGCGCGCAGCCATGCCGGCATGGCCAATTTGTGTGCAACGCACAAACGTTGTGCGCCTTTTTCATCCAACAAAAAGGCGGCCCGTCCTACCGGGCCGCCTTTCGGGATGGTGCATCGGGAAGGCTCAGAACTCTTCCCAGTCCTGCGCCGCCGCATTGGCCGAAGCCGCCTGTCCGCCGCCGAAGGCGCGGGCCAGCGTGTTGCCGAGCGCCCGCGCGCCGGAGGCGGCCGGGCGATGTTCGGCAGCCGAGGCGACCACCGGGCGAACGGTCGTGCCGGTGCCGAGGCGGAACTGCGCGATCAGGCTGTTGAGCGCGGCGGCCTCGGTCGCCAGCGCATGGCTTGCCGCCGTCTGCTCCTCCACCATGGCCGCGTTCTTCTGCGTGCCCTGATCAATGGAATTCACCGCCGCGCTGATCTCGTTGAGGCCCGTCGACTGCTCGCGCGCCGAGCGCACGATCGCCGCGACGTTCTGGTCGATCTCCTGTACCTGGTCGACGATCTCCGTCAGCGCCGAGCCCGTCTCGCCGACCAGCGCCACGCCGAGATGCACCTGTTCGCCCGACTTGGTGATGAGCGCCTTGATCTCCTTGGCGGCGTTGGCGGAACGCTGGGCGAGCTCGCGCACTTCCTGCGCGACGACCGCAAAGCCCTTGCCCGCCTCGCCCGCCCGCGCCGCCTCGACGCCGGCATTCAGCGCCAGAAGGTTCGTCTGGAAGGCGATCTCGTCGATCACGCCGATGATGTTTGAGATTTCCCGCGAGGAATTCTCGATGCCGCTCATCGCATTCACGGCGCGCTGCACCACTTCGCCTGATTTTTCGGCGCCGAGGCGGGTCCGCTCGACGAGCTGGCCGGCATCCTCCGCCCGCTTCGTGGCGTCCTTGAGCGAGGTCGTGATCTCCTCCAGCGCCGCCGCGGTCTCCTCGACGGAGGCCGCCTGCTGCTCGGTGCGCTTGGCAAGATCGTCGGAGGCCGAGCGGATTTCCGCGGAACCGGCCTGGATGGCATTGGCGTTGCTGCCGACGGAGCGCAGCGCCGATTGCAGCTTTTCCACCGAGGCGTTGAAATCGTGGCGGACGCGATCGAGCGAGCCGGCAAAGGCATGCTCGATGCGATGCGTCATGTCGCCGTCGGCCAGCTTCTGGAGGCCGTCGGCGAGCGCCTCGACGGCGATGCGTGTCTGGCGCTCGCGCTCGTCCGCTTCCTCGGCACGCTGGCGGCGCTCGTCTTCCGAAAGCGCGCGGTTCTGCTCTGCCTCGCCTTCGAGCCGGATCTTGGCGAGCGTGGCATCGCGCAGCACGGCAAGCGAACGGGCCATTTCGCCGATCTCGTCCTTGCGCTCGGATTCGCTGAGATCGACGTCCGTGCGACCCTGCGCGATCTCGCTCGTCGCGACGATGACGGTTTCCAGACGCTTGCGGAAGCGGGCGGCAAGCAGCCAGCCGATGGCGATCATCAGGCCGGCCGCGATGGCGATCACGATGATCGAGGTGACGGCAAGCGCCGACAGATTGGCAAAGAGCACCGATTTCGGCACCGCGACCACCGTGTACCAAGTCGTGCCCGGCACCAGCGGCACGGGCACGGCGACCGCCACGGAGGTGAGGCCGTTGGCATCGGTGATTTCCATGGCCTTTTCCGGATTGGCGATCAACGCCTGCCAGGCCGCCGCGTCGAGGCCGGAATCGCCAAGCGCCTTGCCGAGCAAGGCCGCGTCCGGGTAGCTGACGATGCTGCCGCCCTGGCTGAGCAGCGCGACATAGCCTTCGCCGAGCGGCTTCAGCTTCGCCATGTCGGCGGCGAGCGCATCGAGCGCGATATCGACGCCGGTGACGCCCTTGAAGGCGCCGTCGAAGGCGAGCGGCACCATGAAGGAGGTCATCAGCACGTTCTTGCCGCCGATGACATAGCTGTAGGGCTCCGTCAGCAGGTCCTTGCCCGTGGCTTTCGGCACCTGGTAGTAGTCGCCGGGGCCGGGCTTGTCGTAATCGACGAGCGCGACCATGTCGACCTTGCCCTCGTTGCGGACGAAATAGGGAATGTAGCGGCCCGTGGCGTCGTGTCCGGGCTGGTTCACATAGTGCGCATCCTTGCCGTCGAAGGCATCCGGCTCCCAGCCGGTGCTGACGCCGAGCGCGAAGGGATTGTCGGCCATCAGGCGGTCGAAGATGCCGTTCATCGTCTCGCGGCTCGGGGCGTCCGTCGCCTTCACGGCATAGAGCGCCGAGCGCATGTTCCAGCTCAGCGCCTTGACCTGTGCGAAATAGGTCTCCACCTCGCCGGCGCTCGCCTCCGCCGCGTTGACCATTTCCGAGATGGAACGCTCCTCCACGGCACGATAGGACAGAAAGAGCAGAACGCCCGCCGTCGCAACGGTCGTGGCAACGCCGGCCGCCACGATGGCGAGCATGTTTCGGGCAGTCGCAGTCTTCGGCAGCATGACGTCTCCTCCCATCCGCGCGGGAAAGTCCGCAGCGGCAGTCATCACAAATGGCGGAACATGCCGGCGGACGCGGCGAAACAGAGACGAAGTCATTTCGCAGGCCGGCAGCGTAAGCGAATGCTGGTTTATGAAAGGATAAAATTTGAACGAAGCGATCGAACCCGGCCTCGCCCGCCGGCCGGCAGGTGCGGCAATGGAGGTTGCCGTTCAGGATAAGTGAACGATCCGTTCGTCCGCCCCGATCTTCCCGCACCGCCCGCGAAGGGCGATATTCGCCTCAACGCAAGGCCTCGCAACGGGGCGGCACAGATATCCCGGACTGTCTTCGGGGAGAGGAGCTTCATCATGACCCTGCAGCTCACAGGCATCCACCATCTGACGGCGATCACCGCGAACGCGCCGGAGAACCTGCGCTTCTACACGCAGGTCCTCGGCCTGCGCCTCGTCAAGAAGACCGTCAACCAGGACGACACCAGCGCTTACCACCTCTTCTACGCCGACGGCCTCGCCTCGCCCGGCACGGACCTCACCTTCTTCGACTGGCCGGTCGGCCACGAGCGGCGCGGCACGCACAGCGTCTCGCGCACCGGCCTGCGCGTCGCCAGCCTTGCGACGCTCGAATGGTGGAAGGCCCGCTTCGGCGAGATGAAGGTCAAAGCCGGCGAGATCCGTGATGTCGGCGGCCGCGCCAGCCTCGATTTCGAGGACGGCGAGGGGCAGCGTTTCCGCCTTGTCGCCGACGATGCCGGCGCGCCTGCCAATCCCTGGGCTAGAAGCCCGGTTCCGGCCGAGCACCAGATCAAGGGCCTCGGCCCTATAACGCTCAGCGTGCCGGATATCCGCAACACCGAAGCCGTGCTGGCCCAGGTGATGAACATGCGGGAAACCGCGACCTATCCCAATCCGGACGGCGCGGGCGACGTGCATGTCTTCTCGATGGGCGAAGGCGGCCCGGCGGCCGAACTGCATGTTGCCGTCGAACCGGACCTGCCGGTCGCCCACCAGGGTGCCGGCGCCGTGCACCACGTCGCCTTCCGCGCGCCGGACGAGGAAGCGCTGCATGCCTGGACGGAGCGCCTGCGCGGCTTCCGCCTGCCCTCCAGCGGCGAGGTCGAGCGCTTCTACTTCCGCTCGCTCTATTTCCGCGAGCCGAACGGCATCCTGTTCGAGATCGCCACGGACGGCCCCGGTTTCGCCGTGGACGAGCCGCTTGAAACGCTGGGCGAGAGCCTGTCGCTGCCGCCCTTCCTCGAACCGCGCCGCGCGCAGATCGAGGCCCGGCTGAAGCCCCTCGTCTGAAACCGAAGAAACCCCGGCGTGACAAACCGTCCGCCGGGGTTTTTTATGCCCATGTTTTGGAAAGGAGAGTCGGGATGACGAAACTGGTGGCAATCTCGGGGAGCCTGCGCAAGGGTTCCTACAACACGGCGCTGCTGCGCGCCGCCCTCGCCATGGCGCCCGAAGGTGTGACGATCACCGAAGGCTCGATCCACGGCATTCCCCTTTATGACGCCGACGTGGAGGCAGAAGCGGGCCTTCCGGAAGCGGTGACGCGGCTGAAGGACCTCGTGGCGGCGGCGGACGGCGTCGTTCTCTTCACGCCGGAATACAACAACGGCATTCCCGGCGTCTTCAAGAACGCCATCGACTGGATGAGCCGCCCCTCCTCCGACATCGCCCGCGTCTTCGGCGGCAAGCCCTTCGCCATCACCGGCGCCTCGCCCGGCAATTTCGGCACGCTTTTGTCGCAGGAGGCCTGGCTGCCCGTCATGCGCACGCTCGGCACCGTGCCCTGGTTCGGCGCCAAGCTTCTGGTCTCGCGCGCCGGCAGCGTCATCGAGGACGGCCGGATCGCCGACAAGGCAACGGAAAAGAAGCTCGGTGATTTCATCGCCGGCTTCTCGGCCTTCGTGACGGAATACAAGCGATAGAAAGAAGGGGCGCGTCCCGCGACGCGCCCCTTTTCGTTTGCCCCGGCTTCAGCCGAGGATGCGTTCCCGGTAGGCCTTGGCGGCTTCCAGGTCCGCCGGGCCGATGTCGTGACCGGCGGCAAGCAGCCGGTTCTCGACCGATGCGCCGGCCGCCTTCAGATGTGCCTCGAGTTCGCCGGCATAGGCGCCGTAGGGATCCGACCGACCGGTGAGCATCAGCACGTCCGCCCCCGAAAGGTCCGCCTCCGGCACGGTTTCCAGCACGTTCATGCCGCGCAGCAGTACCGCGTTGCGGATGATGCCGGGATGCAGCAGCATGATCGCGCCGATCATGTTCGCGCCGTTCGAATAGCCGACGAACAGCGTCCTGTCCGGGTCGAGCCCGTAGGCCGCGTTCGCCCCTTCCATGAAGGCCGCGAAGGCTTCCGCCTCATCCGCAATGTCCCTCTGGTCGAAGGTCGTCACGGTCAGCCGGCGAAAGAAGCGCGGATAGCCCTCGTCGAGACTGCGGCCACGCGGGCTGAGCAGCACGGCATCGGGCGCGAGCTTCGTCCCGAAAGGCAGAAGGCTCGCCTCGTTGCCGCCGGTGCCGTGCAGGAGCACGATGGCGGCGCCATCAGGGGTTTCCGGCCGGTGCACCCGGTGGATGAAGGGCAGGTCCCGCTCGCTCATGCGCTCTTCTCCCGGCAGGGAGAACTGGGGAAGCCGCGCCCGGACATCCTCCGGGTCGGCGCGAAAATGCCTGGGCACGAACAGTTTCTCGCCAAGCGCCTCCAGCGGTTCATCCACCGTCATGCCGGGGCCGTCCGTCGCATATTCGAGCAGCGCCCCACCGGGTTCGCGCACATAGAGCGAATAGAAGTACTTCCGGTCGTGCATGTTGGTCTCGCCCGCCTCTTCGCTGGCAAGCCGGTCGGCGAGCGCCTCCACGGCGGAGCGGTCCGGCGCGCGCAGCGCGACATGGTCGATCGTGCCGGTGCCGGGCGCGGACGTCCAGAAGCCGCTCGCATCGCGAATGTCGAGCACGTCGGCCGCTTCGCCCGAGAGCCGGGTAATGCCGTTCGCCGCCGCCACCGTCCGATAGCCGAAATGACCGGCGATGAAGGCTGCCGTCTCGGCCGGCTTCTCAGAGAAGATCGTCGCGCCGCGGATGCGCTGGACGGCATCGGCCGCCGCAATGTCCTTCGTGACATGGGGCGCCGGGCCGTCCACATCGGCCTCGCCGACGAGCTTGACGATGATGCCGTCCGGATCCTTCAGCCGGAGCACGGGTTCGCCGAACTCCTGCGCCGGACCGCTCGTCGCGATGTTCTGCGTCAGCGCGCGCGTCAGCCAGAAGCCGATCGCCTCCGGCTTGATGGCAAGGGCGATCTCGGCGGGCTGGCCAAGGCCGACGCGACCGGGCGACCCGTCCTCCCAGGCAAGGAAGGTGACCAGCGAGCCGGGGCTGGCCGCCGCATCGCCATAGATGAGGTGAAGCTGGTCGGCGTCCTCGTAACCCGCCGTGCGCTTGACGAGGCGCAGGCCGAGAAAGCCCACGTAGAAATCGACGTTCGCCTGGATCTTCCGGGTAATCGCCGTGATATGATGGATGCCGCTAACCATGGGGCACCTCCTTTCGCGGGCTACACAACCAGCATTCGGCGCCCCGCGCCAGCCGCCGCCCGGTGAATGCACTGTCCACAAAACGAAACCGGCCCCGCTGGCGGGCGGGGCCGGTGGATCCCGGTGCCAGGGACACCGGATCATCTGGATTAGGCTCAGGCGGCCGCGATACGGGCCGGCGACATCGCCCGCGTGGAGGCGGACGGATCGTTGAGGAGACGGCGGATCGCCACACGCGCCTCGTCTGCCGAGGAGAAGCGCTGGGAATCCAGATCCCACACGGAATATTTGACAGCCACGAACTTCAGCCGATCCTCATCGGGAACGACGACGCCGACGGCCTCACCACCGATTTCGATAACCTGCTTTTGCATAACAACTCCTGCCGCACCGAAGGCACAGCTCATTCAAATCTTGCGCTAAAATCGAAGAGGGACGTCAGATCACATTCGGCAGAGGGCCGTATGCGCTTTCCCTGTAATCGTTTCACGACAGGAGTACGCCACACGCACGGAGGCGATGCAGTTGATATCGTACATGACACACTCCCTCTTGTTGGCGCTGACGCTCTAAAATGGACGCGTCAGAGTGGACCGGGATAAAACGCATTCGGTCCTCATGCGATGCTCCAACACATAAGCGGCTCTTCCTTCCTTGTCAATGGAATCCGCAGAATTTTGGAATAAATTACTGCCGGATTTGTGTGACAATTCGAATCAGAAAATAATGTTCGCGCTCGTAGCATTTTTCAGGAAAATATGTCGCGAAGACGAGGATTCCGGGGAAATGCCGTGGCGCAACCTGATCGCGCAGCCACAACCACCCGCTTGCGCGTGACGAGCAAAGACGGGAGCCCTGGGCAAATGCTCCAGTTGCCTGGCGGACACACCCTCCGAATGAAGCGGGGAAAAAACGCTGTGGGACCATTCTTTTTTTAGGGGAAGGCTCGATCTTCCCTCCAAACATGAATAAAGAGTGAATCTCGATTTTGTTCTGTTAATAAGTACGCCACGAGCGCTGGCAGGGTAGGCCCATGAATTTCACCAGGACGCTTTTTCCGTTGAGCATGCTTCTCCTGTCCGGCTGCGTCGTCGGCCCCGACTATCAGAAGCCCGACACCGCCCTTCCTGCCAAGTTTTCCGAAAGCAAGGCCACGAGCGGCGAGAACGTGACGCTCAATCCGTGGTGGGAATCCTTCCGCGACAAGCGCCTCAACGATCTCGTCCATCAGGGCATGGCCGAAAACCTCACCGTGCTGCAGGCCCTGGAGCGCATCACGGCGGCCGAGGCGAATGTCATCGTCGCCGGCGCCGGCGCGCTGCCGAGCATCGGCGCTTCGGCGGAAGCCTCGGCAAGCGGCCAGGACGGCGACTACCTGCGCCGCACCTCGGGCCGCGATTCATCTTCCTCGAAGTCGCTGACTGCCGGTGCGAGCGCCTCCTGGCTGCTCGACTTCTTCGGCCAGTACCGCCGCTCGAAGGAAGCCGCCAACGCCTCGCTCGACGCCGCCTATGACGATGTCAACGTCGCGCGCCTCGCCTATCTCTCCGACCTCGTGTCGAGCTACGTCAATGCGCGCTACTACCAGGAAGCGCTGGCGCTCAACCGAAAGAACCTGGAATCGCGCCGCGAGACGCTGAAGCTGACCAACGAGATCAAGGAGGCGGGCGCCGCCTCGAGCCTCGACGTGCTGCAGACCGAAGGCCTCGTCAACCAGACGCTGGCCGAGCTGCCCGCGCTTGAAACCGGCTTCCACCAGTCGGCGAACCATATCGCGACCCTGCTCGGCCTGCCGGCCAGCACGATCACCTCCAGCCTGATCAAGGGCGCGGCCCAGCCGATGCCGCGCTATGCGACGCGCACCGGCATTCCGGCGGACCTCATCCGCAACCGTCCGGACATCCGCGCGGCCGAGCGGCGCCTGCAGGCGGCAACCGCGCAGATCGGCGTGGCCGAGGCCGATCTCTATCCGAGCATCGAGCTCGGCGGCTCGATCGGCGCGACGCGCAACTTCACCAGCGCCGCCACCGGCAACCTGACGAGCTGGTCCTTCGGCCCGACGCTGTCGCTGCCGATCTTCAACGGCGGCTCGCTGAAGGCACGGGTCAAGATCGCCCGTTCGGAAGCCGAGCAGCAGTACCTGACCTGGAAGTCGACGGTTCTCAACGCCGTCGAGGAAGTGGAAAACGCACAGACGGCGCTGATCCGCGACGGCCAGACGGTCGCCGCGCTGCGCAAGGTCGTCAATTCCTATGAGCAGACGCTGAACCTTGCCCGCGAAAGCTATCGCGGCGGCGCCAGCACCATCCTCGACGTGCTCGATGCCGAGCGCAACGTCGCCTCGGCCCGCCTGTCGCTCGCCTCCGCGATCCGCCAGCTCGCCCGCGACTATGTCGCCCTGAACGTGGCGATCGGCGGCGGTGCGGAAATCGGCTCGGCGACCGTCGCCAGCAAGTAAGGCAAAACGCTTCATCCGGGTCTTACCCGGTGTCGGACACGAACGGGAGCGGCAGGCCGAGGCCTGCCGCTCCCGTCTTTATTCCGCTGTCCTGAACACGGGGCCGCACCAGAAGAAAGGTTCTAGACCGCAAAAAAGCCCTCGAGCGCCGCCGCGGTCCGGCCGTAATGGTCGCGCAATGCCGCGGCCGCGCCCTCGGCATCCCGCGCAAGCGCCAGTTCCATCAGCCGGCGATGTTCCCCCGCAACGTCCCGAGCGGTGCCGAGCAGGCTGACCGACAGGCGCCGATAGCGGTCGGCGCGCGAAAACAGCTTCTCGCAGATTTCCAGGAGGGCCGGCGAGCCGCAGGCCGAAATGAGCGCGGCATGGAAGGCGGCATGCCGCGCCTCCCAGTCCTCACGCATCGCCGACGGGATATCCTCGCGCGCCTGCGGGATGCGCGCCATCAGGTGATGGGCGGCGATCACCCTCCCCTCCCAGTCGGCGTCCCCCCGCAGCACCGAAAGCCGCAGCGCCTCCCCCTCGCAGAGCTGCCGCGTCGCCGTGATGTCGCGCAACTCCTCCAGCGACAGGCGCGCGACGCTGTAGCCGCGGTGGTCGTCCAGCACCGTGAACCCCTCCGCCGTCAGCCGCGCCAGCGCCTCGCGCACCGGCGTCACGCTCATGCCGCACAGCACCTGGAGATCGGCAAAGCGCAGCCGGTCGCCGGGCTTGACCGCGCCCGTGCGGATCGCCTGCCGGATCGCCTCATAGGCGTCTCCCGCCAGGGTGCGCCCACCTGCCTTCTTCTGCTCCATCACGCCTCGCCGAATTTATAAAGATCGCTGGATTTTCGAAAATCATTGACTTGATGTAAAACCAGGGGAATGGTGCGCGCAACCGAAATCGGTGGCATCCAACGGAGGTTCTCATGAAACTGGTACGCTTTGGCGCGGCGGGCGCGGAAAAGCCCGGACTGATCGATGCGGACGGCAAGGTCCGCGACCTTTCCGGCCTGGTGCCGGATATCGCCGGCGACGTGCTCGGCCGCGAGGGCCTGAAGCGCCTTGCCGCCGTCGATCCGAAGAGCCTGCCGCTCGCGCCGGAAGGCAGCCGCTTCGGCGCCTGCGTCGGCCGCGTCGGCAATTTCATCGCCGTCGGCCTCAACTATGCGGACCATGCGGCCGAAAGCGGCATGGCCGTGCCGAGCGAGCCGGTGCTGTTCAACAAGGCCCCCTCCTGCGTCGTCGGTCCCGACGACACGATCCTCATCCCGCGCGGTTCGGAAAAGACCGACTGGGAAGTGGAGCTTGCCGTCGTCATCGGCGAGCGCGCCTCCTATGTCTCGGAGGCCGATGCCCTCGACTATGTCGCCGGCTACTGTGTCTGCAACGACATTTCCGAACGCGCCTACCAGCTGGAGCGCGGCGGCCAGTGGACCAAGGGCAAGGGGTGCCCGACCTTCGGCCCGATCGGCCCCTGGCTGGTCACCACGGACGAGGTGGATACCGCCGATCTTGCCATGACGCTCAGCGTCAACGGCGAACTGGTGCAGAACGGCTCATCGAGCACCATGGTCTTCAAGGTGCCTTTCCTCGTGCATTACATCTCTCAGTTCATGGCGCTGGAGCCCGGCGACGTCATCACAACCGGCACGCCGCCCGGCGTCGGCATGGGCATGAAGCCGCCGCGTTACCTGAAGCCCGGCGACCGCATGGAAGTCTCCATTGCCGGCCTCGGCGTGCAGCGCCAGGTCGTCGCCGCAGGGTAAGTATTGTAGCGGATGGCCCAAAAGCGAGAGGGGCCTCAAAGGCCCCTCTTTCGTGTCGGCGATCAGTGCACCGTCGCGGGCGGGGCCTCGTCGCCGAGGATGCGGAAAGCTTCGTCCAGCGCGGCCACGAGGATGTCCGTCAGCTCATCCGCATCGTTTTCGAGGAGAAAGAGCGCGACCGTTGCATTGTCCGGATCGCTGTAGCGCTCAAGGTCGTTCGACATGTCATTGTCCCTTTCCAGCCGGCACCATCCCGGTTAACGGAAAGCATAGGGACGCAGGCTTGCGTCTGGCTTGTGCCGGAAAGGCACAGGTTGCGCAAGGCCAAATCCGTCAACCGCACCAGGATTGATGCTTGCCCGTCCAGGGCCTCGCAAGCCCTTCCGCGACCAGCCGCTGGCCGACCGACTGCCCGCCGCGCATAACAAGATGCGGCGCCGCGCCAGCCTTGCCGGACGCCTCGCCCTTGGCCACCAGCGTGACATCGCCCTCGTTGAGGATCTCGCGCAGTCGGAGCTTCGCATCGCCCCCGCGCAGGCGCTCCGCATCGCAGCGCGCGCCGGCGATTGCCGGCGTGTCGACATCGGCAAGCCGCACCTTGCGGCCGGCATAGAGGATGGTGCTGCCGTCGAGCACGCAATAATCGGTCTGCGTCGTGCAGATGAACCATTTGCCCGAGAATGCCGGCAGCTTTTCCGGCATCGGCAGCGCCTGCTCCACGGCCTTTTCGGCCGGCCGCTGCTTCGGCCGCGCCAGCACCGCCTCGCGCTCGGCCGTCTTTTCCTTGCGCTCGATCGAGGCCGTCTTGATCCCCGTCGCCGACGTTTCGGGCCCCGGCAGGCGGTTGTCCATGTAGAGAATGCCTCCGATCACCGCCGCGCCCAGCAAATACCAGTGCACCATGCCGCCGCGCCGCGTGGCCGCGGATCGCCGTGGTGCCGATGTCTTTTTCCGCCTGCTCGTCTTCTTCGCCATACCCGGTCTCCTGGCCGGACAGTGCGACGATCTCATAAAGATATGGTTAGCAGGATATGAGGACGCCGCCCCGGCCTCGCTCAGGACCCCGGACAGCAACCGCAAGGCTCGCCAGCTCGCAGCACCGCCAGCCAAGTCTGCACCAGGAATATTCTACTAATCTAGTCAACTACGCAAAATTATCACAAGCTTTCTGGATACAGGGAACGATTCATACTACAGTTCTCCTGAATCAAGAAAGCGCCACGGGAAATTGCGCCTGACCATTCGCTTGAAAGAGCGAGCCGACATACTGAGTTTTGAGGAGACTGCCTTGGTCGTTACAGTGGATAAAATAAAAGTTGCTTATTTCCCCGTCCCGAAGGCAGCGAATACTTCAATGAAGCATCTCCTCCACAGCATCAAGACTGGAGAGGGATTTACAACCATCAAGGATGAGGCGACCGGGGCTATCCGGCATATTCATAAAGAGTATAAGACGCCCAAATTTTCGACGATCAATCCCGACGACTATCAGAAATTCTTCAGAATAGCGATCGTCCGAGACCCGGTGGACAGGGTCGTTTCCGCCTGGCGAAACAGGGTGATGCACCACAAGGAGTTGGAAGGCGAAAATATCGCCGAAAGGATGGCTTCTCTCGGTCTCAGAAAGACGCCAACACTTCAGGAATTCGTTGATAGACTTTCAGAATACAGAAACGTAAGCAAATCCATTTCGATTCACACAGACCCTCTTACAGACTTTCTTGGAAAAGATGAAAAATACTACAACCTCATTTTTAATATCTCCGATTCGCAACAGATAGAGGCTTTCTTTTCGACCCTTACAGGCGAGCAGAAAAAACTCCCGCGCAAGCAAATGGGAGGACCACCGGCAGACAGAAGCGAATTGACGGGAGAACTGATAAAAAAGCTGGAAGAGATATACGGGGACGATTACAGGGTCTTCGGAAAATTTCTTTCAAACAAGACAGACATTGAAAAAGTTATTTACTTGGCAAGAAAACATAAGTCCTCTCTTGGAGGATTTTTTGGAAGATTGCGATTCTTATTGAAATAATCGGGGAAATACATTTTTTGAATCATCGCTAATATATGGCGGCATTCCGAAAAATACACATACCGCCATTGCGATTTGCGACGTGCAGCCGCTTCCAAAAGGAATTTTTACCCTGTCGTATCAAGCAACGCGCCAGCATGATTGACGGCGCATACACCACGGCGCAAGCGGAAGCTCAGACAGAGGCCTACCACCTTTCCGGCAAGCTCGCCGAGCGCCATTGCGAAACCAGCCAATCCTGAAGTGCCGTGCGGCGACACCCCGCCGACAACCACCACATCATTCCACAATGTCCACCCACCGCTCCGAAGCTGCCGCGCTTTTCAGGCCATATCGGAAGAAACAGCTACGCCGTAACACTGCCCCGGCAGAACTCGCGCTGGTCGCCACATCGACGTCCACGAAGAATGATGTCTCGTACCGCGAAATTGCATAAGAAGAATACGCTTGCCGGAAAGCAGAAAGCCGGCTGGTGGCGGAGGAAGCGCTCATATCAGCTGCGATTCGTGTAAATATTTCAAAATATTAGAAATTCATAACATTCCAAGCTGCCAACAATACGTTTTCGCGTGCCACTTTCAACGCGACGGTGGAGTACAGAGCACCATTTGATGTACCAGCGAACACCCATCGGCTACGCGGTGTATGATGAAGTTGGCATTCAAGCGCTCCTCGTCCCAGGCTGGGTACGGCCCAACCTGCAACAGCTCGATCTTGCTCACGGGGATTCTCAAGAGAATGTGGTCGCCGGATTTCGTGTTCACGCAGGATCAGGCGCTGGCAAGGGCGCTCTTTACCGCGGCCAGGCCGCGGCGCAGGAACGGATCGGAGTGGACGTAGAAGAACTGCACTCCTCGCTCGCGCCAGTGTGGGATTTCATCGAGCGTGGCGAGCGTGCCGGCCACCTTGCCGGCGGCGCGGATTTTTTGCACCGCCTCGGCGACCTTTTCCGTCACCACCGCCGGGCGCGGCTCGCCGAAAGGCGGGGCGGGCGCAAAGCCCATGTCCTGCGACAGGTCGCCGGGTCCGATGAAGAAGACGTCGATGCCCCCGACGGCGAGCATGGCTTCGAGACTATCGATGGCGCGCACCGTCTCGATCATCGCGACCACGAGGCGCTTTTCATGGTCGGCCGGCAGGGCGTAGCGCACCGCCTCCACGATGGCGAGGGCCTCCTCCGCCGTGTCGACCATCGGCACCATGATGCCGTCCGCCCCGGCATTGAGGTAGCGGATGATCAGCGGGCGCTCATGCGACTGCGGGCGCACGATCGCCGCGCCACCGACGGAGCGGACGATCTGCGCCGTCGTGCGCACGTCCTCAAAACTCCAGGTGCCGTGCTCGCAATCGACAAAGACGCTGTCCGCCCCGAGCTCCACCAGCCGGGCGGCAAGGCCCGAGGAGGCGTGGTGCGGGGTATACATGGTGACGGCCTCGCCGGCGGCAAGCCGCGCGCGCAGTTTCGCGCCGTTCATCGGCGTTTCTCCTTGGGAAGGTCCGGCGTATCGGCCGGGGCGCCGACCCAGCGCGCGGTCTCGATATCGGCGGAGGTGTCGCGCATGAATGTCGGACAGATGTGCAGCTCGGGGATCATCGCGCCCTTTTGCAGGCTGGCGCAGAGCAGGATGGCGCGGGCGACATCGTGCGGGTTCAGCATCACCGCGCGCTCGCTGTCGAGCGGCGGGCGGGCGCGGTTGTCCATGATCGGCGTGTCGGTCTCGCCGGGCAGGATCGTCGTCGCGCGGATGCCCTGGTTGCGATAAGTGTTATGCAGGAAGGTCATGAAGTTCTTCACGCCTGCCTTGGCCGCGCCATAGGCCGCCCCGCCGAGGAGGTTCGGATTGACCACGGCGAGCGAGGAGACGGTGATGATCGTTCCCCCGCCCCTGGCGATCATGTCCTCCAGCACCGCCTGGGTGAGGTTGAAGACGGCGGTGAGGTTGACGGTGACCGTGGAATTCCACTCCTCCTCGCTGAGGAAGCGGGCGTTCAGCACCTTACTGGCGCTGCCGGCATTGTTGACGAGGATATCGACGGGGCCGAGCGTGTCGCGCACCCATTCGACGGCGGAAAAGATCTCCTCCCGGGAGGCGATGTCGAGCGGGCGCACCGCCGTCTTGCCGCCGCGCGCGGCGATCTCGGCCGCCACGTCCTCCAGCGGCCCGGCGCGCCGGCCGGTCAGCACCACATGGGCGCTCTCGCCGGCCAGCAGCAATGCCGTCTCCTTGCCGATGCCCGTTCCCGCACCGGTGACGAGCGCAATCTTTCCGTCGAGCAATCCCATGTCGTCCTCCTGAAGTTCTTACGCAATTCCGGACGCAAAACCGCTGCGCACTTTTGCTGGAATTGCTTTATTCCACCGCCGCCCGTTCCTTATAGCCGTAGCGGGTGCACGCCGCTTCCGGCGTGACCAGTCCTTCAGCGAGATCCTGCGCGACGAGATCGGCGCTGCGCTCGGCCGCCCGGCCCCAGCCGCCGCCGCCAGGGGTCTCGACCTCCAGCCGCTCGCCGGTCTTCAGCACGACCTTGCCCTTGGGAAACTGCTTCCGGCCTTCCTTCATCACCTTGCCGGGCGTGCCGCTCTCGCCCTCCACCACGCCGAAGCAGGGATGGCGCACGCGCTCGGAGGCGAGGTAGATGCTCATCGGGTTGCGGCCGATATTGCGCAGCACGACGCGCTGGCCGAGCCCGCCGCGATGTTTTCCCGCCCCGCCCGAGTCGGCGATCAGTTCCTTGCGCTCGGTCAGCACCGGCACGGCGATCTCGAACATCTCCACCGCCGTCACCTTGCAGTTCGACGGGAAGCTCAGCGTGTCGAGCCCGTCGAATTCCGCCCGCGCACCCTGCCCGCCGTGGAAATTCTGCACGGAGCCGTATTGCGAGCCGTCGTCGCGCTGGCCGACGCAATTGGCCGCCCAGATCGGCGCGCCGCCGCTGTCGCCCATCACCTTTTCCGGCACGACCTTCTCCAAAGCCCTGAAGATCAACGAGGGGATGACATGGCCGATCAGGTTGCGCGAATTGCCCGCCGTCCATTGCTGCGGATTGAGGATCGAGCCGAGCGGCGCCTCGTCGGTGATCGGCACGATGCAGCCCTCGTTGTTCGGCGTTTCCGGATCGAGCAGGCATTTCAGCGCATAGACCGAATGGGCATAGCGGTAATTGGTGCGGCAATTGATCGAATGCAGCACCTGGTCCGAGGTGCCGGCGTAGTCGACATGGATCGAGTCGTCCCTGACGATGACGGAGGCGCAGAGCTTCACATCCGTATCGTAGCCGTCGAGCAGCACCTCGGCCGAATAGGTGCCGTTCGGCCATTCGCGGATCGCCTTGCGCGTCTGCGCCTCGGAGCGGGAATGGATCGCCTCGGCGAGCCCGTCGATGTCGTCGAGCCCGTATTCGTCGAGGAACTTCACCAGTTCCCGGCCCATGACATTGTTGGCGGCGATCATCGATTCGAGGTCGCCCTTCACCTCCGTCGGCAGGCGCACGGAGGCTGCGATGATGTCGAAGACATCCTCGTTCGGCACGCCGGCCTTGAGCAGCTTGACGATGGGGAAGCGGATGCCCTCCTCGAAGATGTCGCTCGCCTCCGAATGCAGCGGCGCGCCGCCGATATCGGGGAGATGTGCGATGGAACCGGCATAGGCGACGACCTTGCCGTTCTTGAAGATCGGCGTGATCATCGTCACGTCCGGCAGGTGGCCCGTGCCGATCTCCGGATCGTTGGTGGCGAGCACGTCGCCTTCCTGCAGGGTCTCGACCGGGAATTTCGGCAAAAAGTATTTCTGCGCGGCGACGGGCAGCGAGGTGATGAAGACGGGGATCGACCAGGTGCACTGGGCAAGTGCCCTGCCCTTGCTGTCCATCAGCACGGTCACATAGTCGTGGTTCTCGCGCACGATGGGCGAGAAGGCCGTCTTGCCGAGCACGGTATCGGCCTGGTCGGCGATGAAGATCAGGCGGTTCCACATCACCTGGAGATTGATCGGATCGTTGAAATCGGTAGCGGTCCTGGTCATCTGCCGTCCCCTTAATCGATGTTGATGACGAGGTTGCCGCTGGCATCCACGTGGAAGGTGCCGGCCGGGCCGACGACCGCGGTCGATTCGCGCTGCTCGACGATGGCCGGTCCCTTGACCGCCGTGCCGACCGGCAGCTTGTAATGGTCGTAGACCGGCGTTTCCGTATAGGTCCCGATCTCCGGGAAATAGACCGGGCGGCTGCCCTTCTGTGCGTCCGCCACCTCGGTGCGGTGCGGGCGCGTGACCTGGTCCGTCTCGCCGCTCGCGCGCAGCCGCCAGGTGATCGCCTCGACGGGCGCGGCGACGGTGCGGCCGAACAGCTCGCGATAGAGCTTGAAGAAATTGTCGAGGAGCTGGCGGCGGAACGCGTCCAGCGGCAGGCCGCGGTCCGGCAGGGCGACGGTGATCTCGTGCCCCTGCCCGACATGGCGCATGTCGACGGTATAGCGGTTGCTGATCGTCGCCTTCTCGACGCCCGCCGCCGAGACGACCTCCGCGCCCTGGCCGGCGAGATCGTCGAGGATGGCGTTCATCGCGTCCATGTCCCAGCTATCGACCGCCATCGGATGGCTGACCGAAAGATCGACCGCGACCGGCGCGATGAGCAGGCCGATGGCCGAGGTGACGCCCGCGCCCGTCGGGCAGATCACCCGCTTGATGCCGAGCTTGCGGGCGATGCCGTAGGCATGCACCGGCCCCGCGCCGCCGAAGGCGACCATGGGCAGCGAGCGCGGATCGACGCCGAGGTCGGTGGCATGCATCGCCGCCGCCTTGCTCATCGATTCGTTGACGAGATCGTGGATGCCCCAGGCGCAACGCTCCACGGAGACGTTCAGCGCTGTCGCGAGCTTGGCCATCGCCTCCTGCGCCGCCTCCCTCGAGACCTTGAACGAGCCGCCGACGAAGGAGCCCGTGCCCATGTAGCCGAGCAGGATGTCGGCATCGGTGACGGTCGGTTCCGTGCCGCCGCGCTGGTAGGCGGCGGGGCCGGGCGCGGCGCCCGCCGAGCGCGGACCGACATCGAGCAGGCCGAGCGGGTTCTTCGCCGCGATCGAGCCGCCGCCCGCGCCGATCTCGATCATCTGGATCGACTGGATCTTCAGCGGATAGCCGGAGCCCTTGCGGAAGCGGTGATAATGCGCGACCTCAAGGTCGGTCCCGACCGTCGGCTCGCCGTTCGGGATGAGGCAGAGCTTTGCCGTCGTGCCGCCCATGTCGAAGGAGAGGACGCTTTCCTCCCCGGCGATGCGCCCGAACTCCGCCGCCGCCACCGCGCCGGCCGCCGGGCCGGATTCGATCAGGCGGACGGGGAGTTCCGCCGCGCGACGGCTCGGCACGAGGCCACCGGAGGAGGTCATCCACAGCACCTGCCGGTCGATGCCCTTCGCGGCGAATTCGCGCTGGAGATGGGCGACATGGCCGGCCATCTGCGGGCGGGTATAGGCGTTGACGACGGTGGTGGAGGCGCGGTCGAACTCGCGCATCTCCGGGCAGACCTCCGAGGAGAGCGAGACGAAGATGTCTGGGTCCTCCTCGCGCAGGAGGGCGGCGACGCGCTTCTCGTGCTGCGGATATTTATAGGCATGCAGCAGGCAGACGGCGACGGAGCGGATGCCCCCCTCGCGCAGCCGGCCGGCGATCTCGCGCACGCTCTCTTCGGAAAGCGCGGTCATCACCGCGCCGTCGGCGGCGATGCGCTCCTCCGCGCCATGGCAATTGGCACGGGCGACCAGCGGGTCGGGATATTTGATGTTGAGGTCGTAGAGGTCGTAGCGCCCCTCGTTGCGGATGCGCAGCATGTCCTGGAAACCGGCGGTGGTGACGAAGCCGGTCTCGACGCCCTTGCGCTCCAGGACGGCATTGGTGACGACCGTGGTCGCGCCGAGCACCTGGAGGCCGGCAATGTCGATCGACCCGCCGTGCAGGTCGAGCAGTTCCGTGACACCCTGCACCACGGCCTCGGCCGGGTTGTGCGGCGTGCTCAGCACCTTGTGGAGATGGAGGTCGCCCTTGTCGTCGAGAAGGGCGAAGTCGGTGAAGGTCCCGCCAGTGTCGAAAGCCAGTTTTGCCATGTTTCCCTCGGAGCGCGGTCGGACGGTTCGGATTTCGAACCCGTTGCTGCCCCGAAGGGTAGGAGACGGAAGCGCGCCTTGGCCAACACAACTACCGTCTGCCGCCATAGGGTTTGGTTATGGCCGTCCTGCTCCGCCACACCCCCCTCTGCCCTGCCGGGCATCTCCCCCTCAAGGGGGGAGATCGGCAAGAAGCGAAAACCCTGCTCCATCAGCAACGTCAAAGATGGGCGAAACGGCGCTCCATCCAATCTCCCCCTTGAGGGGGAGATGCCCGGCAGGGCAGAGGGGGGTGTGGCGGAGCAGGACGGCCGATGCTTAAACCGGCCGAATCCCCTGATGATGACTACTCATCAGCCGCGAAACGATCTCAAGCAGCACCGAGCGGGCGGCGATCGCCGGCTCCGACAGCGGCAGGTGGTCGGAGACGCAGAGCGATATGGTGGCGTCGATCACCGGCTTGGTCAGCGCCCGCACCTCCGCGCCGGCAAAGCCGGAGGTCTCGGTCACGACGGAGGCCGGCAGGATGGTGGAGCCGAGGCCGTCGAGCACGGCGGCGCTGAGCGCGGGGACGGATTCGATCTCGGAGATGACCTCGGGCGAGACCCGGGCGCGGGCCAGCGCGTCGTCGATGAGGCGGCGGAGCAGGTGCGCCTTGCTGGGGAGCAGCAGGGGCACGTCCTGAAGCGCGGCGAGCGGCAGGGGGCGGCTGGGCTCGGCGGGGAACTGCGTGCCGGGCGGGGAGACGAGGAACATCTCCTCGCGGAACAGCGGCTGGAGCGTCACGCCCTTGATGGGATTGGTGGCGTAGATCAGCGCCATGTCCATCTTGCCGGTCATGATCAGCTCGGAGAGGATATGGCCGAAACTGTCGTTGACATGCAAGATGATGTGCGGATGGCGCGCCCGCATTTCCTTCAGCAGGGGAAGCGAAAGCGCGCTGGAGGTGGAGTAGGTGGCAAGGCCGATGGAGACGCGGCCGGCGACCGATTTCGCCGCCTGGTCGATGTCGATCTGCGCCTGGTCCAACTGCTTCAGCATGAGCTGGGCGTGACGGTAGAGGATCAGCCCCGCCTCGGTCGGCGCGATGCCGACATTGCTGCGGATCAGCAGCTTGTGCTTGAAATGGGTTTCGAGCGAGGCGATCTGCTGGGACAGCGCCGGCTGGGCCGTGCGCAGGATCGCCGCCGCCCGGGAAACGCTCCCCGTGTCGACGATCTTGACGAAACTCTTCAGCTTGCGGAAATCGACGCTCATGGCCTCTCCCTTTGCCGGACCCTAAGCGCTCGGGCGGGAGGGGCGCAAGGGCCAGTTGCTTGTGGTTCGGGGATCACCCCCTCTGCCCTGCCGGGCCTTGAGGTCGTTTTGCCCCTCACCCTAACCCTCTCCCCGCAAGCGGGGAGAGGGGACGTGCCCCACGCAAGGATATCGAGTTAGGGAAACCGGCGTGGCATATCCCTTCTCCCCGTTTACGGGGAGAAGGAGGCCGGCAGGCCGGATGAGGGGCAATTGCCCCGCACGATCCTCAACGGAGCGCCGCAACAGCCCTCTCGATACGATCGCACGCCTCCCGGATTGCCTCCATCGACGTGGCGATCGACAGCCGGAAATGAGGCGAGAGGCCGTAGGCGGCGCCTTGCAGGGCGGCGACGCCGACGCCATCGAGGAGGTAGAGCACGAAATCGAGGTCCGTCTCGATGGCCTTGCCCTCGGACGTGCGCTTGCCGATCACCCCGGCGCAGTTGGGGAAGAGGTAGAAGGCGCCGTCCGGCACGGTGCAGGAGAGGCCCGGTATGGCGTTAAGCCGGGCGCAGGCATAGTCGCGGCGCTCCTTGTAGACCGCGACGCTGTCGCGCACGAAAGCCTGGTCGGCCGTCAGCGCATAAGCCGCGGCGGCCTGGCTGACGGAGGACGGGCAGGAAGACATCTGCGACTGGAGCTTGTTGATCGCGGCGATCAGCGGTGCGGGGCCGGCGGCGTAGCCGATGCGCCAGCCGGTCATGGCGTAGGATTTGGAGACGCCGTTGGTCAGCAGGACGCGGTCCTTCAGGGCGGGGACGGCGGCGGCGAGCGTCGTCATCGGCTCGTCGCGGAACCAGACCTGATCGTAGATATCGTCCGACAGGACGAACACCTGGGGATGGCGCAGGAGGACGGCGCCGAGCGCCTCCAGCTCGGCGCGCGAATAGGCGGCTCCCGTCGGATTGGAGGGGGCGTTGAGGATCAGCCAGAGCGTCTTGGGCGTGATCGCCGCCTCCAGCGCCGCGGGCGTCAGCTTGAAGCCCTGCGCCTCGGGGCATTCGACGATGACCGGCGTGCCGTCATTGGCGATCACCATGTCCGGATAGGACACCCAGTAGGGCGCGGGCACGACGACCTCCGCGCCGTTCTCGACGCTCGCCATCAGCGCGAGGAAGAGGATCTGCTTCGCCCCGCCGCCGACGCAGATCTCGTTTTCCGCATAGTCGAGGCCGAGGCGGCGCTTGAAGTCGCCGATGATCGCCTTGCGCAGGGCGGGCGTGCCGTTGACGGCGGTGTATTTCGTCTCGCCGCGGTCGATGGCGGCATGGGCGGCGGCCTTCACGTCGTCGGGCGTGTCGAAATCCGGCTCGCCGACGGTCATGTCGACGATGTCGCGGCCGGCCGCCTTCAGGTCGCGCGCCCGGGCCGACGCGGCGGAGCTGGGCGAGACCTTGATGCGCGAAACGCGGGAGGCGGGGGTGAACGTGCTCATGGGAATGACCTCGATTGGTGGATCAGTGCGGCGCCTCGGCTTCCCCGCGCATCTTGCCCGTCAGGAAGAGTTCGCCGAGTTCGTCATGGGTGATGTCGGCCGGCCGCCCGTCCCAGATCACCTTGCCGAGCCGCAGGATGACCGCCCGCTCGGCGACCTCCATGGCCTTCTTGGTGTTCTGCTCGACGAGCAAAATGGTCTGGCCGGAGGCGTGCAGGCGCAGAAGCTCGTCGAAGACGATGCCGATGGCGGCGGGCGAGAGGCCGACCGAGGGCTCGTCGACCAGCAGCACCTTCGGGCGCTGGAGCACCGCCATCGCCACTTCGAGAAGCTGCTGCTCGCCGCCGGACATGTTGCCCGCCAGCGTGGTGCGGCGCTTCTTGAGGATCGGGAAGAGGTCGTAGACATAGTCCCGCTCGGCCCTCACCTTCTCGTCGCGGATGGTGTAGGCCGCCATCTGGAGGTTCTCGTCGACCGTCATCACCGGAAAATTGCAGCGCCCCTGCGGCACGAAGGAAATGCCCTCGCCGAGGATCGCCCGCGACCTGTAGCCGGCGATGTCCTTGCCGCGCCAGTTTATGCTGCCGCCCTTGATGGTGGTCATGCCGTAGAGCGTCTTGAGGAGCGTCGATTTCCCCGCCCCGTTCGGCCCCATCAGCGCGACGAACTGGCCGGCCGGCACGTCGAGGTCGACGCCGTTGAGGATGTCGAGATTGCCGTAACCGGCGCGAAGGCCGGCGATCGAAAGGTTCGTCTCAGCCGCCAAGATAGGCCTCCCTCACGCGCTGGTCCTGGATGATGTCCTGCGGCAGTCCCTCGACCAGCTTCTGCCCTTGGTCGAGCACGATGACGCGCCGGCAGATGCTGGTGACCACGTCGATATTGTGCTCGATGACGAGGAAGCTGACGCCGAGCGAGGTGTTGGCGTAAAGGATGGTCTCCACCACCCGCTCGATGATCTTCGGGTTGATGCCGGCCATCGGCTCGTCGAGCAGGATGAGCTTGGGCTCCGGCATCAGCATGGAGGCGAACTGGATCAGCTTCTGCTGGCCGCCGGACAGGTTGCCCGCCGGCTGGTGGCGCACGTCCCAGAGGCCGGCCATCTTGATGAGTTCCCGGGCGCGCTCGCGCAGGCCGGCGATGCGCTGGCGGGAGAGTTTTCCCAGGCTGAAGGTCGACCAGATCGACGGGAAGGTGAACATCTGGCCGGCGATGATGAGGTTCTCCTCGACGTCCAGCGAGCGGAAGGTCACGGTCTTCTGGAAGGAGCGCAGCATGCGGCCCTCCCGCGCGATGCGGTTCAGCGACCAGCCGGTGATGTCCTGCCCGTCGAGCACGACCGTGCCGGAATCCGGCCGGGCAAGGCCCGTGCTGCAATCGAAGAAGGTCGACTTGCCCGAACCGTTCGGCCCGATCAGCCCGGCGATCTCGCCGCGGTCGATATGCATGCTGACATCGTTGACGGCTTTCACCGCGCCGTAGCTCTTGGTGAGGTTCCTGATGTCGAGAAGCGGAAGATGGGCCGTCATTTCGCGCCTCCGATGGCGTTCCACACCCGGTTGATGACCGGCGCGAAACCCTGCTTGAACCAGAAGACCAGCACCAGCAGGCAGAGGCCGTAGGCGATCATGCGCAGTTCCGGCGTGATGCGCAGCGCCTCGGTGAGGCCGACGAAGAGCAGGCTGCCGAAGATGGTGCCGGAGATCATGCCCGCCCCGCCGCCGAGCACGATGATCAGCATGGTGGTGGAATAGTACATCTGGAAGGTGAGCGGGCTCACCACCGTGAGGTAATGCGCATAGAGGCTGCCGCCGACGCCGGCAAAGACAGCGCTCAGCATGAAGACGATCAGCTTGTAGTGCCAGGTCGGCACGCCGAGGGATTCGGCCAGCGTCTCGTTCTCGCGGATCGCCACCATGTTGCGGCCCGCCGGCGAGCGGACGACGGCGAAGACCGCGAGCGTCGCGAGAATGCCGATGGCGAGCGCCAGGTAGTAGAAGCCGGTGGTGCCGCCCACGGTGAAGGAGAGCGGGCCGAGCTCGAAATAGGGTTTCGGGATGCCGGAAAGCCCCATGTCGCCGCGCGTCACCGAGATCCAGTTCTTGGCGATGGCCTGGCCGATGATGACGAAGCCGAGCGTACACATGACGAAGGAGGTGGACCGGAGCCTCAGCGCCGGCACGCCGAGCGGCAGCGCCACCAGGCCGGCCGCAAGGCCCGCGACGATCGCGTTGACGTAGAAGGGCGTGCCGTAGGTGATGGCGAGCAGCCCCGCCGCATAGGCGCCGATGCCGAAGAAGGCGGCCTGGGCGAGCGAGAGCAGGCCGGTATAGCCGACGAGCAGGTTCAGCCCGTGCGCCGGCAGCATGAAGACGAGCGCGATGATCAGCGCATGGACGACATAGCGACTGCCGATGAAGGGCGCGGCGAGCGCCACGGAGAAGAGCAGGATGCCGAGCGGGATGCGATAATCGCGCCGGCGCGCCCGTTCGCTGGTTTGCGTGAGAGACATGTCGGGTCCCCAAAAGTTCGAGAGGAGTTTCACGCCCGGAGCGGCCGAAGCGTTTTCCGCTTCGGCTGACTGCCCCTAGAAGCGCGCCTGCGTCGAGAACAGTCCGTGCGGCCGCCACATCAGCATCAGGATCAGCGTCGCAAACCCCACCGTGTCGCGGTATTGCAGGCCGACATAGGTGGCGACGAGGCTTTCGGCGATGCCGAGGATCATGGCGGCGAAGAAGGTACCGCGCACATTGCCGAGGCCCCCCATGATGATGATCGGCAGCGTCTTGAAGGTGATGAGCTCGCCCATGCCGCCATAGACGCTGACGTTCACCGGCGCGGTGAGGACGCCCGAGAGCGCCGCCAGCGCCGCGCCGAGGATGAAGGTGCGCAGCACCACCTGCGGCACGTCGATGCCGACCACCTCGCAGCATTCGACATTCTGCGACACCGCCCGCATCGCCTTGCCCATGCGGCTGTGCGTCACCATCAGCTCCAGCCCGATGAAGACCAGGAGGCAGACGACGAGGATGAGCACGCGCTGCTCGGCGAGCGAGAAGCCGAGGATCGAGACGGGCTCGATATAGCCGCCGGAGAAGAACTTGTAGCCGCCGCCGAAGACGAGGATGACGGTGTTCTGAAGCACGAGCGCGATGCCGAGCGTGGCGAGCACCCCGGATTCCGCCGGGGCCCCCACCATGCGGCGCATCACGAGCTGCCCCACCACATAGGCGATGACGATGGTCGAGAGGATGCCGACGACGATCGAGGCCTCGTAGGAGAGGCCAAGGTAATCGATGGCGAACCAGGCCCCGAAGGTGCCGAGCATGTAATATTCGCCGTGGGCGAAGTTGATCGCCCTGAGCACGCCGAAGATCATCGTCATGCCGACCGCGACGATGGCATAGACCGAACCGGTCACGATGCCGTTGACGATCTGCTCGATAAGGGTCGAGACCATGGGCCTGTCCTCCCGACCGGCTCAGTTGGCAGGATACTGGATATCGGCCGTGAAGGCGCCCTTGATGCTCGGCTTGCCGTCCTCGATCTGCAACAGGATCATCGGCAGGCGGGCCTGGTTGTGGTCGTCGAAGGTCACCTCGCCGACGGGGCTCTTGTACTTGATCTTCGACAGCGCGTCACGCACCGCCTCGCGCTCGACGCTGCCGGCCTCGCGCACAGCAGCGGCGAGCAGGTTCACCGTGTCCCAGTGGACATAGGCATGGTTGTTCGGCGCTTCATTGTAAGTCGTGGTGAACTTTTCGACGAAGGCCTTGCTTTCCGGCGAATCCCAGGCCGGCAGCCAGGCGGCGGCCTCGACGGCACCCTCAAGCGCCGTCGGCGCGGAGGCGATGGTCTTTTCGGTGTTGAACTCGCCGTTGCCGACCAGCGTCACCTTACCGGCAAGGCCGAGCTCGACCATCTGGCGGGCGATGATCGGCGTCGTGTCGGCAAGGCCGTACATGATGATCGCCTGAGCCCCGCCGTCGCGGATCTTCGCCAGCACGCTGCGGAAGTCGACCTCGCCTTCCTTGTAATAGTCTTCCGAAAGGATCTCGCCCTTGAACTCGGGCAGGTATTTCTTGGTGAACTCGATGGCCGAGCGGCCGTAGTCGCTATCGACGGACAGTACGGCGAACTTGGTGAAGCCGCGTTCCTCGGCGGCGTATTTCGCCACGACATAGGCGCGGTTCTCGTCGGTCGGATAGTTGCGGTAGGTCCACTTGAAGCCGCCGACGCCGGCGCCGTAGGTGATCTTCGGGTTGGAGGAGGCGGCGTTCAAGAGCAGCACGCCGGCATCTTCCGCGACCGGCTGCATGGCGAGCGTCACGGAGCTGGAGACGTCACCGATGACGAAGTCCACCTCGTCCTGGTCGATCAGCCGGCGCGTCGCCGAGACACCCTCGACGGGCGTGCCCTGGCTGTCGGCATTGTAGAGCTCGATCTTGTGGCCGTTGACGCCGCCGGCATCGTTGATCTCCTTCACGGCCAGTTCCGCGCCGTGCATCGAGAAGGCGCCGTAGCGGGCGTTCGGACCGCTCATCGGCGCGACGATGCCGAGCTTGATCGGCGCCTCATCGGCCTTCGCCTCGCCGGCAAGACCCGGCGCGAGGGCGGCCACGGTGAGGAGGGCGGTGGAAAGGCAAAGCATTCTGCGGGTAAGCGTGTGTGTCATGTTCCCACTCCTGGTTCGGATATCCTCGTCCGGTCCATACCGCACGATCAAAGGCCGTTTTCCCGGCTCTTTTGGTCAGCCAGTCGCCAACTCCGGTCAGAGTAGGGTCATGCACGGGGCCTTGGCCAACACAACTCCATTCTGCCGCCATAGCGTTTCGCGATAGCAAACTTTAGGAGTCGCGTTCTTTTTCAGTGTCATGCAATTGGGGCATGCCTACGCTGCAGGCATGTGCATGTTCATCGGTCAGGAAGGCGTCTATATATTGTTCAACAAAAGGAGTTGATCATGAACCTCTTCGCAAAGCTCAAGAAATATGCCGCCGACCGCCGCGCCGTCCATGAGCTCGGCGCCCTGGACGACCGCGCCCTTCAGGATCTGGGCATCTCCCGCTCCCACATCCGCTCTGCCGTCACGGGCAACGGTCGCTAAGGCCGGACAGAATTATCGCAACCGGTTGAAGACAGCGCAGAGGCGGCCGCTTCTGCGCTATTTTCTTGTCTATGGGGCAAGGACTTGGACGTCTGAGCCAATGGCTCTGACGTGCTCCCCTGAAATGTCCTCGGTTTGAGGTTAGTCTGTTCTCCGGAGATGGAGACAGTCGACAACTCGCTGTCCCGCCAGCGTGTCGGCCGTGAACTGGACAGGATCGCACTCAGGACTGGTATCCCTGCATGACTCAACGAGCAGCTCTTCACCAGCTACCGCCATGCCGGAGAGATTATCGAAGACTGGAGAAACGACTACAACCCGAACCGCCCCCACACGAGCCTCAGCGGCTTGACCTCTTATGAGTTCGCAACCCGGTCCAGACAGGACCAAACTCGAACAGGGCTAACTTATAAACGCGGACAATCAGGGGAGCACGACACTTGCAGACCGACGACAGCGAGCGCCGGGAGGCGGCGAACGTCATTCGCTCGCTGGTCATGAGCATTGTCATGCCGCGCGAAGGACGGGGAGAACTGGAACTGGGGGGCCACGGCGACGCTCGGCGCAATCGATGACGCTTTCCTATGCCACATCCGAGCCGGTTCGATGCCAAACGACCGGTGGTTTACCACATGGCCTTAGCAGGCCACGACGTTGGTGAGGTGGGGGGCGATGATGAACATGGTGCGGCCGACCGAAAGCTCGGCAGGCGACTGTCGGACCGCTGTTCCATCTCCATGCCGAGCGCCCAGAGCCTCGTTGAATGCAGCCAACGGCGATGTCGTGTTTGCGTCCGAGATCCGTTTTTGCTTTGTTTCCATCCTCATTACCGACGAAGTTTAGAACGATGTTTCCCCGACGCTTGTAATCCTAGACTCGGCGCCCTTGCGCCTTAACAATAGTAAATCTACCTTTTTTATATATTATGGGAGATTTATGATGGCGGGTGTAAGCGCAATCGGATTTGGCAAGGATATTTCATCAATCGAGGGGAGCAGGTTAGAGTTGGGACCGCAAGGTCGCGTGCTGCGCCAGCAGCTTCTCGACGCCATTCATTTCCTTCACATCAGTGGCATTCTTACGAATGGACGTTCGGCCAATGCCAGCGTCCGACTGACGGATACACCCGACCATGTCCTGGTTACGGCACGAGGCCTGCCCAAGGACATCACCGAAGAGGATTTCGGCATCGTCACGCTCGAGGGCGAGTTCGTCAGTGGCAAGCTTGGCAAAGGCGTGCGATCGGTCATCTCCATGCACACCCATGCCTATAAGCGGCCGGGCGTCGGCTCCGTGATCCATACCCATTCCCTAAATGCCACGGCGTTCGCCGTCGCACAGAAGCCTATTCCGCTCCATTACGAACCGCTCCTCACTCGTGGCCAAACAGTGCCGATACCGGTCAGCCCCTATGGCGACCGGAATTCCGGTGGCCTCGTTTCCGTGCTCGATAGTTTCCTGGCCGAGCATCCCGAGACTCGCGCCGCCCTCCTCGCAAACCATGGCGTGCTCGTGTTCGACGAGACCCCTGAAAAGGCGGCGCAGCTTGCCGTCACGATCGATGAGGCGGCCGGCATCTTCATCCGTGCTGCGGCACTCGGCGGCTCGCAACCGATCCTGTCGAAGTAAGGACATCTGATGGATATTCTCTGGTACGTCGTCGGCCGTGATGGCCGGTATCCCTGGGATCCGAAATGGACGCGTCCGGTCGATCTCGATTATCTGCGAGCCCTGGTCACGTCGATCGATGCGCGCGGCTATTCGGGCGCGCTCTTTGCGACACAACCAAGCGGCGGCCTCGATCCCTTCATCACGGCGGCAAGTCTCGCAGCCCAGACGCGCCGGATGCGCTTTCTCCTTGCCATCCACCCATCGGTCTTCACCCCGAGCCAACTCGTCAAGCTGACGACGACGCTCGATCAGAATATCGGTGGCCGTCTCCTGCTTAACATCGTCAACGGCCATACGAGCCTGGCGCCTGCCGGCATCCACCTCGCCCATGACGATCGCTATCGCCGCTGCGACGAGTTCCTCGAAATTTATCGCCGGACCATGTCGGGCGAGACCGTGGATTTCGATGGCGAGTTCCTGAAGGTTAAAGGCGCAAAGGCAGAATTTCCGTCGCTGCAGAAGCCTTATCCTCCTCTCTGGTTCGGCGGCTCGTCCGATATCGCCATGGATGTCGCGGCCAAGCACGTCGACAAATACCTCACCTGGGGCGAGCCGCCACCGGAAACCGCCGCCACCGTCAAGGACGTCACGGCTCGCGCCGCGAAATATCGACGAAAGCTGGGTTTCGGCATCCGGCTGAACGTCATCCTGCGCGATACCGACGAGAAGGCCTGGCAGGCTGCCCAGGAGATGCTGGACAGCGCGTCCGACGACGCCATCGCCAAAGTGCAGGCGAGCAATAGCAAACAGGACGCCATCGGTCAGGTCCGTCAGGCGGCCTTCCATCAGGGAACCCGGCCGAGGCATGCTAGGGATCTGGAAATCTACCCCAACCTCTGGTCCGGCTTCGGCCTGCTGCGCAACGGTCCGGGCATCGCTGTGGTCGGCGGTCCGGAATCAGTCGCCGCCCGCCTCATCGAATACAGAAACCTCGGCGTTGAGTCCTTCATCCTCTCAGGAAACCCCTTCCTCGAGGAGGCCCACCGGTTCGCCGATCAGGTCATGCCCCTCCTCCCGCTCGACAATAGCTGGCAGCAGCCGCACGCCCAGAGCGCACCCTATGCATGGCAGACCAGCTCAACCCCATCGGAGGCGCGGATCAATGCCGCAGCCGCCGGCTGACCCATTTGGAAAGTTCGAGACAAACCATGTTCAAGGCTCTTTTCAATCGCCGCGCAATGCTTGCCGCAATGGTGCTGGCGCTGAGCACCTTCACTGCACCTGTCTCGGCGTCTGCCGCCGACAAGCTGCGCATCGGAGCCCCGTTCGGCGCGATCCCCGGCATCAAGACGGCGATAGAGGAAGGGCTGTTTCAGAAGGACGGCATCGATGTCGAGATTGTGACCCTGGCAGGCGGTCCGAACATTCTTGCCGCAACCGTCGGCGGTTCACTTGAGATCGGCTATGCCGATCTTTTCGCTTGGGTCGGCGCGCGCGAAAATGGCTTCGACCTCACCTTCCTGCAGGCTGCCAATGGCAGAGGGAATTCGGATTACATCATCGCGGGTCCGAAAAGCGGGATCGAGAAACCGGCTGACCTCGTCGGCAAGAAGATCGGCACCGCGGCGCATGCGCAGTCGCGCCTCCGGGTCCGGCTTTATCTGGAGCATTTTGGCGTCGATCCGGCATCCGTCGAATATGTGATAATCAACCAGCGTGAAACGGTCGGCGCGGCACTCGCTTCGGGCCAAATCGATGCATCCATTGCATCAGATCCGAATGTCGCCCAGTGGGAGCAGCAATATGGCGTCAAGCCGCTGGAAGGCCGCCCGTGGCAACAAATCCCGGAAAAGACAAGTACCGCCGGCTTCTTCGCGACCAGCCAGTGGATCGCGGCAAACCCGGAACTGGCCGAAAAGTTCGTCCGCGCCGCGCGCGAAGGTGCCAAGCGCTACAATGCTTATAGCGCAGAGGAGAAGGCGAATATCTCGCTCAAATACGACAAGGTCGATCTCTTCGCCCTGGAGAAGGAAGTCCCGGGCGTCATCAAGCGCATGGACGACAACAACGCAGCCCAGTCCGGCGCAGTCGATCTGGCAGCACTCAAGGAATGGCTGACGATCGCCCATGACAAGGGCGTGATCAAGCAGGTCATCGACGTCGAGCCGCTTCTCTACAAGACGGCAACCGTTCCGACGCTCTGAAAGGCGCCACTATGGCCAATGACAGCTCCATTGTTGAGCCCATTCTGATCGCCCCGCCTGCAATAGAGGTGAAAGGGCTTTCCGTCCGCTATGTCGGCAAGCATGGAACGGTCGATGCACTCGCCGACATCACGACACGGATAGAAGGCGGAGAGTTCCTTGCGCTAGTCGGCCGCTCCGGCTCGGGAAAATCAACGCTGCTGCGCGCCATCGGCGGCCTGACAGTGGCGAGCGCCGGAACCGTCCGCGTGGGCAATCGCGTCGTCTCCGAGCCGCCGGCGCAGGTCCGCTTTGTCGCCCAGGATTATTCACAATCGCTGTTGCCTTGGCTGACGGTGCGGCAAAACGTGCTGTTCGGCGAACGCCATGCCGTTCAATCCTCCCGCAAGTTCAAGGTATCCGTCGACGAGATCATCGGGGATGTCGGCCTCTCCCATGCGCGCGACCGCTACCCGCGCGAGTTGTCGGGCGGCATGCAGCAGCGTGTTGCCATTGCGCGGGCCATCGCGTCGCGACCCGAGATCATTCTGCTCGACGAAGCCTTCGGATCCGTTGATGCACTGAGCCGCGCGACACTCCAGGATTTGATGCTCGATCTCTGGCAGAAGTTCGGCTTCACGGCGATCCTTGTCACCCACGATATCGACGAAGCCATCTACATGGCGGATCGCATCCTCGTACTCAGCCCAAACGGAAGGGGGCTAGCTGCCGAGATTCCAGTCTCGCTTCCCCGCCCACGCCGGCAGATCGAGACACGGGAACATCCGCGCTACCTCGAATACAGGCGCACGCTTCTCGAAAGCGTTCTCGCGAAGCCGCCGCTAAAATCCGCGGAGGCCGCATGACGGTACCAACCAGCATCGCACTTCCGGCAACTGACAGTGTTGGAAAACCCAATAAGCGCCACAAACGCGTGGTCCCGCTCGACAACCGAGCGCTCGGCTGGCTGCTCCTTCTCATTCTCGTCGGCATCTGGGAGATCATCGCCGCCCAAAACCCCTCACCCGGCCTCCCCGCTCCTTCGCGGATCGGAGCTGCCTGGTGGACGGAAATGACAGTTGGGCAGTTGGGGTTCCAGCTCGTCGACACGATGACGTCGATGGTCTACGGCTACGTGCTTTCTGCCGTGTTAGGCGTTGCAATCGGCGTTATGATGGCACGGATCAAGCTCATTTATGCGCTGGTTGAACCGATCATCGAACTGCTCCGCCCAGTTCCGACGATCGTCTTCATCCCGGTCATCATTCTTTATGCCGGTCTCGGTCGGGAAATGAACGTCATCGCCATTCTCGTCTCGGCCACGATCCCGATTCTGATCGCCACCTATTCCGGCGCAAGAGGCGTCTCAGCCGCACTTCGCGATACGGCCTCCACCTTCAAGCTTTCCTGGTGGCGGACGATCTACGAGATCGTGCTGCCGGCCGCAGCACCCCAGATTTTTGTCGGCCTGCGGCTGGCGCTCGCAGGCTCCTTCGTCATTGCCATCGCGGCCGGCATGATCGCTGGAAACAGCGGCATCGGCTACTACATTCTAAACGCCCAGCAGACGCTGGACATTGCGAGAATGTATGCCGGCGCCGTAACCGTGGCAGTGGTGGGATATGCGTTGAACTACGGATTCCTGTCGATCGAGAACAGGCTGCTGCACTGGCATATCGCCGCCGATTCAGGCGGCGGCCGCCGATGAATACGGCGCACGAGAAAATCTGGTATACACGGTGCCAGGTGCCGACCGCCAGCGGTATCGCGCTCAACCAGGGATGGCTTGCCGATACGCTTGCGGGACTCGATGTCGGGCTCGGCATCCTTCAGGAAGCGCCGCTGGATATCGCGCTCTCCCACTACGATCATTCACTGCCGTCGCTCATTCGCGAAGGCGGCAGCGTGCCGGCAATCGTCGCACGGGCGGAAGGCGCTCCGACCCGCCTCCTCGGCCTGACGTTCATCGACGAGGGCCAGGCCATCGTGGCCGACCCCGCCCGCCTGCAAGGACCTAAAGACCTGCGTGGCGCGCGCATTGCCATTCCATCCTTTGCCGCTCGCAGGAATGCCAGCCATGCGCGCGCCATGGCGCTCGGCGGTTTCGAAGCGGCCTTTCGGCATATCGGTCTCGACTTTGATGACGTCACGGTTGTGGAGACCCCGCTTTCGCAGACTGTTCCGCCCGGCAGGCTACGACGCGACCTCAAGATCAAGGAGTGGCCTGCTCTCGACCAGGTGACCGCCGGCGACGCCGATGCCGCCTACGTCAAGGGTGCAGCGGCACGCGAAGCGGCGTATCGGCTGGGACTCTCGATCCTTGTCGACATCGACGCCCTGCCGATCCGCGACCGCGTCAACAACGGAACGCCGCGACCGATCACGGTTCATGCAGAGCTACTCGACAGGCGACCTGAAATCATCACTCGGTTCATGACCGAAACGCTCCGCGCCGCCACCTGGGCGAGTGCGAACCAGGATAAGATCATCGCTGTTGTCAGCAAGGAAACCGGCGCGTCTCCAGAATTCGCAAGGTCTATCTATGGCGCGAACCTCGAGGCGGCCATCACGCCTAGTCTCGACGCTGACCGGCTCGAACTCCTGGAAATCCAAATAGACCGGCTTGCCCGCCACGGGTTCATCGAACGCAAACCGGACGTCGCCGCATGGGTGGCACCGGAAATCCTTCATGCAAGCCGGGCGGTTACAGACACCGTCGGCGGAGGTAACAGCATTCCGCCGCCCCTTGCTGAAAGTTCGGCGGTGCGATCAATCGGTTGATCGACGGCGGGGTTCATGGAAATACCCGTCCGCGAGGACGCATTCCTTGTATCACCGAAATTCTTCGACGAGGAAATCCCACTGATTGGCGACGAGGCCGTATCGGTGGAGCGTATTGGCCACCTCACTTCGACAACCGGTTACCGCGCGCCCGACGACACCTCCATCATCGGCTATGACGACATGCTCTTTCGGCGATGGCGGTCATCCGACTGACAACCGTGCGGCAACCCGTGCATCAGGTCGCCTCGCAGGCCCTCTTCTCCCCGTCCGAGAGCATCACCGGAAAAAGACGTCCGCGACGCACGGCCTCGTCGTTCCGGAACTGATCGTCAGGAAGTCGACCGCCACGAACCAGACACCCTCTTCCTGATCGCCACGGAACACGGATTACCCTGCCGTTGCCCAGACCGCACAACGCATGGCGACGGTATCCCATACCGCCCCGGCCCTCTTCATCGGAATGAACTCGCCGGATAGCCGCAGGCTGAAAGCGCCCACCGCCTCGCCGATTGCCTGCAACGACAGTTCCAGAATGGCCTTGCCCTCCTCGGCACTCGCCTCCGCCACATCGGGATTTTGCGCGAACCGCCCCAGCGGGCTCGTCCCAATCCGATCGGCGCGATCCATGGAGACCAGGTCCGGGCGGATATGCAGCAACTGCGAAAGCTCGTAGCGACCGGCATGGTCTCCCGTGAAAGCACCTGCCACCAGTTCCGGATCCGTCTGGACGAAATGATCGATCGGGAAGGCGGCGGAAAAAGCCTCGGCCACCATGCGCAAATCCTCCTGGCTTCCATGATGCCCGCTGATGACGACGACCCCCGAGAAGCCTGCATTGTGGAAAGCGCGAAACTGGTAGAACAGCGTTTCCAGGAGGAGATGCGCCGGCAGGGCCGCCAGCCGCGGATTGACCCCGCCCATCACCTCGCGCAGCCACGGGGCGTGATAGCCGACCTCGTGGACATGATAGGCCATGGTGGGGGCGACGATACCGCCGAACCGCTCCGCCGCCATGTCGCAAAGCCAGTCCGCCTTGATCGTGTCCAGCCCGAACGGCGCCACGTGACCATGCGGCTCGCATAGCCCCATCGGCAGATAGACGACAGGCCTGGCGTTCTGCCGGGCGAGGAACTCCTCCGGCCTCAACATCTCCCAGCGCACATGTTCCTTGAAGATCATAAGCGCCCCTACTCGTCCGCGGCGATATAGACATCGCCATCGACGACCTTTGCCGGATAGGTCCTGAGATTGACACAGACCGGCGCGCCCTTCGCCTCGCCCGTCTTGTAGTTGAAGCGGCCGTTGTGCTTGGGACATTCGACGATGTCGCCCATGACAAGCCCATCGGCAAGATGGATGCGCTCATGCGTGCACAGGCCGTCGGTCGCAAAATAGTCGTCGTCGGGGCTGCGGTAGACGGCATAGGTGCGGCCGGCCGCATCGAAGCGGATGACATCCTCCTCATCGATATCGTCGGCCGCGCAGACTTTGATCCAGCTCTCGGACATGCACTCTCTCCCTTGAGATCTCATTCGGCCGCCGCGACGCCGCTCGCAAACATCCCGTCGTCGCCCTGCCGCGCGCCGCCCGGCACCTTGCGGACAACGAAATAGCCGGGATCGTGCGCCTGTCTCCAGACCGCCGGCAGAACCTCGCGCATAACCTCGAAGAGACTGCCGTAGGTATGGGGCAGCTGGTCCTTCACCATGCCGTGCAGCACAGGAAGGTTGTAGTAGGGGATCGACGGATAGACGTGATGCTCGATATGGAAATTGAGGTTGGCGTAAAGGAACTCGGCAAACGGGTTCATCCGGAACGTGCGGGTGTTCTGGCGATGATCGTAGGAATCTTCCGCAAGCCCCGCATGCTGCGTCAGGAAGCCGAAGAAATAGAACCCGTTGGCATAGAAGCGCGGCCCCCAGATGAAGAGCAGCGGCACGATAGTCTGCGCCGCGACGCAATAGCCGGCGACGCCCAGCATGCAGGCGAGATAGAAGCGGCTCGACCAGAACATCTTGCGCCATTCGCTGCGCGGCACGTAGAACCTCGCATCGCTGGTGACGATGCCGAGCGCGTGCAGGACGATGCCCTTGAGCTCTCCCTTTGCCTGCACCAGGAAGAAGAAGTCGGCCGCTACCTTCAGGAGGTCGGCGGGTCGCGTCACCAGGATTTCGGGATCTTGGCCGACATGGATGGTGTCGGTATGGTGGCGCGTATGCCGCCAGCGCCAGTCGATCGGCTCTTTCATGGTCATGAAGAGGCAGAGATTGCAGAAGATCGCGTTGAGCCAGCGGGACTTGAACGTCGCGCCGTGCCCGAGATCGTGGGAGCGCGGATCGCACGAGCCGTAGATGGTGCCGTAGAGCAGAAAGGCGCCGATCGCCCACCACGTGCCGAGTGTCTGGTAGGCCAGCACGCCGGAACCGACAAGGAGCACCAGCCAGGTGAGATAGTTGATCAGGGGGCGGCGGTCTTCACGCTTCATCAGAAGCTTCAGCTCCTTCCGCTTGATGTCGAATGTCCACCATTCGTCTTGAGACGGATCGGCGACCTCGAGGTCCGAATTGGCGTCGAAAGCCCTTGAAAGCCCGTACTTTTCCGGCCGCTTCTTGAACAGCATGATTGCAGCTCCTCCAATTGATGTCGGTCAATATTTGCAGCGCATTGCCAAGAGAGCAACCTGCGTGATACTTTTCGGCTCAATGCATGCCAAACACGCGATTTATTTGTTTCAGAAAGTTTCAAGATGAAGCGCGTCACAATCGCCGAGCTGGCCAGGGAGGCCGGCGTCAGCGTATCGACCGTCAACCGCGTGCTGTCCGGACGACAGGTCCGCGGCGACATGATGCAACATGTCCTCTCCGTCGCGGAGAATGTCGGCTTCTACGGCACGGCGACCATCCGCAGCCATCTGAAGGGGGACCTTCCGGTCAAGCGTCTCGGAATGATCGTCCAGCAGGAGAGCATGCCCTTTCACAAGGAACTCGGCATGCGCTTCCGGGAGGCGAGCGGCGCCCGCGCCGATAGCCGCGTCGTCGCCCATGTCGAGCATATCGAGGACCTCGACCCTCTCATCATCGCCAATACCCTGCGAAAACTGGGCGAGGCATTCGACGCCATCGCCATCACCTCCGCAGATCATCCTCTCGTCAACCGCGCTGTCGACGAACTGGCGGACAGGGGTGTCGCCGTATTCACGGCGGTATCGGACATAAGCTCCAGCGGCCGGGCGGGCTATGTCGGACTGGACAACCGGAAATTCGGCAGGGCCGCGGCCTGGTTCGCCGACAACCTGCAGCGCAAGGGAAACGAGGTCGCGATCCTCATGGGAACGCACCGGCACGTGTGCCAGGAGCAGCGGGAAATGGGCTTCCGCTCCTATCTGCGCGAACACGCGCGGTCCCTGAAAGTCCTTGAGGCGGTCACGACCCACGAGACCGACCTCGGCGCCTACGATGCGACCTCGGACCTCCTGCGCCGGCACCCAAACCTGACGGCGATCTACGTGACGGGCGGGGGCATCCGGGGAGCCATCAGGGCCATCCGGGAAGCGGACGGGAAGACACCGCACCTCATCAGTTGCGAATTGAACGACGAAACACGGCAGGCCCTCATGGACGGAAGCCTCGCGGTCGCGCTGAGCCATCCCATGGCCGATCTCGCGGAAAAGCTCGTCGCCGCCATGCTGGAGGCGAGCGACGCCGATCGAACCGACCGCGGACGCGCGGAAATCATCCTGCCCTTCGTGTCTTCCACCGCGGAGAGCATTTTCTGATACATCATGATACAGTCTCTCCCGTGAATTGGAGACGTCCTGAAACGAAAAATATCAGACTGATTGCTTTTCTCCGAGATCGCGCTTTAGCTGATCCTGTTTTTGACAATTGGTAGGCGAGGAGGCCTGCCGAAGGAGGAGAAATGCTAAACCTGCGCAAGGTGGCGTTCGCTGCCGCGGCCGTCACGACCCTGTTCTGTTCCACCCTTGCTGCGCGCGCCGACGACATCGGCGTGTCGATGCCCTATTTCGACGACGTCTGGCTCACCAACCTTCGCAACAGCATCGCGTCCAATGCCGAGAAGGCCGGCTTCGGCGTCCAGGCGGAAGACGCCCAGGGCGACGTCAGCAAGCAGGCCGACCAGGTGAACAACCTCATCGCCTCCGGCGTGAAGGCCCTCATCGTCTCGCCCGTCGATACGTCGGCGACACAGCCGATGACAGCCGCGGCGCAGGCGGCCGGCATCCCGCTGATCTATGTCGCCCGCAAGCCGGACCAGGATCTGCCGCAGAACGTCATCTATGTCGGCTCCGACGAGCGGACGTCCGGCGTCATGCAGGCGGAGGAATTCGCAAAGCAACTCAACGGCAAGGGGCGCGTCGTGATCTTCCAGGGCGAACTCGCCGTGAACACGACGACCGTGCGCACTGGCGGCATCGACACGGTGCTGGCCAAGTATCCCGACATCGAGGTCATCCAGAAGCCGAGCGCGAACTATCAGCGCCAGCAGGCAAGCGACATCATGACCAACATCCTGTCCTCGGGTGAGCATGTCGACGGAGTGATCGCCAACAACGACGAAATGGCGATCGGCGCGATCCTCGCAACGATCGCCGCAGGCGCCGATCCGAAGTCCATCGTCTTCGCCGGCATCGACGGAACGGGCGAAGCGCTCCATCAGATGGCCGAGGGGAACCTCGACATCACCGTCTTCCACAACGCCAAGGGACAGGGTGAAAAGGCGGTAGACGCCGTCACCCGGATGGTGAAGGGCGAAGCCGTCGAGCCTGTATACTGGGTGCCCTTCGAACTGGTGACCAAAGCCAACGAGGCGGAATACGCATCGCGGTAAGCTGGCGCCGACCCGGACATTCAAGAGGTTTCACGAAAGGAAAAGAGAGGCGGCCGGGAGCCGCCTCTCTTCATGGACCGCAGCCTGAGGAGGCCTGGTGCGGTTCCTAGCGAGCCTCGCGAAGGCTGGGGGGACGGTCGTCGGCCGTCAGCTCCATGCTCAGAAGGATCGAGCTGAAGCCCTTGCCATGGATATCGAGCTGCAAGGTGCGGCTCGCGCCGCCGCCAAGGGCGTCGTGGAGCATGAAATTCAATGCGGCGACATTCGGAAGCTCGTAGCGCTCGACGCTGCCCTTCACGATGCTTTTCATGAAGGCCTTGACCGCGGCCGCGCTGAGGTTCCTTTCCAGCCATTCATAATCGCGCGCGTCGAAGCAGGCTATTCCCACATTGGCGGAGTTGCCCTTGTCGCCGGAGCGGGCATGACAAATATCGCGAAGGACAACGCGATGCGGTGCTTGGCTCATTCTTCCTCCTCTGGCGTCGCGCCACTGCTGATGACGCAATCCATAGGGGCTTCGAGACGGATTGGCATCTCGTGTTTTGATGGGTTTCCATCCTCGCCTGACCCTTATTGCTTGATTGATTCCCATCGTAAAATGGCGTGCAAGCCTGCAGCACGGGCAATAGCTTTTGCCGTGTCACGAGGGCGGGTCTGAGCGCCCGGAGCATATGGAGGAAAATATGGGCTCGTCGAAAACCATCCGTATCGGAGCAGGCTCCGCACATGAGGGCGACGATGTTTATGGCGCGCAGACCCTGGCGGAAAAGGGCGACCTGGACTACCTCGTCTTCGACTGCCAGTCCGAGGTCGCCCTGAGCAAGGCATATACGCGCCGTGAAAACGGCATTCCCGGCTACGACATCCTCTTCGAAGCAAAGCTCAGGAAGGTCCTCCCGGCATGCGTGGGCCGCGGAACCAGGATCATCGCCAATGCGGGCATTCTCGATCCCAAGGGTGCCGCCGGCGCCATCATGAAGGTCTGCCGCGAGCTGGGATACGGGCATTTGAAGGTGGCTTATGTCAGCGGCGGCGACGTCACCGATCAGTTGCGGCAGGAGAACCCGACCATCGCCGATACGAATGCGCCGCTTTCCGCCTTCGGCAACGCCTTCCTCGGCGCGGTCGCCTATGGTGGCGCGAGAGAAATCGTCGCCGCGCTCGCGGCGGGCGCCGACATCGTCATCACGCCGCGCGCCGGCGATTCCGAGCAGTACTTGGCGGCGATGATCCACGAATTCGGCTGGTTCTTCGACGACTGGGAAAAGATGGGCCGCGGACTGGGCCTCGGCCATCTCGTCGAATGCTCCGCGCAGATATCGGGCGGATGCTATGCCGATCCGGGGCGCAAGGATGTCGAGGGCCTCGACCGCCTCGGCTTTCCCATTCTCGAAGTCGAGGCCGATGGCAGCGCCGTCATCACGAAGGTGGAGGGCACCGGGGGCGTGATCAACGAGCAGACCTGCAGGGAGCAGCTCGTCTATGAGATCGGCGACCCCGCCCGCTACATTCATGCGGACGCCATCGTCGACTTCACCACCACGCGGATCACACAGGTCGGGCCGGATCGCGTTCGCATCGAAGGCACGGGCGGCAAGCCGAAGACGGATACGGTGAAGGTCGGGCTCGCCGTGCGCGAAGGCTATATCGGCGTCGGCCGCCTTCTCTTCGGCGGTGTCGGCGCCGTGGAAAAGGCGAAGCTCGCGGCCGAGATCTGCCGGAGACAGCTCATGGACAGGCACGGCTTCTCGGAGGATCGCCTTCGCTTCGACTATATCGGTTTCAACGCGTTGTTCGACTGGGGAACCGATCCCGCCGCCGTGAGGGAAGTTGAACTGCGCGTGTCGGGGCGTGCGCTCACGCGCGGCGAGGCCGCCGAAGTGATGGGAGCCGTGTCGCTGTTGCCGTGTAACGGGCCGGCCGGCGTGTTCTGGCCCCGCCCGACCGACCAGGGCGGGATCGAGGAAATCATGGGCTATTACTCGACCTTCCTGCCGCACGGCGATGTGAAATACCAGGTCCACATGGCGGATTAAACGCTGGCAGGAAGGTGCACCCTGTCATAGGCTTCGCCTGAGACTAGTCTTGAACCAGGTCAGCATGCGCATGCGCGAGCCAACGCGAAAGACCAAGCCGAGCAGACTGGACGACGTCGCTCGGCTTGCCGGCGTCGGGATCGCAACGGTCGATCGCGTGCTGAACGAACGGGGAGGCGTGAAGCCCGAAACCGCCCGGAAAGTCATTCTCGCGGCCCAGCAGCTTCACCTTGCCCGCCGGCTGCCCAATCCCTACCGGCGAAGCCTGCGCATCGCAGTTATCTTCCCGCCGCCGGTCACGCAATTCTTCCGCCGCGTCAACGAGGCAGTGCTTCAGATCGCATCCACGCTGGATCGCGAAGTGACGCTGCATCGCATCTTCGCCGATCCGGACAGCCCGACGGATGTCGCTGCCCAGTTCCAGAACTCCACGGCGGACGCCTTTGTCCTCTACGCGTCAGAAATGCCCAAGACGGTCGAAGCTGTCAGGCGCGCCTCCGACAGCGGCCGTCCCGTCGTGACCTTCGTGAACGACATGCCCGACTCCGGCCGCCTCGCGCATACGGGCATCGACAACCATGCGGCCGGGCGCACCGCGGGGTACTTCGCCGCGCGGATGACCAGCGAACCTGGATCCGTCGTCGTCCTCTACAGAGGGCCTGAATATCGCGTGCACCAGCAACGGCTACGCGGCTTCGAAACCGCACTGGCGCAGCACGCGCCGCGCCTTGCCGTATCGGCCCTGATCGAGGGTCCCATCGAACGGGCGCATATATTGCACACGTTCGGACGCTATCTGATCGAGAAAGGCCCGCCGCTCATCGTCTACAGCACCGGGGGCGGCTCGGGCGAACTCGGCAGCGAACTGGCGAAATCCAACTGCGTCGGCAAGACGCTCTTCATCGGCCATGAATTGACCGATCAGTCGCGCGATCTCCTGGCGCGCGGAATCATGACGCTGGCGATCGACCAGAATCCCGAGCTCCAGCTTCGCGTAGCGATCGACACGATCCTCGGCGAGCTCGGATATATCGGATCGATCCCCGCAAGCACGATCGTCCCCTTCACGGTCTTCAGCCCTGAAAACGTCGGTTCGGCCCTTTCCGGCTAGAATGCCTGCGGCGCCGGTCACCCGGCTGCGAGATACCGTTTCTCCAGGCTGGCGCTTGCAATGGACAACGGCCAACAGATCGCGAAATAGAGTGCCGCCACGCCGCCGAAGACCAGAAGCGGCTGCATGGTCGCGTTGGAGACGATGACGCCTGCGCGGCTGAGTTCCGTGAAGCCGACGATGGTGCACAGCGACGTGCCCTTGATGAACGTCACCAGAAAGCCGACGGTGCCCGGCAGCGAGATCCGGATCGCCTGCGGAAAGATGACGTACCACATCCGGTCGACATAGCCCAAACCCAGGGCGAGCGCGGCCTCCGACTGGCCGCGCGGAACGGACTGGATGGCGCCCCGCCATATCTCGCCGAGAAAGGCGCTGGCATGGAAGGTGAAGGCGATGACGATCGACGTCCAGGGGCTGGGGTTCATTCCGATGATTGGAAGCCCGTAGAACGCGATGAAGAGCTGCATCAGGAGAGGCGTTCCCCTGAACACCTCGATATAGGCCTGTGCGGCACGCGCGACGGCCGGAATGCTCGAGGCGCGGCAGGCGGCGACGACAACCCCGATCAACCCTCCGCAGACGAAGGCAACGACCGATATATACACCGTCCACTTGGCGCCTTCCAGAATGAGCCACAGGTCGTTCAGAACCAGGTCTCGAACCACAGCCTTCTCCTTAGACGGGATATCTGAAAATGAACTTGTCGACGCGCGAGAGAGCGAAGGACAACAGCAATGCCATCGAGAGATATATCGCGGAAAGCGTGAAATAGACCTCGAAGCTTCTATAGGTCGAATACTCGATCTCCTGGCCGAAATAGGTCAGCTCGGTCGCGCCGACGGAAGAAGCGACGCTCGTCATCAGCATCAGGAGGACGAACTGGCTCACCAGCGCCGGGTAGACCTTTCGCACGGCCGGCTTGAGGACGATGTAGAAGAACGTTTCCAGGTTCCCGAGACCCAGAGCCAGACCGGCCTCGGTCTGGCCCCGCGGTATCGATGTGATGCCGCCTCGAATGATCTCGGACGAATAGGCGGCGAAGTTCGCCGATAGCGCGATCAGCGCCGCGGTGTTGGAATCGAAGCGCACGCCCATCGCGGGGAAGCCGAAATAGATGAAGTAGATCTGCACGAGAAACGGCGTGTTGCGGAACAACTGGACATAGGCGCCTGCAAGGAACGCGAGGACGCCGACCTTCGACATCCTGAGCAGGAGGATCAATATGGCGGCGACGATGCCGACGCACATCGCAAGGAACGAAAGACCAAGGGTCCAAAGACATCCCAGCAGGAGCCTGTCGGCCTGGTCGAGGACAACCGAGAAATCGAAATCGTATTGCATCCGCTTGCTCGCTCACGAAAGGATCTGTGCAAGAAAGGCCTTCGTCCTGTCATGTTCAGGATTGTCGAAAAACGCGGCCGGAGGCTTCTCCTCGACGATCCGCCCGCCGTCCATGAAGATCACCCGGTCGGCGACCTTGCGGGCGAAGCCCATCTCGTGGGTCACGCAGATCATGGTCATGCCTTCGCTGGCCAGCTCCGTCATCGTATCGAGAACCTCCTTCACCATTTCCGGATCGAGCGCCGACGTCGGCTCGTCGAACAGGATCAGCTTGGGAGACATGCAGAGCGCACGCGCGATTGCCACCCGCTGCTGCTGGCCGCCGGAAAGCTGTGCCGGATATTTGCTTGCCTGGTCCGCCACGCGCACGCGCTGGAGATATTGCTGCGCGACCGCATTCGCGCTCTGGCGCGACAGGCCTCGCACCCGGCGGGGCGCCAGGGTACAGTTCTGCAGGACGGTCATGTGGGGGAAAAGGTTGAACTGCTGGAAGACCATGCCGGCCTCGGACCGGATGCGCTTCACCTGCTCGCTGGTCCCGTCGAGGCGCGTGCCGTTGACGGTGATGGTTCCGCCCTGGATTTCCTCCAAGCAGTTGATGCATCGGATGAGCGTCGACTTGCCCGAGCCGGACGGACCGCAGACCACGATCCGCTCGCCGCTTCTGACGGTAAGGGTGACATCTTTGAGGGCATGAAAGTATCCATAGTACTTGTTCAGACCTTGGATCGATACGGCAGTCGTTTCAGCGCTATTCATGCCCTCACCTTCGATGTCGCGTGTCGTTCTCAGTCGATTTTCCAGGAGATGCCGTCGATGCTCTCCGGGAATTCGGGCAGCGGTTCGAGCAGCCATTTCTGGCTGATTTTCTCGAGCTCGCCGTTCGCCATCGCCTTGTCGAGGAAGCCGTTCACGAAATCGAGGAACTCCTTGTCGTTCTTGCGGATGCCGCCGCCCTGATACTGCGAACCCAGCTTGATCTTGTTTTCAAACTCTGTCCGTCCCATGCGGGTAAAGTTGCCTATGTAGGTGCTGTTTCCAACGATGACGTCCGCTTGGCCCGACATGAGTGCCAGGATGGAGCTCTGCGGGTCATCGTATCTCACGATCGACGCGTCGGCCGGTGCTTTCTCGGTAATGATCTTTTCCTCGGCCGACGCCTTCGAAGCGGAGATCTTCAGGCCGGAAAGATCGGGAAAATCCTTGATCTCCCTGTCTTTCGGACCGATGACCCAATAAGACAGGCCCGCATAGGGCTTCGTGAACTGCAGGACTTCCGCCCGGTCCGGGAACATCCCCAGCACAGCGAAGAGGATGTCCACCTTGCCGGTGACCAATTGCGCAATCCGGCTCTGCCCGGTTACGGGGACGAGTTCCAGGTCGACGCCGATCTCGTTTGCCAGGAGCCGGGCGACGTCAATATCGTACCCGACCAGAGCTCCGCTTTCATCCGCAAATCCCCACGGCATGTTCGCGGCCTGCACGCCGACCCTGAGCTTGCCGGCGCTCTTGACGGCCTCCAGCGTCTGCGCTGAGGCCTGAAGGGCAGAAGCCGGCAAAAGTGCCAGCAGCAGGAGGGAAAGGACGGCACCAATCCCGCCGCTTCGTCCGGCGCGACATATCTGGCGAAAATATCTGAGAATATACAGCATGCGCTCCTCCTTGTTTTGCAACGCCGTGGAAAGCAAGCAGCAAGTCTCATGCGAGAGCTTGGCCTCTGATGACAGATGCAGGCTGTTTGCACATCCTCCGGGCGGTGGATCTCCTCCTCCGACCGCGCCTTGATAGTAAGCGAAGGTTCCACCACACAAAGCCTGTTCGTGATGGGAAACCATCAACACGACGATGCGTTCGAAAGTGCCGACAAACGAGAAATCCGGCTGGCGAAGCAGAGAATGCTGCATCCAGCAGTTTCCAGCAACCCGGCTTAAGGCAGGGGAAAACTTGGCCCCCGTGCCGGCCGGCCTTTGTCTCACGCCAGGGTGTAGGCGGTCTTGACGGTTGTGTAGAATTCGCTGGCATAGCGGCCCTGCTCGCGCGGGCCATGGGACGAGCCCTTGCGCCCGCCGAAGGGCACATGGAAATCGACGCCCGCCGTCGGCAGGTTGACCATGACCATGCCGGCCTCCGCATTGCGCTTGAAATGCGTCGCATGCTTGAGGCTCGTCGTGGCGATGCCGGAGGACAGGCCGAAAGGCGTGTCGTTGGCGACGGCGAGCGCTTCCTCATAGTCCTTGACGCGGATGACCGCGGCGACCGGGCCGAAGATCTCCTCGCGCGAAATGCGCATGTCGTTCGTCGCCTCGGTAAAGAGCGCCGGCGCGAGGTAGAAGCCGGGCGTGTCCCGCTTCAGGCGCTCGCCGCCGAAGGCGAGCCTTGCGCCTTCCTGCCGGCCGATCTCGATATAGTCCGTGTCCTGCTTGAGCTGGCTCTCGTCGACGACCGGGCCGATATGCGTGCCGGCTTTCAGGGCATCATCGACGACGACGCTCTTCAGCCGCTCGCCGACGGCGGCGACGAATCTGTCGTGGATACCCTCCGTCACGATGACGCGCGAGGAGGCGGTGCAGCGCTGGCCGGTGGAGAAGAAGGCCGAGTTGACGGCGGCTTCCACGGCGACGGAAAGGTCCGCATCATCGAGCACGACGAACGGATTCTTGCCGCCCATTTCGAGCTGGTACTTGCGGTTATGTTCGACGGAGGCGAGCGCGACGCGTTTTCCGGTGCCGGTGGACCCCGTGAAGGTGATGGCGTTGACATCGGGACTGTCGAGCATGGTCTGGCCGACGACGGAGCCCTTGCCCATGACGAGGTTGAGGACGCCCTTCGGCAGGCCGGCACGCACGAGGATGTCGACGATAGCCCAGGAACAGCCGGGCACCAGCTCGGCGGGCTTGAAGACGACCGTGTTGCCATAGGCGAGCGCCGGCGCGATCTTCCAGGCCGGGATGGCGATCGGGAAATTCCAGGGCGTGATGATGCCGACGACGCCGACCGGCTCGCGGGTGATCTCGACGCCGATGTTCGGACGGACAGAGGGCAGCACCTCGCCGGCAAGGCGCAGGCATTCACCGGCGAAGAAATCGAAGATCTGGCCGGCACGCACCGTCTCGCCGATGCCTTCGGCCAGCGTCTTGCCCTCCTCGCGCGAGAGCAGCCGGCCGAGCTCGTCCTTGCGGGCCAAAATCTCGTCGGCGGTCTTCCTGAGGATCGCATGGCGCTCCAGGATGCCGGAGCGCGACCAGGCCGGAAACGCGGCCTTCGCCGCCGCGATCGCCGCCCTGGTGTCCTCGGCGGAGGCGCGGGCATATTCTCCCACCACGTCATCCGTGTTCGACGGGTTGATGTTCCGGATCGCGTCCGTGCCGACCCATTCGCCGGCAATCAGGTTCTGGTGGAGCGTCATGCAAGGTCCTCGAATGATCTTCAGGCCGCTGAAAGGCTGACGTTCAGGCAGAAAAGCGGACGTCCGCAAAGGCGTCGATGCCGCGGGCGCTCGCCAATGCGACAAGGCGCTCGAACAGCTCGTCCGCGATTTCCAGACCGCCTTGCAGCTGACGGCGCTTCTCCGACATGGCGCGCTCGCCGGGGAGCCGGATTCCTTTTGCCCCTTCCGCTGGACGGCTCGTCTTGCAGCGCCGCACGAAATCGGTCGTTTCGGCGAGAAATGCCTCCGCGCCGCAGAAGGCGGCCGGATCGATCAGCTGAAGGAAGACGCCCTGGGCGCCACGTTGCTTCGGCGTCAGCCGCCCGTGGCCGGAGAGCGCCAACGCGAAGGCTTCCACCATGATGCCGAAACCGAAACCCTTGTAGCCGAAATCCTCGCCGCCGAGCGGCATGATCGTACCCGGCGGGTCGGCCGTCAGCGCATTCGGGTCGTCCGTCGGGCGGCCCTTGTTATCGACCACCCAGCGCCCGGGAAGCGGCCTGCTCCTGTCCGCGCTCTGGACCTGGGCGTTGGAGACGAGAGACGTGCACTGGTCGATGAGGATGGGATCGCCCTGCGTCGGGATGGCTGCGGCAATCGGGTTGGAGGTCAGCACCGGATCGCGCCCGCCGAAGGGCGCGACGGAAGCGACGCCGGGATCCGTCACCATCATCAGGCAAAGATAGCCGCGTCGCGCCGGCTCCTCCAGATAGGCTTGCAGGCTGCCGATATGCGAGCAATTGGCGACGCTCGCGGTGACGACGGGCTCGCGTTCCGCCTTGTCGTACAGCGAGCGCAGCGCCCTACACACGATGGCCGCTCCCGGCAGGCGATGCGCCTGCCAGTTGAGCGTCGAGGCGGTCTCCCGGACGACGGTGATGTCGCCGTCCTTGCGGATGAGGTCCTTTTCGAGCCGTTCCAGATAAGTGGGCAGCATGGCAAGGCCATGGGTCCTGTGCCCCATGAGGTCGCTCTCGACCATGATGTGGCTCATGTCCCCGGCAAGATCCGCCCTGAGACCGGCAGCCGTCAGCAGGCGTATGACGTCGGCGCGAACCGTTTCCACGTTCACGATTTTCATGGTGTATTCCTTGTCTCTGCGCGCGGGGCGCCGGGACGGCCCGCCGTCTCGATCCGCTGCATCCAGGCCGGAATCTCGCCTGCGCCGAGCAGCTTGCGGGTATAGTCGTCCCGTGGCCGCAGGAAGAGGTCGTCGGTCCGCCCGTGTTCGACCACAGCGCCGGCCTTCATCACCATGATCTCGTCGGCGAAGCTGCGGACGACCGGCAGGTCGTGCGTAATGAAGATGTAGGACAGGTCGAGCTTGTCCCTGAGGTCGGCAAGCAGCGTGATGATCTGCGCCTGGATGGAGACGTCAAGCGCCGACACCGCCTCGTCGCAGATGACGATGCGTGGCTCGGAGGCGAGCGCCCGGGCGATGGCGATGCGCTGCCTTTGGCCGCCGGAAAACTGATGCGGATAGCGCTCCGCATGCTCCGGCTTGAGGCCGACGAGGCCGAGCAGCTCCCGGACGCGGTCGCGCCACTGCGCCCTTGGCAGGATATCCCGGTGGATGGCCAGGGGCTCGGCGATGATGTCGGCGACCGTCATCTTCGGGTTGAGCGAGCCGTAGGGGTCCTGGAACACCATCTGCACGTCGCGCCGGAAGGCGCGCAGCTCGGCCCCGCGCAGCGAGAACAGGTTCCTGTCGCGGTAGTGCACCGAGCCGGAGCTCGGATCGGTGAGGCGCATCAGCAGGCGCGCGATGGTCGATTTGCCGGAGCCGGATTCGCCGACGATGCCGAGCGTCTGCTTCTCACGCAGGGTGAAACTGACGCGGTCGACAGCGCGCAGCGTGCCGGCCGAGCCTCCGACGAGACCCCTCGAAAGCTGGTATTCCTTGGTGAGGTCGCGGGCGACGAGAAGCGGCGGGCGCAGCTCGCCCTCCTCGCCGCTCCGCCGCGTCTTTTCCACATGCGGGATCGCTTCGAGAAGCTGGCGCGTATAGGCGGCTTTCGGCACCGTGAGGACGTCGCGGATCCCGCCGCTCTCGACGATCGTGCCGTCCTTGATGATCGCAACCCTGTCGGCCATGAGACCGGCGACGGTGAGGTCGTGGGTGATGAGGATGAGGCCCATGCCCATCTCTCGCTGGAGATCCTTCAGGAGGTCGAGGATCTGGCGCTGGACGGTGACGTCGAGCGCTGTCGTCGGCTCGTCCGCGATGATAAGCTTCGGCGAGAGCGCCAGCGCCATGGCGATCATCACGCGCTGGCGCTGGCCGCCCGAGAACTGGTGCGGATATTGGTCCGCCCGACTGCGCGCATTGGGGATACCGACGCGCTCCATGAGGGCGATCGCCTTTTCCCTGGCTTCGGTGGCATCGCCGGCCCGTCCATGAATGTGGAAGACCTCCGCGATCTGCCAGCCGGCGCTGTAGACGGGATTGAGATGGGCAAGCGGATCCTGGAAGATGATGGCGATCTCGGAACCGTTGATCTTGCGCCGCTCCGCCGGGGACATCGCGAGCAGGTCCCTGCCCTCGAAGCGCACGCTTCCGGCGGTGATGCGGCCGGGCGGCATGTCGAGGATGTTCATCACGACCGAGGCGCTGACGCTCTTGCCGGATCCCGACTCTCCGAGGATCGCCAGCGTCTCGCCGCACTCGACCGTGAGGCTGATGCCATCGACGGCCTTCACCACGCCGCGCGGGCCGGAGAACTGCACCTTGAGGCCTTCGATCGCCAGCAAGGGGGTGTGCGGTTCAGTCATCTTTTCGTCCTCCTTCCAGCCGCCAGCGCTGCTGCGGATCGGTCACGATGCGCAACCAGCTCGCCAGGATGTTGAGCGAAAGCGCGGTGAGCGTGATGGCAAGGCCGGGCCAGAACGACAGCCACCAGGCGCTTGCGATATAGTTGCGGCCCGTCGCAACCATCGAGCCCCAGGTGAAATCAGGAGCCTGGATTCCAAGCCCGAGGAAGCTGAGGCCGGATTCGGTGATGATGACGGTGGCGAAGTCGACGGCGGCGATGGTCAGCAACGTCGGCAGCACGATCGGCACGATATGCCGTAAGAGCACGCGCGCGGGGCTTGCTCCCATGGCGATGGCCGCCGTGACGAAGACCCGGCTTCGCGCCTCCATGACCTCGGCGCGCGTCGTGCGCAGATAGACGGGAATGCGCGTGATTGCGAGCACGATGACGAGATTGCCGACGCTCGGGCCGAGCACGTAGAGAACGACCAGTGCCGTCAGCAGCGACGGGAAGCTCATGATCATGTCGGTCAATCGCATGATCACGTCGCTCACCAGCCCGCCGCGATAGCCGGCGATAAGCCCGAGCAGGGCCCCGACGGCGAGCGACGTGACGACCGCGGCCACCGCGACCCCCATCGTGGCCTGCGCACCGACCATGATGCGGGCGAGCAGGCTGCGGCCGAGATTGTCGCCGCCGAGAATGTAGAGAAAGCCCTTGCCGAACTGCGGCGGCGTGTTGCGGCCGGCAAAGTTGATACCACCCGCCGCGTCCCCCACCAGCGACGGCCCGACGAGGCAGGTGACCGTAAGCAGGAGAAGGAAGAGCGCGGCAAGCGTCGCGAACTTGTCCGCCCACAGCAGCGCGAGGACCGTTGCGAGTCCCGAACGGCGCGGGCTGGAGTCCATCGTCTTGGTGCCTTCGGCAAGATAGGTCATGCGTGCCTCACGCGAGGATCGAGGACGACATAGGCGATGTCGAGCAGGATGTTCAGGATGAGGATCGCGCAGGCCGTGACGAGGATTGACGCCTGGATGACGGCGAAATCGCGCTGCATGATCGCATCGATCATCAGCCGCCCGATGCCCGGCCAGCCGAACACGGTCTCGACGATGACAGCCCCGTTCAGGAGATTGGCGGCAAGGTCGCCGGCAACGGTGATCACCGGCAGCATCGAATTGCGCAGCGCATGCACGAAGACGATCTTGGCCTGGCTGGCGCCTTTCGCATAAGCAGTCTTTATATAGGGCGAGGAGAGCGCGCCGATCATCGAGCCGCGCACGACCTGGCCGAGCAGGCCGAAGGGCCGGAGCGCGAGCACGAAGAGCGGCATGATCCAGTAGGCCGGCCCGCCGACGCCGGAGGTCGGCAGCCAGCCGAGGCTGACGGCGAAAATCAGGACGAGGATGATCGCCACCCAGAAATCGGGCGTGCTGGCTCCTGTCAGGGAGAGCACGCTGATCAGGCGGTCGAAAACGCCGCCGGGCCTGCGCGCGGCGAGCGAGCCGCACAGGATCGCCCCGGCAAAGGCGATGGCGAGCGCCATCGATACGAGCTTCAGCGTGTGCGGGAAAGCTTCCAGCGCGATGTCCATGGCGGAGCGCTGCTGGCTGAGCGACCTACCGAAATCGAGATGCAGGAGATCGACCACATAGCGCCCGAACTGGGCGTAGACCGGATCGTCAAAGCCGTGGAGCCGCGAAAAGGCCTCGCGGTCGGCCGGCGACGCATCGAGCGGCAGGAACAGGTAGGAGGGATCGCCAGTCATGCGCGACAGGAAGAAGACAAGCAGCAGGAGGCCGGCCATCGACAGGAGGGTGAAGAGTGAACGCTTGAAGAATCTCATGACCTCTTCCTTGATCTGGAGGGTACGTGAGGATGCGGCCCCGGCAGGGCCGCATCATGAAGGTGCTATTCGCTGGCCCGGAAGCGGATTTCCGACAGGTCGATCTCGCTGTTGGTCGCCAGCGACGGGCGCCAATCAAGGCGCGGATTGACCCTCGTGTAGCCGATCATGTGGTACATGTAGACGTCGGCCACGATGTCGTCGTGGAGAATCCTGAAGGCCTCCTGGAAGGCTTTCGTGCGGGTCTCATCGGTGGCCGGCTCGGCCTTGGCGATCAGGTCGTCGACGCGCTTGTCGTAGACCGCCGAATTGACGCCTTCGGAATGATACTTGTTGAAGGCCGTGAAGGTGGCGTCGCCGAGAAGATTGTCGTGCTGGTCCTGGTGGAGGTTCGCCATGTCCGGCTCCGGGAAGGGCCGGTTCTGGTAGCGCAGCCAATTGCCCGTATCGAACATGCGGATCTTCGTGTTGAGGCCGATCTCGCTCCACATGGCCTGCATGGCCTCGAGCGCCTCGCCGGCATTCACATAGATTTCGTTGCGGCCGATGATGGTGATCTCCTTGTCGACCGGCACGCCGTCCGCCTTGGCCTCGGCGAGAAGCTGCCTGGCCTTCTCCGGATCGTAGGGGAAGGGCTTGATATCCGGGTTGAACCCGTTGACGTTCGGGCCGACGAGCTGCTCGGCAAGCTTCGCCTCCTCGCCGAACAGCACCTTCAGACCTTCGCGGTCGATCGCAAGGTTGAGCGCCAGCCGCACGCGCCTGTCGTCGAGCGGCGGCACAGTCGTGCTGATGCGAAGCCGCGTCGTCTCGCCGTTCGGATAGGCGAGATCCGTTTCGGGATTGTCGGCATCGGCGACGGAGATGATGGGCGTGAGATCGGCTTCGCTCGTCGCGACCATGGCCGCGCGCAGCGCTGATTCCGAACGCCACACGTAGCGCGCCCCGGACACGACCGGATTTTCGCCCCAATAGTTTTCCCGCCGTTCTACCGTGATGTCCGTGCCGGCGTTCCAGGCCGTCAGGACATAGGGGCCTGTGCCGATCGGATTGCGGCTCGCGCCCTCCAGCGTCATGTTGGGCGAGCTCATCTGCACCACGGTCATCATCGTGGGGAAGATCGGGATCGGCTTGCTGGTCTTGAAGTCGACCACATGGTCGCTGACGACCGTCGTCTGGATATCGACGCCGCCAAGGGTCTGCTGCTTGGTGTTGCAGGTCATGTCACCGCGCTGCAGGCGGTCGATCGAGGCGGCGACGGCCTTCGCATCGAAGGGCGCACCGTCGGAGAACGTCACGCCTTCGCACAGGTGGAAGCGCCATGTGTCGGGCGCGGTCTGCTCCCAACTGGTCGCGAGCTCCGGCTTCACCTCGCCGGTCTGCGGGTCGATGACGGTGAGCGGCTCGGTGATGTTCTGGACCAGCACGCGGCCGACGCTGGAATGCTTGGATTCGCACGGCTCCAGCGACGGCGGCTCCTCCGGCAGCACCACCGTCACGGTGTCGTTCGCGGCATGCGCCTGCGTGAAAAGGCCGGCGACCGCCAGCAGCCCCGAAATGCCCGCGGCAAGATATGTCTTTCCTTTCGGCATGCGTTCCTCCCATGGATTGAAATTAAGGCCCGCGCCCTCCCCGGCGCGGGCATCAGGCGGTCAGGCCGCCTTGCGGAATGTTCCAATCAGCTTTTCCGTCGTCAGCAGAGACGAGAGCATCTCGCTTTGCGCGGCCGTGAGGGGCCAGGCGGACGGCGCGCGTGTCGGGCCGCAGTCGTGCCCCATCATCTGCAGCGCGGTTTTGACGCCGGTGACATTGGTGCCGTTCATCTCCTGCGCGCGCACCTCCTCGAAGGCGCCCATGCGCTGGATCAGCGCCCCGGCCTCGTCGTAACGGCCGGCGTCGAGCGCCCGGTGAATGGCGACGGAGTGCTCCGGCCAGACGTTGATCAGGCCGGAGGTGAAGCCGCGCGCGCCGACCGCGTAGAGCGGCGGTGCCCAGGTTTCTGCAAGCCCGCCGACCCAGACGATATGCGAGGGCGTGTTGTGGATCGCCTCGGCCAGTTTCATCGGGTTTGGCGTCGCCCATTTGACGCCGATGACACCTTCGAGATTGCAGATGTCCTGGATCGCCCTCAGGCCGATGAGGTCGTTGCGCAGATAGAGGATGAGCGGCAGGCCGCCGCTCGCCTCGTGCACCCGTCGGACATAGTCGACGATGCCGCGCGGCGCGACGAAGGGGTCCGGCGGCTGGTGGATCATCAGCGCGGCGGCGCCCGCTTCGGCCGAGGTCTTCGCCAGGCGGCAGGCGTCCTTGATCGAGCGGCCGATGCCCGCCAGCAGCGGAATGCGGCCGTCGACCAGCTCTGCGGCCGCCCGAATCATGGTTTCGGCCTCGTCGGCCGTCAGCGCGTAGAATTCGCCGGTATTGCCGTTCGAGACGAGGATGTGCACGCCGGCCGCGATCGCCCGGTCGATGATCGGCTTCAGGCGCTGCGGCGCAACCTCATCCTCGCCGTCGAACGGCGTGACGAGAATGCCCGATATGCCCGTCAGAGCCTTGGCGAGATCGAATTGGACGCCCATGCAAACCTCCCTGTTTCCTGCATTTAATCTGGACTGAAGGGGATGCTAGGAGGTCGATTGATAAAGGTCCATTTCATAAAGCCACTCGATCAATACAGAATTTGCATCAATTTCGAGAGCGCACAAAAAAGGGCGGAGACTGCGCTCCGCCCGGAAAAAGCTTCATCGAAGGCCCGTCAGCTGCCCTGACGCGCGGTGATCTCGGGGAAATAAAGGTCTTCCCACTTTTCGGGTCCGATCGGGATGATGCCGGCGCGATGCATGAACTGGACCACCGGCAACGTGCCTTGCGGGGTCGCCGAAAACACCGAGCCTTTCTCGTCCAATACCTGCAGGACCTCTTCCACGCTCAGCTTGTCGCCGCTGACGCGCAGATAAAGCTCGGCCGCGGCCTTCTTGTCCTTGTTGATGAAGTCGTTGGCCTCATCCAGCGCCGCGATCAGCGCCTTGACCGCCACCGGATTCGCGTCGTGGAAGGCCGTGGTCGTGAACATGATGTTGCTGACGAGCGGCGTATCGGACAGCTCGGCGCTGTCAAACACCTTGTGCACCTTGGGATCGCGCAGTTCCAGAACCGAGTAAGGCGGTGTCGAGAAATGCGTATTGACCTCGTGTTGCGGGTTCAGGAGCGCCTGCAGGGAATCCGAGTGGGAAAGCTGCACCGTCTGGGCATCGAGCTTCGTGCGCCCTTCCTCGCCGTAGAGCTTCTCGAGCGCCATGGAGAGCATTACCGCCTGGTTGGAGACCTTCACTGTCGGCACGGCAATACGGTCGTTCTCGGTGAAATCCTTCAATGATTTCACATCGGGATTGCGCGTCAGGAGCGGCAGCGAGATGCCCGCGACGCCCGCAACGCCCTTGACGTTGCCCTTCGTGCGCGCCCACAGGATGCCGAAGTTGGTCAGGCCCGCCGAGACGAACTCAACATTGCCTGAGATCAGGGCATCCGTGGTCGCGCCGCCGTTCGCGAAGGTGATCCACTGCGCCTTGAGGTCGGGCTGGCCGAGTTCCGCGGCGTGCTTCTCGAAAAGCTTCTGCTCCTCCATCACCATGGACGGCAGGTTGTTCATCTGCAGTTGCTTGGCGAAGCGCACATCCTGGGCCAGAGCGCTGCTGGTCACCGCGGCCAGCAAGCCGGCGATGACGCCTACGGTCTTGAGTTTCACTGTCTTTCCTCCTTTGGTGGACCTGCCTCTTTCCCACAGGTCAGTTTTGCACGCCCCATTTCTGGATGGTGCTGCGTTCGATGGTCTTGAAGATCAGGTTTTCGATCACGAGGCCGATGACGATGACCATCAGCAGCCCGGCGAAAACCGCGGGAATGTCGAGAATGTTGCGGTTCTCGAAAATGTACCAGCCAAGCCCGCCCTGGCCGGACGACACACCGAACACCAGCTCGGCGGCAATCAGGGTACGCCAGGCGAACGCCCAGCCGATCTTCAAGCCCGTCAGGATCGTCGGAAAGGCAGCGGGCACCAGAATCTTGAAGACGTAGCGTAGTCCCTTGAGCTCATAGTTGCACCCGACCATGCGGATCGTCGGCGAGACGCTGCGGAAACCCGAATGCGTGTTGAGCGCGACCGCCCACATGACGGAATGCACGAGCACGAAGACGAGGCTGCCGATCCCGAGACCGAACCAGATAAGGGCGAGCGGTAGGAGCGCGATCGCAGGAAGCGGATTGAACGTCGCCGTCAGCGTCTCCAGGAGGTCCGTGCCGAGGCGCGTGTTGATCGCGAGGATCGTCAAGGCGGAGGCCAGAAGCACGCCGACGCCGTAGCCCAGAACGAGGATCTTCAAGGAGGCCCAGGTCCGCTCGAAGAGCACGCCGTTCAGGACTGAGGACCAAAGCGAGATGAGCGTATCGGTCAGGGTCGGAAAAAGCAGCGGATTTCCGAGCACGCGCGCATAGATTTCCCAGACGGCGGCCAGCACCAGCAGGATGAAGGTCTTGCGCACGGCGCCGTGCGACCAGAATAGTTCCAGGCCGGAAAGGCGCACCTGCAAGTCGACCTTGCCGGTCGCGTCAGGGATATCCGGGCGCATGATGATGGTCGGCTGCATATCAATGTTCCTCCCCGGCAAACAGCAATTCGTGGATTTCGGCTTCGAGTTTCGCCGCCGAACCGTCCGAGACATTGATCTTGTCGACGTCGCAGACCTCCGCCTTCACGCGGCCCGGATGCGGCGACAGGAGCAGGATACGGTTACCGATCTTGATGGCCTCGCCGATCGAGTGGGTGACAAAGAGAACCGTGAACTTCGTATCGTCCCACAACCGCAGCAACTCGTCTTGGCAGGTGCGCCGGGTCAGGGCGTCGAGCGCGGCGAAGGGTTCGTCCATAAGCAAGACGTCCGGCTCCATCGCCATGCCGCGTGCAATCGCAACGCGCTGTTTCATGCCGCCGGAAAGCGTGTGCGGATAGGCATCGGCGACGCGGCTGAGACCGACCTTTTCGATATAGTGACGTGCCTTCTCTTCTGCTTCGCGGGCGGAAAGCTTCGCGGCGTTCAGCAACGGGAACATCACATTGCCGAGGACCGTCCTCCAGGGAAGAAGCTGGTCGAACTCCTGGAAGACCATCATGCGGTCGGCGCCGGGCTGGGTAACCTTGCGGCCGTTGATGGTGATCGTGCCCTCGTCCGGCTGCAGATAGCCGCCGACTGCCTTCAGCAAGGTGGATTTGCCGCAGCCGGACGGCCCGAGCAGGATAAAACGATCGCTACGATTGACGTTGAAAGTCACGCCCTTGGTGGCCGTGATCATCATCTCCTGTGTCTTATAGCGAAGGGTAACGTTGTTGACCTCCACGAGCGGGGACGTCGCAGCCTGTTCGACTATCCGGCTCGAAGGCCTGCTGATTGCGTTCATGATGGACGCCTCCTCCGTCCCGTCGGCGCCCGCTCGGCCATGATATTGACCCGCGCCACGCGACATATGCGTTTGATACCTCCGTCCCGTTTGCCGGGGCAGAGGCCCACCCCGGTCAGCCCGCGGCTATTGTTTCAGTCGCCTGATGATTCCGCTTGATCAAGTCGGCATCGTATTCGACGCCGATCCCCGGTCGGTTCGGCACTGTCAGTGTACCGTCCTTGCCGATGGAATTGACATTGTCGCTATAGCCGCAGGTGTAGATCTCCGGTGAGGGGTCGTCCATGGCGGGCGAAACGTTCGCGCATTCATACATGGTCGTGCTCTGCATGGCGGCGACAAGGTGACGGTGGACCGGGCTCGGGCCATGCATTTCGACCGATACACCGAGGGATTCGGCAAAGCGGATCGTCTTGAGGCAGCCGGTGACGCCGAGATCGTAATGCACGTCAGCGCGCAGGATGTCCGTGCCGCCGGCCAGCAGAAAGTCGGCCTTCGCCTCCGGACCTGTCACATGCTCCGTCTGGAGGATCGGAATGTTGAGGGCCTCGCGCAACGCTCTATGCTGATGGATACCGACGCCGAGGGGACGCAGTGGATCCTCGAACCAGCGGAAGCCCGCCTCCTCGCAGGCCCTGCCGACGAAGATCGCGTCGCTGATGGAATCGAAGACGCAGGCCGGGTCGAGCATCAGTTCCGTGCGCTCGCCGAGCTTCTCGCGCATATAGGCGACGTTCTCCGCCTCCTCCCACTTGTTGCCCTCGTGCCAGCTGTGCATCTTGAAGCCCTTCCAGCCCTTCTCCTTCAGGCCGAGGAAGAAGTCGGCGACGGCCTCCTTGTCGGGGAGATTGTCGAGGCGGTCACCATTGTGGCAGGACGCATAGGCCGGGATCGCCTCGCGGAAACCGCCGAGGAGTTGCGACAGGCTGGCGTTATAGGCCTTGCCGGCAAGATCCCAGAGCGCATTGTCGACGAAGCTGAGGCCGTAGGAATTGGACGGCCGGCCGGCACGGCGAGCGGTACGCCAGATGAGCTCGCGCTCGTGCCAGCGGTTGCCCACCGCGACCTTGGCGGCGACAACAGCCTGGTCCACCGTACCGGTCGTCGCGAAATTCGCATATTCGCCGACAAGACCGTCGGACGTGAAGATCCGGACGAGAAGAACAGGCCGCGTGTAGACGGCGCCAGGTGTATAGACCATCGAGCCGCCGACGACGTTCGATTTGTAGTTCCGGGCGAAGTTCTTGATATCCACGGTAAACGTGGTGATTTCGACCCTGTCGATCGTGCCGGTGGTCAAAGATGCCTTGGCGACATCGCTTTCCTTGACGTGGCTGGTCATGCTCTCTCCCTGGAATGCTGCTGGACTGCGCAGGATCATTTCACCCTGATCGATACGCGTCCAATCGCATTCGAGGATTGATCGATACCCAACTTGTATCAGATCAGCGCTAACCCACGGCAAGATCTAAACGTCGATCGCCGCATTCTCGGCGATGATGTTTCTCGCCATTTCGACAATGGGGCTGTCATTGCCGCGACGCCAGGCAAGGTACACTTCGACGCATGCTTCTTCAGGAAGATCGATCGCCCGGAAGACGATATTGGGCAGGCGGATGACCTGGGAAGAGCGCGGCACAAGCGCACAGCCGACACCGGCGCTCACGAGGGCGAGAATGGTGTGGGTCTGGCCGAGATACTGCACGAACTTCGGACGCACCTGTGCATAGGTGAAGAGCGGCGCAAGAATCTCGTACGTGTACCAGCCGTCCGCCGGCGAATACATCACGAAAGGCTGCCCATCGAGATCTTCGATCCCGATCTTAGCTCTCTTCTCCAGCGGATGATCTGCATGCAGGGCGACAACAAAGCGCTCCCGCTGGATGCATTGCAGCTCCAGACGCTCTTTCTCGCGCGGCAGGCGAATCACGCCGAGGTCCGTCCGTCCTGCGGTCAGTGCCTCGATCTGTTCGATCGTCAACATTTCGTGCAGCAGAAGATTCACGCCGGGCGCCTTGGCACCAATGGCCTTGATGATCCGCGGCATGATGTCGAAGGCTGCAACAGGAATGAACCCAAACGAAATGCTGCCATGCTGGCCGGCCTCGGCCTGGCGCGCGGTCAGGGAAGCCGCCTCGGCGCGCTTCAGCAAATCCTGCGCCTCGACGAAGAACGACCTGCCAGCAGCCGTCAGGCGCACCGACCGACTCGTGCGCTCGAACAATTTGACATTGAGATCGTCTTCCAACAGCTGGATTTGCCGGCTCAGCGGCGGCTGCGTCATATGAAGGTGCTCGGCCGCGCGCCGGAAATTGAGCTCGCGCGCGACGGCAACAAAGCATCTGAGTTGGCTGAGTTCGAACATGCACTCCTCACCGGTTCCGGATACCTGCTTTCCCATCCTGGGGAAGAGAGATCAACCGGTTTTGTAAGCGATCGTTTTCGCCTGTCGAACGAGCTTCCGAACTAACGGATTTAGAGATTCGGCTCCGTCTAAGCCACGATTGCCCGCTTGACAGAAAGGCCGGTGTCTATAGACCCGCGGCAGACATTTTTTGTTGGAGCAAGCATAGTGAAAGCACTGGCATCCGTTTCGGCCTTCGTCGGCAAGACCTTCGCCGGCTGGGTCATCCTCTTCGCGGTCCTCGGCTTCTTTTTCCCCGACACCTTCAAGCAGTTCGCTCCTTGGATCGTCACGCTTCTGGCGATCATCATGTTCGGGATGGGCCTGACGTTGTCGGTGGACGATTTCCGCGAGGTGGTGAAGCGTCCCTTCGATGTCGCCATCGGCGTGCTCGGCCAATTCCTCATCATGCCTCTTCTCGCCGTCCTGCTGACGCGGATCATCCCGATGCCGCCCGAGGTCGCAGCCGGCGTCATCCTCGTCGGCTGCTGCCCGGGCGGCACATCGTCGAATGTCATGACGTACCTGTCGAAGGGCGACGTCGCGCTGTCGGTCGCCTGCACGTCGGTCACGACGCTGGCCGCGCCGCTCATCACGCCCTTCCTCGTCTGGCTGTTCGCCAGCCAGTACCTGCCCGTCGACGGCTGGGCCATGTTCCTCAGCATCGTCAAGGTCATTCTTGTCCCGCTCGCGCTCGGCGCGCTCCTTCAGAAACTGCTGCCCGGCGTCGTCAAGGCGGCGGTGCCGGCGCTGCCGCTCGTCAGCGTCGTCGGTATCGTCCTCATCGTTTCTGCCGTCGTCGGCGCGTCGAAGGCGTCGATTGTCCAGTCCGGTCTGATGATCTTTGCCGTCGTCGTCCTTCACAACGGCCTCGGTTACCTGCTCGGCTTCTTCGCGGCGAAAGCCACAGGACTGTCGCTTGCCAAGCGCAAGGCGATCGCCATCGAGGTCGGCATGCAGAATTCCGGTCTCGGCGCGGCGCTGGCGACCGCGTATTTCTCGCCGATCGCCGCCGTTCCCAGTGCCATCTTCAGCGTCTGGCACAACATCTCGGGCGCACTGCTGGCCAACTGGTTCGCGGGGCGCAAGGAAGAGGCGGCCACGGCGCGCTGAAGCGCCGCCTTCAAACTTGCGGTTTCACAACTCCCGTGCAACGATCCGGTCACCGGGACAACCACGGCGCTGCGGCGCTTGGTTGTCGGCGGACGCAATGAGCATTCCTATCGAAGAGGGCCGCCGTGACCGTTCTGAATGCCGTCATCGACTTCCTGAACACGATCTTCTGGGGCTATGTCCTCATCTATGGGCTGATCGCCGTCGGCATCTATTTCACGCTGCGGCTGGGCTTCATCCAGTTCCGGCATTTCCCCGAACTGTTCCGGTCGGTGATGCGGGCGCCGGCCAGCGACGCCAGCGGCATCACGCCATTCCAGGCGCTGTGCACCAGCCTCGCGTCCCGGGTCGGCACAGGCAATCTTGCCGGCGTCGCGGTCGCCCTCTTCCTTGGCGGTCCCGGCGCATTGTTCTGGATGTGGGTCGTCGCGGCGGTCGGCATGGCGACCGCCTATTCCGAAAGCACGCTCGCGCAACTCTACAAGATCACGGACCACAATGGCCAATATCGCGGCGGTCCGGCCTTCTATATTTCCCGGGGACTTAACGCGCCTTGGGCGGGCGTGATCTTCTCGGTCTGCCTCATCATCGCCTTCGGCCTGGTCTTCAACGCGGTCCAGGCGAACTCCATCGCCGACGCCATGCAGGGCGCCTTCGGCATCGACAAGATCTGGGTCGGCGTTGCGCTCGCGGTGCTGACGGGCATCGTGATCTTCGGCGGCATCCGGCAGATCGCCCAGGTGGCGGAATATGTCGTCCCGTTCATGGCCGTCGCCTATCTCGGCATGGCCCTCTACGTGGTCGTCGCCAACATCACCGAGGTGCCCGCTGTGCTTGCGCTGATCGTCAAGAGCGCCTTCGGCATCGAGCAAGCGGCGGGCGGTATCGCCGGAGCCATGCTCAACGGCGTCAAGCGCGGCCTTTTCTCCAACGAGGCCGGCATGGGGTCGGCGCCGAACATCGCGGCGGTCGCCACCCCCTCCCCGCATCACCCGTCCAGCCAGGGTTTCGTACAGGCGCTCGGCGTCTTCATCGATACGATCCTGATCTGCACGGCGACAGGCGTCATGATCCTGCTTTCCGGCGTCATGACGCCCGGCTCGGAACTCACCGGGACGCCGCTGACGCAGGAGGCCATGGTCGCTCATATCGGTGAGGCCGGCCGCTACTTCATCGCCATCGCCATCTTCTTCTTCGCCTTCACCTCCATCATCGGCAACTACGCCTATTCGGAGAATGCGATGGTTTTCCTCAAGCTCGACAACAAGGGCGCGATCAGCGGTCTCAGGGTCGCCGTCCTGCTCATGGTGATCTGGGGCGCCTATACGACAGTGGCCGTCGTGTTCAACATGGCCGACGCGGCGATGGGTCTGATGGCGTCGGTCAACCTGATCGCCATCCTGCTGCTTTCCGGCACCGTCGCCAAGCTGACGAAGGACTATTTCGACCAGAAGAAGACGGGCGAGCCGCGCTTCGATCCCGAAGCCTATCCGGAACTGAAGGGCAAGATCGAGCATTCGATCTGGTCCCGGACATGACACCGGGCCGCGCTGGCCGATCAGACAAAGTGGGCGACGAGCGGGAAGATGAGAAGAAGCGTGACGATGACGCAGGCGATGTTCGCCGCGATCGTTGCCAGGCGCTCCGCTCTCGCTAGCTGCTTATCCATTAGATTTTCCGCATATAAAGAAGTCCCATGGAAGGGCGACGCCGTGTCCGCCTGGTGAACGGCCGATCAGGGATATCCCGCCGGATTGCCGCTGCCGGCCATATCCTTCGGCGCCATGCCCCGGGCGTAGAGGACGCCCCATCCGAGCCCCAGCAGCGCCGAAACGAAGGAGCCCGCAAGAACGCCAAGTTTCGCGGCGGCGAGCATATCCTCGTCGGTGAAGGCCAGCATCGAGACGAAGATGGACATGGTGAAGCCGATGCCGGCCAGCAACCCGATGAGCCAGACGCCGCCCCAACCCATGCCGGGGGGCAAGCGGCACAGGCCGAGGCGCACCAGCAGCCAGCTTACGGAAGCGACGCCCAGCGGCTTGCCCGCGATCAGGGCGATGCCGACGCCGATCATCACCCATAGCGGGGCACCGCCCGAGAGATCGACGCCGGCGAAGCTGACCCCGGCATTCGCCAGCGCGAACAGCGGCATCACCCCGTAGGCCACCCAGGGATGCAGGGCCGCCTGCACGCGCACGACGGGCGGAAGGAGTTCGCGCTGGGCGCGGCGCAGTTCCTTGAGTGGGCCGCTCATATGGTCGGTTTTTCCATTCTGCTCCAGCCCGAGGAGCTCGGTGGCGATGCGCGACAGGGCATCCAGCGGGTTTTCACGCAGGCGCACGGACGTAACCGGCGTCATCAACCCCAGTACGACCCCTGCCAGCGTCGGATGTGCGCCGGTCATCAGCAGGCCGGACCAGATGATCGCTCCCGGCAACACATAGACATAAGCCGACCCAACGCCCATTCCCTGGAGAGCGAACACCATGACGATGCCGAGGGCGGCTACGGCAAAGCCGCCATATTCCAAACCGCCGGAATAGAAGAAGGCAATGATGAGGACGGCAATGACGTCGTCGATGATCGCCAGCGTCAGCAGGAACACACGCACATTGCCCGGTATGGATTTGCCGAGCAGCGCCAGAACGCCGACGGCGAAGGCGATGTCCGTGGCCGTCGGAATGGCCCAGCCTTGCGCCTGCGGGCCGGAACCGTTCAGGGCCAGATAGACCAACGCCGGCACGACTACACCGCCTATGGCTGCCGATGGGCAGAGACGCCTGCCGCAGATCGCTCAGCGCGCCCTCGTGGATCTCCCGCCGGATCTCCATGCCAACCACGAGGAAGAACACGGTCATCAGCGCGTCGTTGATCCAGAAATGGAGAGGGCGATCGAAAACCAGCTCGCCCACGCCAACCGAGAGGGACATGTGCCAGAGGTGGTGATAGCTTTCCGATAGCGGCGAGTTCGCCCAGATGAGGGCTACCGCCGCCGCGACCAGCAAGACAGCTCCACTGACCGCCTCGATATGCAGGAAGCGTTCAAGGGATGCGAGCGCACGTTCGGTGAGAATCTGGGCACGGGGGCGCTTCTGCGCAGGCGTGGTGCGTTTCATGGTACGGTCTCTCCGCGTGGCGGCCCGACCAACGCAAGAAACCTGCCTTCCCGCACCATGCGAGAGACACCCATGCGCCTTCTAACAAACCGGAAGTGATTTTCCAACCGTCGGTGTCGTCCGGCTGTAGATTTCAGACTTGGACAGCGGATTTGTAATTTGCGAAGTCTGATGATGGCGACATCACCGCCTCAGGCGCTTCGCGGCTCAGCCGGCCCGTCCCGCCGCCTCCCCTGCCGTCAGGGGCGTTTCTTCCGGCGAGCGCGTGTTCTTGAAGAATTCCCACATGCGGCCCGTCGCATCGCGCTCCGAGGTCACCTTGCCGTTCGCGTCGAAGGTTCGGAACAGCACGCTGCTCGACGGCCAGGCATGGGTGTTATCCTTGAGCAGATAGGACGTAATGCGCGCGCCACCGGCGCAGGCCTTGAATGACAAGGCCGTCATCGCCGCGTCAGTGACGAGGTTGCCCTTGCCTTCGCACTTGTCGAGTTCCGCCCAGCGCTTCAGCGCCGCCTCGCCGCCATATTGCCAATAGGATTTGCCGCCGCCCAGGAAAGGATTGGTGACATCCTTCATGCCTGAGAACGCGATGATCGAGATCGGGTTGCCGGGCTTGCAGCTTGCGATATCCGGCTGCCAAACACCATCACGCTCGACGGGATAGCCGGCACGCAAGCCCATGACGAAGCCGGCGGCGGCAAATTCCGAATGGCCGTTGCAGATGTACTGGGACAGCATGCGCCCGCCGCCCGAATAGCCGGAGGCGTAGATGCGGGTCGGGTCGACACAGAACGTCTCCTTGACCGTCTTGACCGCATCCTTGATGTAGCGCTCGTCATCAAGGTTTCCGCCATGCGTTACGCCCGGCACATTCCAGGCATGGGTACCCTCGTACTCACCGTCGAGACTGCCCTGCAACGCGATCGCGACGAACCCCTCGTGCTCGGCGACGGTGTTCCAGCCACTCCGGCGGAACTGGCCTGCCGGGCCGGAATTGCTGCCGTGAAAGTCGAAGACGACCGCAAGCCTCGTCTTGCCGTCATAGGCGGTCGGGATGTGCGCCAGTGCCGGCCGTTCGAAGCCGCCGGTCTTCACCGTGAAATCCATCCGGCCGGGTTCCAAGGGCTGGCCGCATCCCGCGGCAAAACCAGGCCCCGCCAGGCCGAGAAAGAGGAACAGTCCCATCGCCGTCACGCGAACAGACCCTTCAGGCCGCAAGCGGCCACGCAGACGAGTTTCCATCAAAACGCCTTGTGATTTCCGGTGTGTTTCGGCGGGCGCTGCGGTCCATGTCGCCGGACCGAATCACGCATGACATCAAGCTTGCTGCCGATAGGGAATCCAATGCCGTGGTGCTTCCGGCAAGTCAAGCGCTTCGGCCGTATCCTCGCGAGCGAATACGTCCCCTCACCACCAGCAACCACGATAACGGCCTATCCGAGCGATAGCCTTTTCCCTTCCCGCTTGCCCAGCGAGGCGACGAGGTCGCTGAAACGGTCTCCCTGCACGGCGACATGGCCGCGCAGCAGCGCACGAGCAGCCTCCGCGTCCCCTGCGAGAATCGCGGCAACGATCTCGCCATGCTCCTTCAGCGACATCTTCATCCGGTTCCGCACGCGCAACTGAAGGCGCCGATATGGCCTCAGCCGGCGATGAAGGGCGACGCATTGCTCCTCCAGAAAGCCGGAATGGCTTGCCGCATAGATCGCCCGGTGGAACGTCTCGTTCTCGTAGTAGTAGCGATCGGTATCCTCGCTGGTGGCCGCCTCCTCGCATTGCGCATGGGCCTGGACCAATGCAACATGGTCGTCCTCCGTATGCCTGCGCGCGGCCAGCGCGCCTGCCATGCCCTCCATCTCCGCCATGACCTCGAACATCTCGAAGACGCGATCCGGCGCGGGATCGACCACCACCGCGCCGCGCCGCGGGCGGATCTCGACGAGGCCGATCGCGCCAAGCTGCATCAACGCCTCGCGTATGGGCGTGCGCGATACGCCATAGCGGGTCGCAAGCTGCACCTCGTCAAGCCGTTCACCAGGCTCGAACTCCCCCGTGACGATGCCGTTCTCGATTTCGTCACGCAGCTTGTGAAACGTGTTGCCGGCCATTTTCATCCCTCATGCAGAGCGAGATATGCAAACTCGCCTATCTTGTATACAAAAATATTGACATGGTGTGCAATACCAAGGCACACTCTATACCAATCCGGCGGGAGGGCCGGAATATCAGGGAGGATAAAATGAGAAGATTCGCACATATGCTGTGCGTGTCGGCCGCGCTTCTGGCCGGCTCGGCATCCGCGCAGACGATCCTGAAGGCATCCCACCAGTTTCCCGGCGGCAAGGGCGACATCCGCGACGAGATGGTGCAGATGATCGCCCGCGATGTGGCGGCCGCAAATGTCGACCTTGAGATCCAGGTGTTTCCCGGCTCTTCGCTCTACAAGCCGAACGACCAGTGGAACGCCGTGACGCGCGGCCTGCTCGACATGACATCCTTCCCGCTGGACTATGCGTCCGGCCGGCATCCGGAATTCTCGGCGACGCTGATGCCGGGTCTCGTCGGCAACTTCGACCGCGCGATGCGCCTCAACGATTCCGACTTCATGAAGGACATCAAGGCGATCATCGAAAATGCCGGTGCGATGGTGATCGCCGATGCGTGGCTGTCCGGCGCCTTCGCTTCCAAGCAAGGCTGCATCACGACGCCCGAGACGATCAAGGGGCAGGTCATCCGCGCTGCCGGGCCCGCCTTCGAGGAGATGCTGGTGGCGGCTGGCGCCTCGATCTCGTCCATGCCCTCGTCCGAAATCTATACCGGCATGCAGACAGGCGTGCTCGACGCGGCAAATACCTCGTCGGCGAGCTTCGTTTCCTACCGCCTGTTCGAGCACGCCAAATGCCTGACGGCGCCCGGCGAAAACGCGCTCTGGTTCATGTACGAGCCGGTGCTCATCTCCAAGCGGGTCTTTGAGGGCCTGACGGAGGCACAGCAGAAGGCGATCCTTGCGGCGGGAGAAAAGGCGGAGGCCTATTTCAACGAGGAGGTCCGCAAGGGCGACCAGATCATGATCGACGCCTACAAGAAGGCGGGCGTCGAGGTGGTCGAGATGTCGAAGGCGGATTACGATGCCTGGCTCGAAGTCGCCAGACAGTCCTCGTACAAGAACTTTGCCGCCAATGTGCCGAACGGCGACAAGCTGATCGAGAAGGCACTGGCCGTCGAATAGGCCGGATTTGTCAACGGGCGGCAGGTCAGACACCTGCTGCCCGTTCCTCAGGCCAACAAGGGGATCTCAGATGGTCAACGCCTATATCCGGGCGGTCGGCGCGTTGTCGCGCGGGCTGGCCCTCATCGCCACGCTCCTCATCGTCGCGGCCATGCTGGTAGTCTGCCAGATGATCCTGCTGCGCTACATCTTCCGCATGCCGACGATCTGGCAGACCGACTTCGTCGTGTTCTCCGCCACGGCCGCGATGTTCCTCGGCGCACCCTATGTGCTGATGAAGGGCGGTCATGTCGGTGTCGACGTCGTGGAGATGCTCGTCGGCGAGCGCACCCGCGCCGGCATGCGCCTGACGGCGAGCGTTCTGGGGCTCGCCTTCTGCATTATCATGCTCGCGGCGACCTGGGTCCAGTTCCACGAGGCATGGCTCGGTAACTGGCGCCATTCGAGTGTCTGGGCGCCGCCGCTCTGGATACCGCTCTCGGCATTGCCGGCCGGCTTCGCGGTGCTCTGCCTGCAATATGTGGCGCAGATCCTCATCCTGCTGACCACGGGGGCGGCGCCGGCCGGCACCCATGCCCCGATTGCCGGGCAACAGGCGGCCGGCACCGGCGACGACCTGCCCCTTCCCAAGGAGTTCCCGCGATGAGCCCTACCCTCGCCGGCCTGATGATCATCGTCTGCCTTTTCGCGCTGCTCGCAACCGGTATGCCGATCGCCTTCGCGCTGGGGCTCGCCGCCTTCCTCGCGCTCTATCTGCAGAGCGGCGCCGCCATCTTCTACGTGTTGGGCGACACGATGTTCTCGGGTATCGCCAACCTTGCCTATGTTTCCATACCGATGTTCGTGCTGATGGGGGCAGCGGTCGCCTCCTCGCCGGCCGGCTCGGATCTCTATACGGCGCTCGACCGTTGGCTGAACCGCATTCCGGGCGGGCTGGTGCTGTCGAACATCGGCGCCTGCGCCATCTTTTCCGGCATGACCGGCTCGTCGCCGGCCACCTGCGCGGCCATCGGCAAGATGGGCATTCCGGAGATGCTCCGGCGCGGTTACCCGACCTCGGTCGCCACCGGGTCCATCGCCGCCGGCGGAACGCTGGGCATCCTGATCCCGCCCTCCGTCACGCTCATCGTCTACGGCATCGCGACGGAGACATCGATCGGGCGTCTGTTCATGGCCGGCGTCATCCCCGGCATCATGCTCACCGTCATGTTCATGATCTGGGCCGTCATCGACTGCAAGCGGAAAGGCTACGAATTCGACGCCCGTGCGATCCGCTACACGATGCAGGAGCGTCTTTCCCGCCTGCCGCGCATCCTGCCCTTCCTCCTGATCATCGCCGGCACGCTCTACGTGCTTTACGGCGGTATCGCGACGCCCTCGGAGGCGGCAGGCGCGGGCGCGTTCCTTACGCTTGTCGTCGTGATCGTCGCCTATCGCCTGTTTCGGCTAAAGCCGGTCGCCGGCATCTTCGGCTCGGCCATGCGCGAAAGCGTGATGATCATGATGATCATGGCGGCGGCGGAACTCTTCGCCTTCGCCCTGTCCTCCCTCTTCATCACCCAGACGGTCGCGGCCGCCATCGCCGACCTTGAGGTCAACCGCTGGGTGCTGATGTTCATCATCAACATCTTCCTCTTGGTCTGCGGCATGTTCCTGCCGCCCGTCGCCGTCATCGTCATGACCGCGCCGATGCTCTTTCCCATCGTCACCCAGGCCGGTTTCGACCCCTACTGGTTCGCGATCGTGCTGACGATCAACATGGAGGTCGGCCTCATCACCCCGCCGATCGGGCTCAACCTCTTCGTTATCAATGCGATCGCCCCGACCATTCCGACCAAGGACATCCTCTGGGGCTCGCTTCCATACGTACTGGTCATGTTCCTGGCGATCGTCATTCTCTGCATCTTCCCCGACATCGCCACCTGGCTGCCGAACCAGATGCTGGGAGCCGTCCAATGAACACCGCATCCCTGTTCAGCGACATGCTGCAGACGATCACCGAGCGGGGACGGCGTTTCCTGTCCTTCGGCGCGCGCGAGGACACGCTCGATCCGCTCGCCGCGATCGAGGCGCACTGCGAGACGCTGCTGTCGAGCCGCGGCGAGGCCTCCGGCATGGCGCTCGCCAAGGACATCCTCGACCGCTGGCGGACCTTCGACACCGAAAAGCAGCGCGAGTTCATGCGGATGCTGCTTGCCCGCTTCGGGCCGAAGACCGACCGGCTGGAGGCGGCGATCGACACCTACCGGGCGAGCCAGAGCCCGAAAGCGCTTCTGGAGCTCCATGTCGCCGCCGAACCGCGGCGCCAGGAACTGATCCGGCGGCTGAACCTTGCGCCGAACGGCATCGCGACGCTCGTCGCAATGCGCGAGGTGCTCCTCAAGCTCAAGGAGGAGGATCGCGACCTCGAGGCCGTCGATGCCGATTTCGCTCACCTCTTCGGCTCCTGGTTCAACCGCGGGTTCCTCGTGCTCCGCCCGATAAGCTGGTCGACGCCGGCGGACATCCTGGAGAAGATCATCCGCTATGAAGCGGTGCACCATATCGGCGGGTGGGACGAGCTGAGGCGACGTCTCGCGCCGGAGGACCGGCGCTGCTTCGCCTTCTTCCACCCGCAATTGCCGGACGAGCCGCTGATCTTCGTGGAAGTGGCGCTGACGCGGGATATGCCTTCACGCATCGACGAACTCCTGCGCGAAGATCGGGCTCCCATCAGGGCCGCCGATGCCACGACGGCCGTTTTCTATTCCATCTCGAATTGCCAGGAGGGCCTGCGGGGCATCTCCTTCGGCAACTTCCTCATCAAGCAGGTGGTGGAGGATCTGCGCCGCGACCTGCCGAAACTCGACACGTTCGTCACGCTTTCCCCGGTACCTGGCTTCGCTGCGTGGCTCGCGCGTGAACGGCGCGCGGAGGCGTCGGACGCGTTCGGCGATGCGGAAAAGGCCAGGCTTGCCGTGCTCGACACCGAGGGCTGGGCCGACGACGAGGAAATCGCGGCAACCGTCCAGCCGACCATGACCGCCGCGGCCGCGTGGTACTTTCTCAGGGCACGCGATGCAAAAGGACGCATCGTCGATCCCGTCGCCCGCTTCCATCTCGGCAACGGCGCCCGGCTGGAGCGCATCAATTTCCTCGCCGACCGCTCCGGTCGCGCGATGCGCCAGGCGCACGGGCTGATGGTGAACTACCTTTACAAGCTCGACGACATCGAGACCAACCACGAAGCCTTCGCCGGCCGCAACGAGGTGGTGACGACCCCTACCATCCGGCGTCTCGTGCCGACCGACCGCGGCGGCCGCAGTCTCGTGCCGCTGGTCGGCGGCGGCACGGAGGACCGCGACGAGAAGAAGAAGGGGAGCAGGGAGTTGAGCGCATGAGCAATCATCTTTTCGACGCGATCCGCGCGGCGGCGACGCCGGAGGCGATCTTCATCGAGACGGGCGACGGCCGTCGATGGACCTATGGCGACATGCTGACGCTATCGGGACGGCTGGCGGGCGCTCTCGATACGCTCGGCGTACGCCCCGGCGATCGGGTTGCCGTGCAGGTGGAAAAGAGCCCCGAGGCGCTGATGCTCTATCTCGCCTGCGTCAGGGCCGGCGCCGTCTACCTGCCGCTCAACACCGCCTATACGCTGGCGGAACTCGACTATTTTATCGGCGATGCCGAACCTCGCCTCGTCGTCGTCTCGCCGGGTGCCCGCGAGGGCGTCAGCCTCATCGCCGGCAAATACGGCGCCCATGTCGAAACGTTGGACGAAGCGGGCGGCGGCTCACTGCTGGAGCTTGCGGCGGACGAGGAGACCGATTTCCTCGACGCGGAGCGCGGCCCGGACGATCTTGCAGCGATCCTCTACACCTCCGGCACGACAGGCCGCTCCAAGGGCGCGATGCTGACGCACGACAACCTGCTGTCCAACGCGCTCGCCCTTCGCGACCACTGGCGCTTCACCCGCGCCGACCGGCTGATCCATGCCCTGCCGATCTTCCACACGCACGGCCTGTTCGTCGCCTCGAACGTCACGCTGCTGTCCGGTTCGTCGATGTACCTGCTGCCGAAGTTCGATGCCGACGAGGTGTTGCGCCTGATGGCGGAGGCCACCGTGATGATGGGCGTGCCGACCTTCTATGTCCGCCTCGTGCAGCATCCCGGCCTGACGCCGGCGGCAACGGCCGGCATGCGGCTCTTCGTCTCCGGCTCCGCGCCGCTGCTCGCCGAAACCCATCGCAGCTTCTCGGAAAAGACCGGCCATGCCATCCTGGAGCGCTATGGCATGACCGAGACCAACATGAACACCTCCAACCCCTATGATGGCGATCGCATTGCCGGCACGGTGGGCTTCCCGCTGCCCGGCGTGTCGCTGCGCGTCACCGAGCCGGAGACCGGCAGGCCCCTGCCGGACGGCGAGACCGGCATGATCGAGGTGAAGGGGCCGAACGTCTTCAAGGGCTACTGGCGCATGCCGGAGAAGACGGCGGCGGAGTTCCGTGCGGACGGCTTCTTCATCACCGGCGATCTCGGCCTGATCGACGCGCGCGGCTACGTGCACATCGTCGGACGCGGCAAGGACCTCGTCATTTCCGGCGGCTACAACATCTATCCGAAGGAGGTGGAAACCGAGATCGACGGCATGCCCGGCATCGTCGAGAGCGCGGTCATCGGCGTGCCCCATCCCGATTTCGGCGAGGGCGTGACGGCCGTCGTGGTGCGCCAGAAGGGCGCGGCCATCGACGAGCAGGCGGTGCTCGACGGGCTGAAGGACCGGCTGGCGCGCTACAAGCAGCCCAAGCGCGTGCTCTTCGTCGAGGACCTGCCGCGCAACACGATGGGCAAGGTGCAGAAGAACGTGCTGCGCGAGAGTTATGCCGAGCTGTATAGCGGGGTTTCGTCCTGAAGGTGGGCTTTATTCGGTGAATACCCGTCCGTCGAACAGCTTTCTGGCCGTTCGCAGGAAAGAGCACTCCCCCAACCCGTCAGGTGCGTTGCTGTCAAGCCGCAGGAGAATGTCCATTCTGCCTGTCGGATGCTCGACGGAGACGCTCTTGTCTTCACCGGCCGGCAAGGAAGCTAATGACGCCGCCGGGCTTTCCGGAAACATGCACGCGGTCGCTACGCTCAGCGCTCCGAAGACGCCAATGGAGGCATGGACGCGGTGGGGAATGAAGCTGCGCGTCATGATGGCCCCGCTCGCCGTCGGCGGGGCGACGAGCGTCATCTTGGGCACGGACTTCTTCGCGACGTCACCGAGGTTCATCAATGGACCGGCAATGAGCCGGATGCGTTCGATACGCGCCTTGACGGCATCGTTCGCCTCCAGCTCCTCGCGGCTTTCATAGCCGGTCAGGCCGAAATCCGCCGCGCGCATCACGACGACCGGCATGCCGTTGTCGATCAGCGTGCAGGCGATACCCTCGATCTCCGTTGCCGCAGACCCGGTCGGCAGCAGCGCACCGCAGCTCGAACCGGCGGCATCGGTGAAGGTGAGGTAAACGGGGGCCGCAGGTGTCGGCACACCATCGATACGCGCCTCGCCCGCATAGACCGGGCGACCGTTGCGGGTCGTTATGCGCGCGACGGCCGACTGCGCGGTGTTTTCCATATAGATACGAATGGACGTTTCGCCTTCGGCCGGCCGGACGAGACCCCGCTCGACCGCAAAGGCTCCGACCCCGGCAAGGATATTGCCGCAGTTCTGGCTATCGCTCACCAGCGCCTGGTCGACGAAGACCTGGAGGAAGAGGAAGTCTACGTCGAAGCCCGGCCGGGCCGATGCCCGTATGACGGCGACCTTGCTCGTCAGCGGATCGGCCCCGCCGATGCCGTCGATCTGGCGCGGATCCGGCGAGCCCATGATACGCAGCAGCAGCCGGTCCCGCTCCGCAGGATCGGCAGGCAGATCGTCAGCGAGAAAATAAGCGCCCTTCGACGTGCCGCCCCTCATCATCATGCACGGGATGCCATCCGCGGTCATGTCGTTCACTCCAATCGATAGCGTTTCAGGTCAGGGCAGCGGAAGCTCGAGCAGCATGCCGAACAGCACATAGGCAATCGCCCAGAAACCGATGCCGGTTGCGACCGCGCGCACCAGCGGCCTCGTTCCCGGAAAGAGCAAGGTCGCAACGCCGGAGCCGACGCCGAGACCGAGCGCCAGGCCGATCCAGTTCGCGCTGAGCGCCACGGCGACAAAAAGACCGAGCAGGCACGCGACACGCGCCACATCCACCTTTTCGTCCGCGCCACCGAGAGCATGGCCACGCAGCACCTGCACGAAGTAGATCGCCGAAACGACCATGCCGAAGATGGCAATCTCCATCGGGAGCGCACCCGGGCCCACATCCCCCCGCGAGTGCCCGGCCGGAAGCGCGAGGCTCATGGCAAAGAAGCTCGCATTCCAGCCCAGCGAAACACAGGCCGCGATGAGGTTCTGCCAGAAATGTTTGCGGGGTTTCCCTCCCCCTGAGGCGGGGGAGAGACCGGAGCCCGAAACGGCTGAAGCGTGGCCTGTCATTGCGCCAGTCCGTTCGCCTTGAGGAATTCGAGCTGGTTGGTGAGGTCGCTCTCCGCCCTTCTGGTGAACTCCTCCTCCTTCCAGTCCGGGCTGTCCTGGAACTGCTCGGTCTGGAACTTCTCCCAGTCCTCGGAAGCCGTGACCTTGTCCACCGCAGCCTGAATGGCGGCGGCCACGTCATCGGGCGTTCCGGCCTTCACGGCGATGCCGCGCCACACGGCGCCTTCGATGTCGTAGCCCAGTTCCTTGAAGGTCGGAACGTCGGGCAGGAATTCGCTGCGCTTGTCGGTGGAAATGCCGAGCAGCTTGATCTCGCCGTTCTTCACCTGCGCAAGGCCGGTCGACGGTGTCATCATGGCGGCATCGATATGCTTGCCGAGCAGGGCGAGCGTCACCTTGCCGGAGGCGTCGTGCGGAATCCAGCCGCTTTCGAAGCCGCCCGCCTTCATCAGCTGGTACAGCATGTACTGGTGGAAGCCGCCGGGCGCATGGCCGCCGACCTTCAGCCCGCTCGGGTTCTCCTTCATGTACTTGACGAAGTCGTCGACCGACTTGAACGGACTGTCGGACAGCACGGCCAGCGAGGACGGCTCCGACTGCATGGCGCGCAGCATGCGGAAGTCCTTGAGCTCGAAGGGAATGAGGCCCTGGGCGATGCCGAAGGTCAGCGTGCCGGTGAACACCAGGATGTTGTAGCCATCCGCCGGCTGGGTCATGATCTGGGAAACGCCGACCGCACCGCTGCCGCCCGGCCGATTGTCGACCTTGACGGTCCAGCCGGACTCCTTTTCCAGAAGTTCCGCAAGCTTGCGGCCATAGGTATCGAGCGCGCCTCCAGCACCCGCCCAGACCACCAGCGTCACCGTCTTTTCCGGGAAATCCGCCGCCATGGCCGGGGCCGGCAGGGCGACGCTCGAAAGGGCGAGCGCCACTCCCAGGGCAGCGCCTGCCAGGCGTGCGCCGAATGTTCTTCTGTTAATCGTCATATCTTTTTCTCCTCCAGTTGAATTCTTGCCTAGCGGGCGACGTCGCCTTCTGCTTCCTCGATCCGGCGCATGCGCCGGGCCTGGAGCCGGCGCCAAAGCGGCGTCAGCAGGCTGACGAGGCTGAGGACGAGGAACAGCAGGCTGACCGGGTCGGTGATGAAAATCATGTAGTCGCCCTGCGAGGAGACCAGCGCCGTGCGATAGTTGGACTCCACGAGGTAGCCGAGCACCATCGCCAGGATGATCGGGGCGACCGGGAAACGCAGCTTCTTCATGAGATAGCCGACAACGCCGAAGCCGAGCATCAGATAGACGTCGAACATCAGGTTGCGGATGGCGAAGGCGCCGAGCACCGCAAAGGCCATGATGCCGACGGCGATGACCGCATCCGGCAGGCGCATCACCCGCGCCATCAGCGGCAGGAACAGCGAGCCCGCGGCGTATTGCACCAGGGAGGCGATGATCGTGCCGAAGAGGATCGCATAGACCAGCGAGGGTGCTTCCGTGAAGAGCTGCGGGCCGGGATGAAGGCCGTGCATGATGAGGGCGCCGACCATGATGGCGGTCGTCGGAGACCCCGGCACGCCAAGCGCGAGCAGCGGGACGAGCGCACCGCCGACGGTCGCATTGTTGGAGGCCTCGGGCGCGGCGATGCCGTTTGCGGAGCCGTGGCCATATTCCTCGGGGTGGGGATCACGCGCCCGGGCATAATCGCGGGCGACCCAACAGGCGATGTTGCCACCGACGCCGGGCAGGATGCCGAGCAGGGTGCCGATGACCGAACCCGACAGCATGGAGCGCCAGGTTTCCTTCCACAGCGCGCCGGACATGAAGACGTGGCCGACCTTGTCCTTGATGACAGGGGCTGCCGCCACGCGGGTTTCGATCATCACCAGCGCCTCCGACACGGCGAAGAGACCGATGAGCGCGGCGAGGAACGGCACGCCTTCATAAAGCTCGAACAGGCCGAAGGTGAAACGCGGCGTGCCGGCGATGGGATCGATGCCGATCGTCGCAAGCGCGAGGCCGAAGGCCGCGCAGACGAGACCCTTGACCAGCGAGCCGCCGGACAGCGCGGCAACCGACGTGAGGCCGAACACGCCGACCGCGAAATAGCCGGCCGGGCCGAACCTGAGGGCAAGCGCCGCCAGCGGCATCGCCAGCAACAGCAGGGCCAGACCACCGAAGACACCGCCCACCGTGGACGCGGTTAGCGAGATCGATATGGCCTCGTTCGCCTTGCCCTTGCGCGCCATGGCGTAGCCGTCGATGGCGGTGGCGGCAGCGGCCGCCGTGCCGGGTGTCGAGAGCAGGATCGCGCTGATCGACCCGCCATACTCGGCCGAAGTGTAGAGCGAGATCATCATCAGCATGCTGAGCTCGGGGCCGAGATTGTAGGTGAAGGGGATGAGAAGGCTCAGCCCGATCGACGGGCCGAGGCCCGGCAAGGCGCCGATGACGATGCCGAGCAACGCCCCGGCGATGAGGACCGCCAGGCCGGAGAAGCTGAAGATGACGCCGAGCGACTGAAGAATGCCGTCCATCTCAGAGATCCCCTGCCAGGCGGCGTGCCAGCACGGGCACGAAACCGCGATATCCGTCCGTCACGGCAAGGCCCTGATCCTTCATCGCCGCATGGGCGGCAGCTATGGTCTCGCAGGCGGCCCGCGACATGGGTGCCTTCAGACCGAAGGATTCGATCGTCTCGGCCGCCTCGGTCATCTCGGTCACGCGACGCGCACCGTGTTCGAAAGTTCGCGACAGGTAGTAGTCCGCGACCTGGCGCCAGTCGAGCCCGGGAAAGGTTTCTCCGACGGAATCCAGGATGCGCTCGGTGACGCCGGCGCGCTCCGCCGAGGAAAGCGCCTCGATCAGCAGCGCTTCCACGCCCTTGATCATCACCGACCGGATCATCTTGAGCGACGAGGCCTGGCCGGGCGTATCCCCGACGGCCTCAAGGTTCATGCCGAGCGCATTGAGGCGGTCGGCGATCTCGCCCGCGCGTTTGCCGGCAACCAGGATCGGCACCTTCTCCGCATAGGGCGGCACGCGGGCCATGACGGCGCCCTCGACGAAGCTTCCCTTGCCGGCCGCTATTTCCCTGGCGGCGAGCGCCTTGGTATCCGGACCGACGGAATTGAGATCGATGAAGATCGCCTGCTCCGAAAGATGCGGCGCCGCCGATGTGGCAACGGCCCTGGTCGCCGCACCGACGACGAGCGACAGCACAACATCCGCCGAAGCAATGCCGGCAATATCGTCAAGCGGCTCCACGCCGCGTTGCGCTGCGATATCGCGCAGGACGGCAGAGGCTGCCGGATCCTTGAAGCGCAGGTCATAGGCGGCAAGCCGCGCGGCATTTCGGCCACCAAGGCCGCCGGCGATGGACTGTGCCGCCTCGCCGAAGCCGATGAAAGCAATCGTGGTCATTCGTCCTCCCGTGCGGGAAAGGTTCCTCCACCTTCCCGGCCTTCGATCAATCGATGTAGGTCAGCCCCTTTGCGGCCAAAGCCTCCCGCATCCTGTAGATATCCAGGCCCAGCTCGCCTGCGGCGAGCCGTGCCCGGGTCTGCCGCTCCTTGTCCAGCCTTGCCCGTGATGCCTCAAGCGCGGTTTGCGCCTCGGCCTTCGGCACGACCATCACGCCGTCATCGTCCGCTATGATGACATCGCCAGGCGCGATGGCGGCGCCGGCGCACACGATCGGAACATTGACGGAGCCGAGCGTCGCCTTGACCGTGCCCTGCGCGGAGACGAAACGCGACCAGACGGGAAAGCCCATCTCCTCAAGCTCGGCGATGTCCCGCACGCCGGCTTCGATCACCAGGCCACGCACGCCGCGCACCTTGAGCGATGTCGCGAGCAATTCACCGAAATAGCCGGCATCGCACAGCGAGGTCGGGGCGACCACGAGAATGTCGCCCTCCCGGCACTGTTCCACCGCCACATGGATCATCCAGTTGTCCGCCGGCGGGATCGAGACCGTCACCGCCGTGCCGGCGACCCGCGCGCCGCGCCAGATCGGCCGCATATGGGACTGCATCAGCCCGACGCGCCCCATGGCCTCGTGTACGGTCGCGACACCGCATTCCGACAGCGCGTTGACGACATCGAGCGGCGCCCGATCAATGTTCCGGTGCACGACGTTCATGCCAGTGCTCCATGCCCCAGCGTGCCGGTGACATGCGGGAAGACGGCCTCATAGGCTTCGCCATAGGTGATCTTGTAGTCGGAGTTGCGCGAAGCCTGAACGCCGCGCTGGAGAGCGACCCGGGTATAATATTCCCAAAGATGCTCCTGCCCTTCCATGCATTTGATCGCCGCCAGCTTCCTCTCCCAGACATCGCTGATATCGAGAAGGAAATTTGGCTTCCAGTTGCACTGTTCCGGCTGGTGCGGCTCGAAGAGATAGACCGGCGGCGCACCAAGGACGGGCTCCCCCGACTTGTGGCCATGCGCCTGGGCGATGACGCGCGCATGCTGCGCAAACTCGGTCGCCATCGGGTGATCGAAGTTGTAGGGATCCTGACGCGAATGGGTCAGCATGAATTCCGGCCGGACGGCGCGATAGAGATCCACTAGCCTGTCGAATGCCTCCGGCGTGACCTGCATGGGATAATCGCCGAGATCGTAGAACTGGATATCGTGGACACCGAGCGCCTTTGCAGCGTTTTCCGCCTCACGGCGACGGTCGGCCTTCACCACGTCGAGCATCATGCCCGGCTTGCGCCAGAGCTTGGCCGATTCGCCCCGTTCCCCGAACGAAAGGCAGACAACGGTGACGGCGTAACCCTGCTTTGCGTGGGCCGCGATTGCGCCGCCGGCCCGCCAGACGAAATCGGCGGAATGGGCGCTGACAACAAGCCCGGTCTTCTGATGCATATCCATGCTCCTCCACTTTACAGCGCGGAGACTGGCATCAACCGGTGTTCCGATGCTAATACCAAAGCCGAAGCGTGTTATAGTTTTTTTTGAATTAGATTCCGAACGCCATGAACGTTTCAGGTCTCAATATCCGTCATCTTCGGCTCTTCATGCAGGTCTGCGAGAGCGGCAGCCTCAACAGGGCGGCGGCCGGGCTGAACGTCTCGCAGCCTTCCGTCTCCGTTGCGCTCGCCGGCATCGAGCAGCGCTTCGGCGCCAGGCTTCTGAACCGTTACGCCGCCGGCAGCGAGCCGACGGCCGCGGGCGAGGTGCTTCTCGCCCGGCTGCGCCGCATGGAAGAGCAGCTGTCCTCGGCCTTGGCCGAGGCACTGGGCCAGAGTTCCCAGCGCGATCCTGCCCTGATCTCGAAGGGCATGGTCCGCATCACCTTTCGCCAGATCGAGGCGCTGATCACGCTGGCCGCCAGCGGCTCGATCACCGAAGCGGCCCGCAGCGGAGGCGGCTCGCCGGGGGCGCTGCACCGGACGCTTCACGAGCTGCAGGCCAATGTGGGCAGGGCGATCCTCATGCGCGGCCCGAGCGGCGTGGCCCCGAACGCGATCGGCCGCCGCCTCGCGATGCGCTGGCGCGTGGCACTGACCGAACTTGAGCAGGCGGTCGATGAGCTGCGCGAGCTCGAGGGCCGCATGGAAGGCCGGATCAAGATCGCCAGCCTGCCGCTTGCCCGCACGCTGCTGCTCGGCCGGGCGATCAACTCCTTGCTGGCCGCCCATCCGAACGCGAAGATCGAAGTGGTGGACGGTTCCTACGAGCTCCTGTCCCAGCAGTTGCGGATGGGGGCAAGCGACATCCTGATCGGTGCGCTGCGCTCGGGAAGCGAACTTTCGGGCCTGAAGACCGAAGCCCTGTTCGACGATCCGTATGCCATCGTGGGCCGGACGAACCATCCTCTTCTGTCCAGCGGCGCGAGAGGCGCATCGTTGGACGACCTCGCATGGCAGGAATGGGTCGCGCAGCGGCCCGGAACTCCCATTCGCGCCGCATTCGATGCCCTCTTCGAGAAATGCCCCTCACCCCCGCGAACCAGCATAGAAACAAGCTCCCTTGTTCTCACCCGCGCCATCATCATGGAAAGCGACCGCCTGTCCATGCTCTCCCGCCGCCAGATCGCCGTCGAAGAACGGGAGGGGCTCTTGCATTGCATCCCCGTCAGCGAAGATGTGCGGCAACGGCTCGGAATGCGCACGATCGGCATCACCATGCGCGAGAACTGGTTGCCGAGCGGGCTACAGTCAATGTTTCTGGAGCAATTGCGCCGTGTCGCGGTGGAGATGGGTTCTATATAAAGGTTGCCCCACCGCTCACTCAGCCTGCCGAAGCCGTGTCAGTAGCCGAGCTCCCGCATTGCGAGGTCGATCTGTTCAGTGGTCGAAAGCGCCACGTCGACGATCACGCCGTCCTCATCCGGGCCAAGCGGTTCGAGCGCAGCAAGCTGCGAGTCGAGCAGGGAGGCAGGGAAGAAGTGCCCGGCGCGGTGCGAAAGCCGATCGGCCAGCACGGCGCGATCACCGTGGACATGCACGAAGCGCACCCGTGGCGCTCCGCTGCGCAGGATATTGCGATAGGCGCGCTTCAGCGCGGAGCATCCGACCACGGAGGGCCGGCCGGCCGCCTCATCCCTGGCAATCTCCGCCGCCAGCGCCTTCAGCCATGGAGCACGATCGTTGTCGTCGAGCGGAATCCCGGCCGACATCTTGGCCACGTTCTCCGGCGGATGGAAGCTGTCGCCCTCGATGAAACGCCAGCCGAGCCTTTCGGCAAGCGCCTCCCCGACGGTGGTCTTGCCGCTGCCGGAAACGCCCATCACCACGATATGGTGCAGCTCTCCGCTCATAGTATCCACCATCCGACAAGGGCGAAGGCGAAGCCGATGACGCCGAGCAGGGTTTCCATCACCGTCCAGGTCTGGAGCGTGGTCCGTTCGTCCATCTGGAGGAAGCGGCCGACCAGCCAGAAGCCGGAATCGTTGACATGGCTGAGCACCGTCGCGCCGCAGGCGATGGCGATGACGAGGAAGCACAGGTCGAAGGAGCTCAGCCCCGTCGTCGCGGCGACGGTGGGCGCGAGCAAGCCCGCCGTCGTGGTCAACGCCACGGTGGCCGAGCCCTGCGCCACGCGCAGCGCGGTGGAGATGAGGAAGGCGGCGACGATCAGCGGCATGCCGACCGCCTCCAGGCTGCCGGCGAGTGCCTGGCCGATGCCGCTTGCGCGCAGCACGCCGCCGAACATGCCGCCGGCCCCGGTCACCAGGATGATGGCGCAAACCGGTCCGAGGGCCCCATCCATCAATTTTTCCATGTCCTTGAGCGTACGCTGACCGCTGAGCATCCACATGCCGACGAGCACGGTGATGAGTAGCGCGACCGGCGTCTGCCCGGCCATGCGCAGGATGCTCACCCACAAAGCATCGCCGTCGATCACCTTGGCGCTCACCAGCGTGCCGAGGCCGGTATTGAGGAAGATCAGCGCCAGCGGCAGCAGGAGCACGAGCATCACCTTGCCGAAGGACGGCGGTTCGCGGTCGTGCGCCGTCTCGCTGAGCGAACCGAGAAGTTCCGGCACCGGCAGCTCGAAACGCTTGCCGGCCCAAAGGCCGAAGAGATAGCTGCCCAGATACCAGGTCGGCAGGGCGACGACGAGGCCGACCAGCACCAGAAGGCCGATATCGGCTCCCAGCAGTTCGCCCGCGGCGACCGGACCCGGGTGGGGCGGCAGGAAGGCGTGCATGACCGCGAAGGCACCCGCCGATGGCAGAGCATAAAGCAGCACCGAGCCGCCGAAACGATGGGCGACGCTGAAGATGATCGGCAGCATCACCACGAGACCAGCGTCGAAGAAGATCGGAAAGCCGAACAGCAGCGAGGCAACGCCGAGTGCGAAAGGCGCGCGATCATGGCCGAATTGCCCGATCAGCCGGTCGGCAAGCACCTGCGCGCCGCCTGAAACCTCCAGCATCCGCCCGATCATCGCGCCGAAGCCGACCAGGAGCGCGACCGAGGCGAGCGTCGAGCCGAAGCCCTGCAAGAGCGTCGGAACCACGTCCTGGAAGGAGATGCCCGTGACCAGCGCGGTCAGCAGGCTGACCAGCACGAGCGCGACGAAAGCATGCAGGCGGAACCGCAGGATGAGCAGAAGAAGCAGCGCAACGGCGGCCGCCGCGATCAGCAGCAGCGTCACCGTCCCGTAGACGGGCTCAGTCGGGTTCATGTGTCCTCCCCAGGCAGAATCGCACGAAAGTCCATGGATTCCATGGCCTTTCCCCGGCAACCTAGGCTGAAAGGAACCAGGCGAAAAGCGATTATGTTGATGGTTCACAGAAAGACGACGCGATCACCCCTCTCCTTCAGCACCGCTATCGTCGATCAGAAGGAGGAAGTGCCGTGTCGATCTGAACGCTCCATGCGGCCCTCCTCACGAGCCATCGAGACCGGAAAGGTTTCGAACGGATGAGGAAGCCAGGGGCACGATCCGCGGCTTCCGCGAAGCTCCATCGTGCCGACTGACATCGATCGCACAGACAAAGGCGTTCGCAGACTGGACGAGCCCGGAGGTTATGGCGTATTTCATCACGCGCGGCTGGAGCAACGAAACTGTCAGTAAGCTCTTGGCGTGGCAAACGGAAAACCAAGCTGCGGGTGAAGAAGGCGCGAAACACTTCCTCGCAGAGAACAAGGACCTCTTGTCGAAATGGGTTCCGACTGACGTCGCTGAAAAAGTGGCAGCAGCCTCTAATCATAATGCGCGCCGCGTCACGCGGCGCACGTCTAGATTCTTATCTATACCCTTAAAGGCGTTGATGGGATAAGGACGGTTAGCCCGATAGGTCACAACTCGTTGCGTTGGTGAAGGCCATGTTCACCCTCGAGAAAGCTCTCACTGCTTCCAGACTCCGTTTGCGGGGACTGAGGAACGCGGCGGAAGAGCGCGCGGGTGCGCGCCGCCTGGAAGGGCCTGGGCGGGGCATTGGCCGCCGCGCAGAGATAGAGCTTTTCCGACAGGCGGCGGTTTGCGAGCCGCGCGAACAGGAAGCGCCCCTCGGCGACGCCCGCCGCCGCGTCCAGTCAGGTTAGGAAGCTGATGCCCTTGCCTGCCGCGACATATTCCATGATGAGGGCGATGGAATTGCTCCTCAGCGCGATATGCGGCTCGGCATGAATGCGGTAGACCTCCGCATCGAGCCGCGGCCAGACTGAAAGGCTGGTATTGGGCAAGCAGAGCGGCCGGCCGAGGCAGTTTTCGATGCGGAGCGGCGGCTTGCCCGAGGGCGCAAGTGCCAGTGCATAGACCACTCCGAGGTTGTAGCTCCGCTCGTCATAGACCCGAAGCTCGGGCAGGCGCGGCACGTTGAAGGCGAGGAGCGCATCGATCTCGTTGCGGCAGAGCTGGCTGACCAGCGTGCCGGTATCCCCCACCGAGACCTTCAGCGTGGACGGCCCCGTCTCCGCCTCCAGCCCCGGCAGAATGTAGGGCACAAGGCATTCCATGACGCCGAGCCGCAGCGTGCCGGCCGCGTTGCCACCGGCCTGCAGCGCGCTTTCGTCATCCAGCCAACGCTCGGCCTGCGCCAGCAGCGCCTGCCCCTGTTCCGTCAATTGCACGCCCTGCGGCATGCGCACGAACAATCGCGCACCGAAAGTCTGTTCGAGGATCTACATCTGGCGGCTGAGGGCGGAGGCCGAAAGATTGAGCTTTTCCGCTGCGCGGCGGATGGAGCGCTCGCGCGCCACTTCCACGAAGGTGAAGAACTCCCGCGAAAACGCTGACACAACAATCTCCCTGTGCAGTTTTTTCGCACGCTATGCGCAATTCATTCAAATTGGCGCAAGCCCCCTTCTCGCGCACTCTGATCCCGGGAGTTTTAAGCGTTCAGGAGGAGTGACGAATGCTCGACAGACAGAACAAGGGACAGGCAACGGACATCGACCTGCGCAATCTGCGCGAGACGATGAAGATCGCGGAGGAAAGCCGGGCGGCGGGCAACCACCCATTCGGCGTGCTACTGGCGGGGCCGGATGGAGCGGTGCTCCTGATCTCCGACAACACGTTCAAGGACGACAAGGGCGCCAGCCACGCGGAGATGAACCTCGCGCGCGACGCCGCCAAGGCCTATTCGCCGGAATTCCTCGCCGAATGCACGCTCGTCACCTCGGTGGAGCCGTGCCGCATGTGCGCGGGCGGCACCTATTGGGCAGGCATCGGCCGGCTCGTCTACGGCATGACGGAAAAACACCTTGCGGAACTGACCGGCGACAATCCGGAAAACCTGACAATGGACATGCCCTGCGAGCACATTTTCGACGCCGGGCAGCGCCGGGTGGCGGTCGTCGGCCCCGTTCCGACGCTTGAAGGAGAGATCGCGAAAGCCCACGAAGGCTTCTGGTAAACGCCGGACGCCGTCGCCCTTTCCTTTCCCTTCAGGAGTTCAGCCCATGTCCCGACAAGCGGACCATGGCGCGGCTGCGGCCGGCGCCAACGAGACTGCACGGCATGTCCATCCCGTCGATGAGATCCTGCCGCCCGCATGGCGGTGTTCGCGCTCCAGCACGTGCTCGTCATGTATACCGGCGCCATTGCCGTACCCTTCATCATCGGCGGCGCCCTCAACCTCACGCAGGCCCAGATCGCCTATCTGATCCAGGCCGACCTCATCACCTGCGGCCTCGCCACGTTGATCCAGACCGTCGGCTTCTGGCGCTTCGGCGTGCGCATGCCGCTGATGCAGGGCATCACCTTCGCCGCGATCTCGCCGGTCATCGCCATCGGCAACAATCCGGCAATCCTTGCGGATGGCCCCAATGCCGGCCTGCAGGCCGTCTACGGCGCGGTCATCGCGGCGGGGCTCTTCGCCATCTTCATGGCGCCGCGCGGCCGCTACATCGTCAGGGCCTTCCCGCCCGTCGTCGTCGGCGCGGTGCTGACGGTGATGGGGCTCAGCCTGCTGCCGGTCGCGATCCAATATGCCGCGGGCGGTTTCATGCCGGATGCGGGCCGGCCCGCCTATATCGGCCTCGCCTTCCTCGTGCTCGCCGTCATCGTTCTCCTGAACATGTTCGGCCGCGGCTTCGTGAAGAACATTTCGGTCTTCCTCGGCCTGGTCGTCGGGGTCGTCTTCGCCGCCGTTATGGGCATGCTCGATTTCAGCGCGGTCAAGGATGCGGCGCCGGTCGCAATCGTCACGCCCTTCCACTTCGGAATGCCGACCTTCCATCTCGTGCCCGTCCTGACGATGTGCCTCGTCGTCGCCATCACGTGGGTGGAATCCGTCGGCGACACGATCGCCGTCGGCGAGATGGTCGGCCGGCCCGCGACGGAGCGCACCATCGCCGACCTGCTTCGGGCCGACGGCCTGTCGACGATGCTCGGCGGCATGCTGAACTCGTTCCCCTATACCGCCTTCTCGGAAAACGTCGCGCTGGTGAACATCACGGGCATGCGCAGCCGCTGGACCGTAGCGCTGGCCGGCGGGTTCCTCATCGTGCTCGGCCTGTCGCCGGTGCTGGCGACGGCCATCGCCTCGCTGCCCAAGCCCGTGGTCGGCGGCGCGGGGTTCGTGATGTTCGGCACGCTGGTCGTCGTCGGCATGAAGACCCTGCAGAAGATCGACTTCGACACGACCTTCAACAACTTCATGGTGGTGGGCTTGAGCGTCGCCATGGCGATGATCACCATCGTCAAGCCGGACTTCTTCCAGTTCATGCCGGACTGGTCGCAGGTGGTGTTCCACTCCCCCGTCATCATGGGCGCGGTCACCGCCATCGCCATGAACGCCGCCCTCAACGGGCTCAGCATGCAGGGACAGATCGCCATGGCCCACTAGGTCTCCCTCCCCCGGGATCCAAGTGACGCCTGCCGGAAGGCCGGGATCGCAAGATCCCGGCCTTCTCATTGGATCGCCCTAGCGACAATCATGCGGGTATGCGTTGCAACACTCCGCCATCAACCAGGAAAATGCGAAGCGATAGTCAGCCGTTGTGGTTAGGCTCTTGAAAGAGTCAGAACCAACGTTCCTGTCTCGGTGGGAAGGCGGACATGCCTACAGCGGATTAGCCTTATCAACTAGATAAGGTGTCTCACCATTATCCGTATTGCTAGCTGAAACTGCAAGCTGCCTTGCATGATCTGTTCGCAGACTCTCGTCGCTGTCCTCATACAAGCCGACAGAACGCAGGCGACCTCCCTGATCAGAGATACTCCGCCCCCGCTGTTCTCGACGAAACGATCCCTACAACTGGCTGTGGAAAGACGAGATGAGGACGCTCTCGTTTTGTCAGATCAGGGACCGTCGGTTGACTTTGATACACCCGTCAACTCTTCTACCGAACTCCGGCCACAGCCAATGACGACCATTCCGCCTCGGTGATTTTCGCATTTTCAACGGTTGCGGGTTCAAATCCCGCGTAAATTTCGAAGTTTTCTATCAGATTGATTTATAGGGATATTTTCTCGGAAAGATACCACCAAAAATTGCGGCTGTCAGTGGACAGCAATAGATTTCCATGGACCCTATTGAAGCCGTTGTTGTCCGACACATATATCCGGACGAGGCGGGAATATCCGGGAATAGCCGGGAACTGGCGAGAAAGGCCGAAAAATCAGGGGCTTCGGCGGGAGCACGGCGGATCAGGGCGCGGAGCGTTTTTGACAGCTGGCTCGGTGGAAACACCCTTGAGCGTGCGAAGTATGGGTGAAAGCGGGCTTGGCTTCAAGCGCTGCCTCAAAAACGGCCGAGAAGCCTTCGAAGCCTCTTCAAACCATTGAAAAATCTAGAGTGGCGGTGGCGGGGCGTGCGCGCCTGGCGAAGGCGGCGGCTCCCCGGAAATGCGGAAAAATCCAATTCGAGGTTCCTCCTGAGGCGGAACCTTGCGCCGCAAACGATGCCAAATCATTGAAATAAATAGGGGAACCTTGAAAAATCGCGGTATTTTCAGGGGCCTTGAGGTTCCTACCATCGGCCCCGGAGAACGGCCAGATCACGATTGCGCGTTCGCGATCTGGTTGGAGTATTTCCTCTGCCCTCGTCGGCTCTCCCGCGCAGCCTTCGCGGCGGCGGCGTCGTCCAAGGCGAAGCGCAAAGCCGCATCCAGGTATTTTCGATCCCCGGCAGCGAGGTAGACCTGCGAGAGAAGATGCTCGCGGTTAACGGTAGCCGCAGTCTCAGCCGCAGCCCTAATATCCTCATCAACGAGTTTCAAAGCGGACCAGCGCCAGCTATCCGCGTCATCGCGTTTGGCATCCTTTGCCCCTTGAGTGCGACCCGCTATGCAAAGTATCCCAATCCCCGGAAGTGCGAGCAGCAGGCAGAGAATTCCCCATCCCCATGGGTTCCTACCGAAGCGTCGCGCGAGTGCCGCCCCGAATAGGCTGAAGTTTACCATTGCAAAGCCAAGCCAAACCGCCCCCGAGCCCATTTACCGCCTCCATCAGTGATACGCGTTAATCAATCGGATTTACCACACATACAGTTTCAGGTTGAGAACATGCCGCACAAATTTAACGTCCCATTAAGGAACAGGCATAGGGTGGTCGACTTGAACAAGCATCAAGCCGAGTGTTTCCCTTTGCCCGGCTCGCTACGTGCATTCTCGATAGCAATGCGAACTTCCTTGTGAAGAAGACGCAATCGCAAATCGACCTCCTCGCAATCGTCCTTAGAGATCAAGCGCTCTTCTAGCCCAGCCAGATAGTAGGAAGCGGTCTTCGCCAACGCCGTTGCTGGCAGCTTTATCTTGGCCGCGAGATGCTCTTCTAAAACGATGCGCTCAACGCGGTCGTAGAGGGAGGCCTGCCCCTTCTCGTCCTCTCCCAATAGAAGCCAACGCGGCGCCACTCCTAGTGTATCGCAAATTTTTGCGATCTCATGAAGCCCGAACGATGTCTTGCCTTTCTTATATGCCGTCCAGGTATTGGGGGCCACACCCAGTTTTTTGGCTAACTCCCCTTCGGTTCCCCAGGAATTCTTACTGAGGATGCGCCTGAAGACTGCGTCGTAGTCGAAGGTTCCCACGCGATCTCAGTATCGCATAATTTTGTGATGGAGCTATTTACCATCGCAATTTTTTGCGATACTCCTTTCCCATAAATACGGACCAAATCACCCTTGAAAAAGGAGGCTTTGCAGAGCCTCCCCGTTCAAACCGAGGAACTTTTATGCACCCTGACCGTCATGCGGACAAGGCCGCGGCCGCGCGCCTTGAAGAGGCTCATCGTGTCAAAAGCAAGCTTTCGCTTGCGGGCTTTTCCCTTCTCGACGTCGATCGCCTCTACAATCTGCCGCGCGGCACAGCGGGAACGACGCTTCGCGAGCCGAACGCCGCCGGCGAGCGTGCCATCGCGGCGGCCCTGCAGAGCCGCCCGCACCTGCTCTGGCGCTCCCGCTATCATGCGGACGGCCACCGCAAATCACCACAGCCGGCGGAAAACTATCAGCGCTCGACGATGCGGGAGCGCCGCCAGGCGCAGGCGGCCGACTGCGGGGCAGCGGCATGATGCGTGGCGCCAACAAGAACGCTGCTCTGGCCTTTCGCGGTTTGTGCCGCAGAACCTGCGTCGGTTCCGGCCGTCAGACCCGCTCCGCCGACGCCACACCCGAACAATCGCGGATGACGGCGCGCGCCGATAGGGCGAAAAGCACGTCCAAAATCGACGTGGTCCTTTTTGTGCCTTCGCACTCGGCGTTCTGCCGGCGCGCGGAACTGTTGCTGCTTTGCGGGGTGCCGTTTGCGGCACTCTTCGCGGTACTCGCTATCGTGCTGCAGAGGGCGATGTGATGGGGAACGTCTCCGATTTCGACCCCTTCAATCAGTTCCCTGCTTCGGTGGTGGCTTCCTACGTTTCGAATTTGCTAGTTTCAGCTGGCTGCGGAGAAACTCTGCGCCTTCTAGTTTGTGGAGCTCTTCCACAACCTTCCCCTCTTTCCAGTCAGAAGCGTCTAGCCATGCGCGCAGACGCGACAGGCCAACCTCTGCGTCACCAATATCGCCAAGGGCGCCGACATAATCAGCCGCCAAAATCCCGTGGAGGCTTTCGATGATGTCGAACAGCCTCACCCGGTCAATAGCGCCCTTGTCTATGAGCGCGAGAGCAATAGCCGCTATCGCCATGTTCTGCCCGTCGCACATGGATTGCGTCGCCAGGATCAGCTCGTCCGTTTCCTCGTCCATTTCGATCGTCTCCATGTGGTTCGCGCGCGTGGGGATGACAGGTGCCAGGCCGGGTTGCCTCCCCGCCTGGCACCGCCAGCTTGTCATGAGTCGTGCGGCACAACCAAAGGGAGTTTTTGTCATGCGTAATCCCTATTCCGAAGACGAGCGCCTGGCCGCCATGGTCAGCGCCGCTTTCCGCGCCAGCCGGTCGCACTTCAACCACCTGCCGATCCGGTATCTCATCAATCCGCCGGTCGAGATGTTCGATGCGAAGCTCGCCCGGCAGATCACGATCCACATCCTGAACAACGAGTTCGGTATCCCACGCCGCCGGTTGACCAAGCTGCTCGGCGTCGGCCGCGCCATGGTGCTGCAGTCGATCCGAACGGTCGACCAGCGGCGGTATGAGCCAGTCTTCGAACGGGCCTACGAGCGGATTTCCGCGCGGGCCAAGGACAATTTCATGACGGCGCTCGCCGAAGACGCGGAGGCCGCATAGGCATGGCCGAACTTATCCGACTGAAGCTGAAAGACCTCTACCGTGGGGACCGCCTGCGGCCGGTGGACATGGACATGGCCGCCGCCATCGGCGCGTCGTTCGAGGCGCGCGGGCAGATATCGCCGATCACGGTGCGCCGCACGCCGGCGAAGAACAAGGGCGCGACACCCTTCAGCCTGATCGTCGGCGGGCATCGCTGCGCCGCGGCCGATATCATCGGGTGGGAGGAACTGGACGCGCTCGTTGTCGAGGCAGATGGCCCCGAGGCGCAGATGATGGAGATCGCCGAGAACCTCTATCGCAACGAGCTGAGTGCGCTCGACCGCGCAATCTTCGTGATGAAATACCGCGAGCTTTGGGAAAAGCAGCACGGCAAGATCGAGCGTGGACAATACTCCGCTGAAAAGTGCAACGATTGCACTTTTGTCTTCGCCCCTGGCCGCGACCTGTCAGAGCACGTCCAAGAGCGGCTCGGCTTCGGCAGGCGCACATATTTTAATGTGACCCGTATCGGCCAGAACCTGCATCCGACCCTGCGGGCGGCGGTGCGAGGCACCGAGGCCGAGACCGACCAGTCGAAGCTCCTGAAGCTGGCGAAGCTGCCCGCCGACGACCAGTTGCGCATTGCCGCCGCGCTGAAGGAAAAGCCGGATCTGAAGCTGGCGCTCTCCTGGCTGAAGCCGGAAAAGCCCGCCGTCGATCCTCAGGCGGCATTGCTGGCCAAGCTGATCGCCGCCTGGGACGGGGCGAGCGAACAGACACGGCAGGAGTTCCTCGTCCATATCGGTGTCGACCAGGACGCGGGCCTTGGCAATCTGATGGCCAGCATCAAGCGTGAGGCGGAAGCGGCATGACGAAGCCAGACCCCGCCCAGGCCGATTTCTTCGCCGAGCCGGTCTTCCCGAGCCGGACGCCCGTCGAGCGCATAGACATTGCCCGCTTTCGCAGCCGCCTTCGCCGCGAAATGGCGCGCGCCATTCGGGAGTGCCCTTGTGATCGCCCGACGATCGCCGCGCGCATGGCGACCTATCTCGGCCTGCCTTCGATCTCGAAGGCCTCGCTCGACGCCTATACGGCGGAAAGCAAGGAAGGGCACGATATCAGCCTTGTGCGCTTCAAGGCCTTTGTGCGCGCCACCGGCGCCGTCTGGCTTTGGGACGTCATTGTTTCGGAAGACGGCCTCCTGCTCTTGCAGGGCGACGAAGCGCGCCTTGCCGAAATCGAGCGCCTTCGCCAGGAGCAACGCGCCATCGGCGCGGAAATCCGCAAACTGACGGCGACGCCCGTCCGCATTCGGCGGGGTGAAGGCTGATGGCCGGCAAGATCTCCATCATCGGCCAGATCGCCGAGATCGACCGGGAAATCGCGATGCGCGAACGGGTCTATCCCCGCGAAGTGCAGTCCGGCCGGATGAAGCAGGCCGAGGCAGAAATGCTGATGGAGCGCATCCACGCGGTGCGCGCCACGCTGATGTTCTGCCGCGAAAACGAAGCCGACATTCGCGCCTGGATGGCAGAGAAGAAGGGCGGTCGCGCATGAAGGAGTGGTTCAGCCTCGCCGAGCTTGCCGCCGCGCAGCTGCCCGGCCTGCCCGCGACCGTCAAGGGCTTCGACAAGGTGGTTTTCCGCGAGGGATGGCGAATGGATGCCTCGCGATGCCGGAAGCTTACCGGCCGCGAAGGCGGCGGAGGGTTCCAATACCATGTCTCTCTGCTTTCCGATGCCGCTCGATCGAAGCTTGCCTTCATCGAGGCCGCACCGAACATCCCGCAGACGGCTGCTTCGAACCTGCTTTGGAGGCGGTTCGAAGCGCTCACCGATGACCAGCGTGCCGTGTGCCAGAAGCGGCTGGATGTTTTGACCACATGGGAGAGCATGCGAGCGGCAGGCATCAATGCCGCCCAGGCCGCGCGCTATTGCGAGACCAAGTTCGACGTCGCACGCAGCTCGCTATACGAATGGCGGCAGAAGGTGGAGGGAAAGCCGCGCCAGGACTGGCTTGCCGCCCTTGCTCCCGATAGTGCCACGGCGAACGGCGAGGATATCAAGACCGCGGAATGCCATCCCGACGCCTGGGACGTGCTGGCTTCGGATTATCTTCGCCCGGAAGGTCCCAAGTTCTCCTCCTGCTATCGTCGCATGAAGGAGGTCGCCAAGAAAAAGGGATGGGCACCCATTCCGGCCGAGCGGACATTGCGCCGCCACATGGACATCAAGGTCCCGCGTGCCGTGCAGATCCTCGCCCGCAAGGGCAAGGAAGAGGCGATGAAGCTCCTGCCCGCGCAACAGCGCTCCGTCGCCCATCTCGCGGCGATGGAATACGCCAACACGGACGGGCACAAGCTCGACCTGCATGTCATGCTGCCGGGCCGGGACAAGCCGACGCGCGTCTACCTGATGGCGACACAGGACCTCTATTCGCGGAAAATCCTCTCCTGGACCCTTGCCGAGGCGGAGACCTGGGAAGCCGTTCGCACCATAATCGGCCGCATGGTCGAGGACCATGGCATCCCCAAGCGCCTCTATATGGACAACGGCAAGGCCTTCGCGTCCAAGAAAATCTCCGGCAGGGCGAAGCGGCGAAACCGTTTCAAGATCACGGAAGACGAGGTCGCCGGCCTCTTGAAAACGCTCGGCATCGACGGTCGCTTCGTCAAACCCTATTCCGGCCAGTCGAAGCCGATCGAGCGCGGCTGGGGCGACCTTGCCGAGGAAATCTCCAAGCATCCTGACATGGCTGGGGCCTATACCGGTCGCAGCCCGGAGCACAAGCCGGAAAACTACGGCGAATGGGCCGTCCCGCTCGACCAGCTCGAAACACATGTCGCCGACCGGATTGCCGAACACAATGCGCGCGAGGGTCGCAAGACGGAGACAGCGAAGGGCCGGAGCTTCGACGCGACATTCGCCGCCAGCCTCGCCGAGCCCTTGAACGCTCCCCGTTTCGCAAGTCCGATTCAGCGCTCGCTCTGGATGCTCACGGCCGAAACGATCAAGGCCCGCAAGCCGAATGGTGCCGTGCACCTCTTTGGCAATCGTTACTGGTCGCGTGAGTTGAACCAGTGGGTCGGCAAGAAGCTGACCGTGCGCTTCGATCCGTCCGATCTGCATGGAACGGTAAAGGTCTATGACCCGCAGGGGCGTCTTATCTGCGAGGCGGCCTGCATCGACAAGACCGGGTTCGATTGCCAGGCAGCGGCGCGTGAGACGGCGCGCGCGAAGAGCGATTTCGCCAAATCCCTCAAGGTCCAGAAGGACGCGGCCCGCCGCCTCAGCGATCTGCAGCTGAAGGAGTTGATGGGCCGTGGCGAAAGCGACCAAGCGACGAAGGCAAAGCCGACGCGGCCGAAGGTGACGCGTCTCATAACGCGCCAGCAGGCCGCCCCCGCAACCGCCGTCGACGAAATCGACGAACAGCAGTTCGAAGACAACTTCAGCCGGGGCCTTGCCCGGCTTGCCGGCGGCGATGCCGCCATCCTGCCATTTCCGAAAGGAAATCGACCGGTGAGTACAGCGTCCGGTCGAAAGCATAGAGCCGAGTAGTAGTGCGTTCGGTTCCCAAAAAAAATAGCGGGCACGAGGCCCGCAACAATCAAAGCAAAGGAACCCTAGATGAAAAAGCCGATCAACACAATTCCCGAATGGAATTTCCCGACGCCGACACAGGCGTTCGTGGACAAGCACGGCCCTGCCGAGGTGGAACGGTGGCGCAAGCTCCTCTCCCGCGTCATCGACGTGGCCAGAGAGCATGGTTGGAACAAAGCGGAAGTCTCCCGGCGCTCCGGAGTGAAAGACGGCACCTTTAACCAGTGGTCGAACGGGAATTATCCGGGCCTCCTCGAAAACCCCAACGATGACATCAGCAATTGGCTCGATGCCCTGGAGGAGAGTGCCGGGATTGCCGCCACGCTTCCGGTTTCGCCGAAGTTCATTCGCACCGCGACCGGCGCTGAAATCTTCAACGTCCTGCTCTATTCGCAGCTCTCGTCCGGCTTCACCATGGTTGTGCTTCCATCGGGAGCCGGTAAGACCACGGCCGCTCGCCACTTCGTCGCGACCCGCCCTCATACATGGATGGCGACGGTCAGCCCGCATACGAAGACCGTTCATGGCCTCCTCGTCGAGCTGGCGACGGAGCTGGATGTTCATGAACATAATCCTGCGCGTCTGGTTCGTGCCATCGGCAGGAAGTTGCAACGTATCGGCGACGGCACCCTGTTGATCATCGACGAGGCACAGAACCTTGTGCCCGACGCGATCAACCAGCTTCGTCACTTCGTCGACAACTATAACTGCGGCATTACCCTGATCGGCAACGAGGACACCGGCGCCGCGTTCCTCAAGGATCGCGGTTCGATCGCCAGCCGTGCCCAGGTCGTGACCCGCTTCGATCGGCGTTTGCGTTCAGAGCGCGATCCAGTTGGAGATGCGCGCCTCCTGATCGACGCATGGGGGATCGAAGACGCCGATTGCGTCAAGTTCCTCATCGGCGTCGCATCGAAGCCGGGCGCCTTGCGCAATATCGACCGAACTGTCCGCGCAGCCGCGATGCAGGCTCTCGGCGCCGGTGAGGATATTTCCCTGAAGTACCTGACAGCCGCATGGCGCAATCGCGACATGGGAGAGCTGGCATGATCTCTGCCCTGCGCGACACCACACTGAGTACCGCGATCTTCGACGTGATCAGGGTGATCCTTCCCTACACGGCCGAGGGAAAGGCGATGCCCTCCTCTCTGGCGCATACCGTCGTCACCCAGCTTGCTGCCACTCAGAAGCTCGCCACCCTGATGGAACAGGAGCTTGCCATTCACCGGTTCGACGAAGCGGGGATGTCCGTTCGCACCATGGTGGAACGCGAGATCGCGGCAGCGCTTGACCAGGGCGTTACCAGCACCGTGGTCAAGTTCGATCCCGACAAGGGGAGGAAGTCGTGAACGTCGACCGCCTTCTCTCGGACCATCTTAAAGAGCTGAGGAGGACCGTCGCCACGGTCCTCCAGCGAAGCTCCCTGACCGGCCGAGCCGTACCATTCGGCGAGGCCCGGCAGATCACCGACAAAATCAACACGGCCGTCGCGCTCGCCCAGGAAGTCGAGGAGGAAAACCGCATCCTCGAACATCGCCTGTCGGCCGGGCGCGACGATCTCCGAAACCGGAAGGCGGCGGCGGACATCACGGATGTCGCCAGTGGCGACAACGTGACCGCCTTCCGGGCCCTCTCCCCGAAAATCTGAAGGACCATGACCATGGACACAGTCATCCTTGAAGAGAAGCCCGAAGCCGGCGTCACGCTGGTGAACGGCCGCGAATACATGCATGACGCCAAGGGCAACCTGGTGCCTGTCGCCAACATCAAGGCTGCGGACAAGCTCGAAGACGAGATGGTCCGCAAGGTCATCGCCTATGCCGTTGATCTCAGCGCGCAGATCACGCGCTTCCGCGATCACACCATGGGCGATATCTCCAGCTTCGACGCGCTTCTTGCCCAGGAGTACGGCGCGTCGATCGGCGGGAAGAAGGGTAACAAGACCTATCAGTCCTTCGACGGCCTGATGCGCGTCCAGGTGCAGGTAGCCGACCAGATCGATTTCGGGCCGCAGCTCCAGATCGCCAAGACCCTCATCGACGAATGCCTGAACGAATGGTCGGCCGATAGCCGGCCGGAAATCCAGTCGATCGTCACGAGGGCCTTCAACACCGACAAGGAAGGCCAGATCAACAAGGCCGAGCTGTTCATGTTACTGCGCCTGGAGATCGAGGATGCCCGGTGGAACCGCGCCATGGAGGCCATCCGTGCCTCCATACGCGTGACCGGCTCAAAGGAATATGTCCGGTTCTACACGCGCTCCTCGCTGGAGGAGCCCTGGCAGGCCGTGACCATCGACCTGGCGAAGGCGTGAGGGCGGGACGATGGCCAAACACCGCAGGAAACTCGGGTCACGCCGTCTGAGCGGCAAATGGACGTCCAAGCGTGCTCATGCCTTTTGCATGGCCAGGATGGGCCAGATCGAACTGATCCTTCAGGAAATCGCCTCGACCTATGACGACGTCGATCAGACCGTCGTCGCCGAGTGCGATCGCCTTCGGGATGAGGAACTGCCCGCCCTCGGCCGCACCTTGGACGAAGCTCTCGAAGAGGGACGCTAGCTATGAGCCACGCCAGCTACAACCACGCCCTTTTCGAGGAAGAGGCCCGGGTCATCGGGATTTATCCGATCGGCATGATCGGCGACCCGGAGAGCCCGCCGGATTGGTTCACCAGCCTTTGGGAGGATACCGACGATCCGAACGATCCGCTCTTCGACGCTCTTCCCGAGTTGAAGGGCGTCATGGTGGAAGACGCGGCCGAGTGGGCGAATGCCCTGATCCTTCGCTCTCGCTCGGGCTTCATCGTTCGGTACGAGGTTTGCGTACGGCATTATCATCCCTCGCCGGTCACCAGCTACGAGAGTAGCTGGGGCTGGATCCAGGAGGGCACGCTGTATGCCGAGACGATCAACGAGATCGGCCCGACCGTCCTGAAGCTTGCGCGCGGACAGCACGCCGCCGAGCAGCGGAAGGCAGGTGCGGCATGACCCGCGCCCTCGGCATCGTCCGCGCAGACAAGCTGCTCTCGCAATCCCGGTGCCCGGTTTGTGGCGCCGGCCGTGTCGAGACGATCGGCGGCAAGGGCTCGCCGGTCGCCATTTGCGTCTACCGGTGCTCCGCCGAGTTCCAGGTCGACCTCAACGGCGAAATCATCCCGATGAACGTCTGCCCGGCCGCGTCCTACGTCGCCGCTGCGCAGCTCAACAAGGAGGCGCGCGCCGATGCCGTGCGCCAGGCAGGTGGAGCATGAGGCAGTTTTCAACCGAAGCGCACCTGCTTGACGGCATCCGTGAGGAAGCCGAGCGGCAGGGCTGCACCGTCTTGGAGCGCAAGGGCCGGGTCTACGCCGTTGTGGTGATGCCGTGCGAATGCGGGTGCCACTCCCTTACGGACATCGACCTGACCGATATCGCTCACCGTCTTTGGGAGCGGCTGCAATGAACATGACAGCCGATTACCGCTGCCGTGAATGCGGCATCACGAACATCGAACCCGGGATCAAAATCGACGGCCAGCCGCTCTGCTGGCAGGACGAAGACATCTGCTCGCGCTGCCATGACGAACTGCACGAGCAGCTCGTCAAGGACGCCGCGCGCTATCGACATATCCGGAACCGGCAGTTCCGGGCCGTCGATATCGCCGCCGGCGGTGTCTTCGCCGGCATCATCCATGCCAACCTGATTATCGGCGGTGAGGATCTCGACCGCGCCATCGATGGGGAGATGGGGGCGGACATTCCCATCGTCGCCACGCTGGAGCGCCGGCTGGCGGAGTGCCTTGCGGCGTGCGTCGACACGCCGCTGGTGACCGGCCGGGATGAGCCGGGTGGCTATAGCTCTCCCCTTGATCTTCGCCTCGGCTTCTTCCGTCCGGACCTTTCGGAGCGCGCGGCCGAACTGCTTGAGGAGGCCGGGCTGTGACGGACGTCCATGTACATATCGCTGCTCTTGTAGCGCTCCGCGACAAGGTCTCCGAAGAATGCCTGAATGATGACGGTCGCTATTTTCTGGAGACCTACAACGATCTTACGCAATGCCATCACGGGGAGACCGGGAACTACAACAACCGGGCGGACGGGAAGGCGATCGCGATCTTGTGGAACCTCTGGAAGGCGGGCGTCATCGCACCAGCGTGGCAACCGATCGACACTGCGCCGAAAGACGGGCGCGAAGTCCTTATAGCTTGCCCGCTCGCGGACCTGTTCAACCAGTATGTTGTCAGCGCCGCCTACTTCGACGCTGCCGCTTACGGCGGCACATGGTGGTGGGCGGGAACGAAGATGGACGAATGGGGCGATAGTCCCGTGGAGGACATCAACGAAGCGCCCGTGTTTTGGCAGCCGATGCCGGCCGCACCGGTCGGCTCCCCCATCAAATCATCCGGAGGCGACGCATGACGGTCGTGCGGTGGTTAAAGACAATCTGATCCAGCAGTAAAGAGGCAAACGCCATGCAAATTCTCAATATGCAAGCAAGAAGTGCCGCCTTCAAAATCGAAACACTCGACGGGCTGTGGGAGGAGGCAAGCAAGTTAGGTGAGGTAAGGGTTGATTACGGTTTCGGTGGTGGTCAGTACGCCGAAATTCGGTTCAAGCGGCCAGCGGGGTCGTGGATCATGGCGCGCGGTACACACACCGACATTCGTGAGGCCCTGCGTCTCGCGATTGAAGAGGCCCTGGCAATAGGGGCGACCCGGCGCCACGAAAGGTCAGGCCGATGATTGACCATCCCGACGTAGACACCTGTCCGATCTGCGCCGAGCCGCTTCTCGATGACAATATCTGCGCGACGGATATCGAGATGGGCATCTGCCATGCGGCCTGCCTGGAAGGATCTCCTACTGTCGACCTGCAAACCGGCGAGCCCACCGGAGGCCCGATCGACACCTTCCGCTATGGCGATACCGCCGCCAACAAATCGAAAGGTCAGGCCGATGAGTGACGCGATACCCGCTGACATCATGCAGGCGGCATCCGAAGCGCACGCCAACTTTGCCAGATCATCTGTCTCGGACAACCTGACGATCATCATCGCCAAAGCCATCTTCGCCGAGCGCTTGCGCATCATCTCTCGCCTCAAGGAAGAGGCGGACCTGACACCTTGCTTTGAAGACGCCATGGTCACGCGCTCCAATGCGCGCTTGATCGAGGCCGATTTCTCCTACGAGGGGGCCGAACGCCTCTTGGAGATCGAGGAGGCGCGGGAAAACGCCACCACAGCAACAAGTGGAGCCTTCCAGGCCGGAGGCGATCATGGCTGAGGCCGCAAAGGAGTTCGTCTGCACCTATCGCCATCGCGGACTTGAATATGGCGTCAACGTCCACGCGACCGATTACCAGGATGCGTCCGCGCACCTGCGCGCGATCGGCACGACCGGCTCGGTTGATGGCGTGCTCGTCATGTCGGTTTCCTTGCCATCCGGCGCCGGTATCTGGCGCCGCCTTCAGGTGGCTGTTGGCGTCCTCCTCGGGAGGTACAGCCGATGACCGGGATCTACTTCGACGGTGCCGTGCGCCTGATATCCTATTCCGCCGTGACCAAGGGCGCGAAGGCGACGATCAAGATCGAGCTGGAGGCATCCGACCGGTACGACCTGGCCTCCTTGCTGCGCCAGCTCGACGAGATCGATCGCGAGCAGCGGGAAGCCGCGAAACCTGCTCCGAAAGCCACCCGGCCCGCCGCCAGGAAATCGCAGCTCGCCCTGCCGGCCCCGATGCTGCAGCTTGAGGACCAGAGGGAGAGCGACACATGACCTCGTCCGTCAAGGCCATCCATGCCGGCTTTCGCGAGCTCGGCATTACCGAGGATGACGACAAGCGCGCGCTCTATGCCCGCGTCACCGGCCAGTCCCGCCTGTCGCTCATGTCGGCCGACCAGGAGAGCGCCGTCCTCACCGAACTGCGCCGCCTCGGTTTCAGGCCGGCCGAGCGCCGGGCGAACGGCGCGGCCAAACTCACCGGCCGGTATGCGAAAAAGCTCCAGGCCATGTGGATCGCCGCATGGCACCTTGGCGTGGTGCCGGATCGCGATGACGCCGCGCTGATCGGTTTCGTGAAGCGCCAGACGGATCTGGACGGCATTCGCTTCGTCCACCATGCGGACGATGCGCGCGCCGTGATAGAGGCCCTGAAGGCGCGCATGAAGCGCGATGCCGGCGTCCAGTTCGGAACGGACCTGGGCTGCGATTGGCTGGCCAGCGATGTCGCCAAGATGGCTTGGGCGCAGTGGCGGATCATCCGGCCCGACGCGAGCCTGATGGTGCGTAAGGGGTTCGACGAAGCGGTTGCGGCTGCGATCGGGCGGCGCGTCACCATGCTCGTCGAACTGACAGACCGGGATTGGCAGGCCGTGATGAAGGCGCTCGGCCCGCGCGTGCGCGGCGCCAGGAAGGCCGGCACGCCATGACCACGCCCCTCCACGTCAGCGACCATGCCATCCTGCGCTATCTGGAGCGTGCGCATGGCCTCGACGTGGAGGCCGTGCGCCGGCACATCGCCAGCCGGTGCGCCACCGGCGCCGAGCTGCGGGCGACAACAGTCATCGTCGAGCGCGTCAAGTTCGTGCTCGCCGAACGGGAAGCCGGAACCGTCGTCGTCACCGTCCTGAAAGCCCGGTGGCCCGCCCGGCCGGAGGACACGAAGTGATGGGCACGGCCGCGCACCTTCCCCTCTTCGAGACGGAAACCTTGAACGCCATTCGAGAGGAGCGCGAGGACCTCTTGAAGCGTCTTCAGCGCGGCGGTGTCGATGCCCACACGCGGATCAAGCGTGAGGAGCGCCTCAAGGTCCTCACTGCCCGCCAGATCGAGATCGAGACAGCGCTTCGGCTTGGGAGACGTTGACGGATGAGCGAGCAGCTTCCCGAACGTGCATGGTTTTCTCCGCTTCTCAACGAGATCGCGGACGTCGCCGGCGAGCGTGCGGCGTTGTTGCTCGGCCGGGAGAAGGCCTGCCACCGCATCTTCATCCCTAAGAACCTGAAGGAAGGTCATTGGCTCGTTGAGCTGGTCGGTGAAGAAGCGGCAGGGAGACTGGTGAAACGCTACGCCGACAGCTACCTTGACATCCCGCCTGCGCTTGGCGGACAAATGCGCCGTCGTCGCCGCGCCATCACGGAGATGACCATGCAGGGCTGGTCGATCGCCCGCATCACCCGCACGCTCGGGGTTGCCCGGTCGACCGTTACGGACCAGCGCCGCAAGATCGGACGCCCCTCGCCGAAGCAACTTGACCTTTTCGGCGAGAGCGAGGACTGAGGGTCCGAAATCGGACCATTCGACTGCGCCACCTCCGGCAGCATTGTGCCCCCAGATCGCCGGACCGATTTCCGGCGCTTTCTTCTGATCCGGGGGCGTTTCCATTGAGCACCATCACCTTCGACAAGTGGGTCATCACGCGCCTGCTCGCCCATGGCGCCTATGCCGGCAAGGCGGACGATGCGCCCGGCCGCATGATGATCGAGGGCCTCAAGCGTTTCCAGGCGGCCGAGGGGCTTAAAATCACCGGCACGGCGAACGAAGCCACGGTCGCTGCCCTGCGCCGTACGTCGGCGGCGCCGAACGCCACGTTGCTGATCGCGCCCGCGCCGCCGGCAGAACCCATCTGGATGCGCGAGGCCCGCCGCTATCTCGGCCTGCGCGAGATCGCCGGCCGCGGTTCGAATTCGACCATCATGTCCTGGGCGCGGCGCCTCGGCGGCTGGGTGGCGAGCTTCTATACCGACGACGACATCCCATGGTGCGGCCTCGCCGTCGCCGCCTGGGTTGCGGTGACCCTGCCCCAGGAGGCGCTGCCCTCCAATCCGCTCGGCGCGCTCAACTGGCGGACCTTCGGGATTTCGCTTCCCGCGCCCTCTGTCGGCGCGATCCTCGTCTTCAAGCGGCCGGGTGGCGGGCATGTCGGCCTTTATGTCGGCGAGGACGCCACGCACTACCATGTGCTCGGCGGCAACCAGAGCAACAGTGTTTCCATCACGCGCATCGAGCGGTCGCGCCTGGTCGCGATCCGGTATCCGAAGACCGGCGGCAACCCGATCGGCGGGCGCGTGCACCTGTCGGCAAAAGGCGTGCCGGTGACGAAGGACGAGGCATGAAGGACGGCCCGGCCTACAACACCACGAAGCGGCAGATCTGGTTTTCCTTCGGCCTCGGCTGGCTGGTCATCCTCCTCCTCGTCGTCGGCGGGCTTCGCGGATCTCGCGAGGCGGTGGATCTTGCCGGCATCACGATCCCTTCGATGATCCTGCTCATTGCCGCCATGCTCGGCATCCATCGCTACACGGGGTCGATGGACTTTCGGGCGATGCAGGATCGAGCCCCGGCCAGCGTCGAGCCACCGTATCGCGCTCGCGACGAACCGGCGGGAGAGGTTCAATGATGGCCGCACTGCAAGGGTGGGCAGCGCGGGTCCTGGTAGGGCTCGCGCTGCTCGTCGGTCTCCTGATCGCCGCCTGGCTCGTTCTGGACAGGCTCGACACGATGATCGAGCGCGCCAAGCAGGCCGCGATCGAGAAGCGGGACGCCTATTGGACCGCCGAGATCGAGCGCGGCAACGCCGAGGCCAACCGCCGCATCGCCGACCAGGCGAAAGCGGCGCTCGCCATCGAGACCAACGCAAACGCCCGTATCCGGGCGGTCGAAGATCAACTTGCCAGCCTGGAGACTGCGAATGCGGCCCTGCCTCATGGCGATGCTTGCGGCCTCGGCCGTGATCGCGTCCGCCTGCTCCCACACTGAGCCCAAGCCCGTCGTGCGAATCGTCGAGGTCAAGGCGACTATTCCGGACAGCGCACGCCAGAAATGCGCCCAGCCCGTGGCGCTGCCCGACCGGGACATGACCTCGGGCGAGGTCACCGTTAAATGGGGCGCCGACCGCGCGGCGCTTTTGACATGTGAAACGAGGCGGGCGGCTGCGGTCGCGGCCGTCGATGCTGCCGGAGAAGACCGTTGATGGACCTGTCGATACTCATGCCGTGGATCGGCGCCGCCCTGTCCATCATCGCGCTTGGCACCCAGCTCAAGGCCATCATTTCGTCCGGAGAGCGAAAGCTGGAGGAGCGCGTCACCAAGGTGGAGCTGAAGCTCGTCGAGCACGATCGTCGCATCCAGACGGTCGAGAGCGAGATGAAACACCTGCCTGACCGGGAGACCGCCCACAATCTCCAGATCAGCATGGAGCGCATCGCCGGCCGGCTCGACACGATGGACGAACGGCTCCGGCCGATCGCGGCGACCAATCATCGTTTGCAGGAATATCTGCTGGAGCAGGCCAAGAAATGAGCATCGAGAACATTATCCAGGAAGAAGCCCGGCTCATCATCCTGAAGGAGCTGAGGCTCCAACCGAACCGATCGCTGACGTCCGAGGCGATGCGGCGTTATCTCCTTCGCAGCTTCCTCATCGACAAGCCGCGCGAATGGGTCGAAAGCCAGTACATTTTCCTGCGCGATATGGGCGCCGTCGATGTGATCCCGGCCGGGTCGGTCGCGATCGCACGGCTGACGGAACGCGGCGACCTCTTCCTTCAGGGGCTCGCCTCCATTTCGGGCGTTCAGTCCCCGTCCGCGAGGGCGTGACATGGCGGAGGATCGCCGTGGCCGTGGTCGGCTCAACAGTCTGGAGCTGCTGCCCGAGGAGGCACAGGACGATGTGATCTGGGCGGTCGGCCAGCTTAACGAGCGCCGCCGCTCGACGGCCGACATCCTCTTCGAACTGAACGACCGGCTTGAGGTGAAGGGCATTCCTCCAATCTCGAAGTCGGCGTTCTACCGCCGTTCGGCGAGGCTCGCGAAACGCGCCATGCAGCTGGAGGAACGCCGCTATATCTATGCCGGCATCGCAGAAAAGCTCACGCCCGAGGAGATCGGCCGAAACGATGTCGTGCTCGGCGAATTTTTGAAAACGCTTATCGACGATCTCCTGGACAGGGACGAGGCCGACAGCAAGAGCGCGATGGAGCTGGCGCGCGCCTACAAGGATACCATCATCGCCCAGCGGCATTCTGCCGAGCACCGCCGCAAGGCCGAGGACGAGGCGAAGACCAAGCTTCTCAAGGCCGTCGATGCTGCTGTCGGTGTCGCCGGTGTAGAGGGTGAGAAGCCGGACGGCCTCGCCGTCATCAAGAAGATCCGCGAAGAAATCTACGGGATCTTCGAGGAATGAAACCCGCCGTTCCGCTTTACCCCTATCAGCGCAAGTGGTTCCTCGACCGGCCGCGCTTCAAGATCGGCATGTTCTCCCGCCAGACCGGCAAGACATTCACGACCGGCCTGGAGATCGTGGACGACGGCTATGTTGCCGCCGCCCAGGGCCGCCGATCGCCATGGGTAATCCTGTCTCGCGGCGAGCGCCAGGCGCGCGAGGCGATCAACGAGGCCATCAAGCCGCATGCCAAGGCGTACGGCCTCGTCTTTGAGGAGAACGAATTCGACTGGAAAGGCGAGAGTGGGACGCACAAGGCCATGGAAGTGATCCTTCCTCATGGCAACAGCATCCTGGCGTTGCCGGCAAACCCTGACACCGCTCGCGGCTTCTCCCGGAATGTCTTCCTTGACGAGTTCGCCATTCACAAGGACAGCAAGGAAATCTGGGGCGCCCTGTTTCCCGTCATTTCAAAGGGCTGGAAAATCCGCGTCACATCGACCCCGAAAGGCAAGGGCAACAAGTTCTACGAGCTGATGACCGCGAACGACGACACCTGGTCGCGTCACGTCGTCGATATCTACAAGGCGGTTGCTGATGGTTTGCCCCGCAATATCGACGAGCTACGGGCGGGCCTTGCCGATGATGATCTCTGGGCGCAGGAGTTCGAGCTCCAGTGGCTCGATGAGGCCAGCGCCTGGCTGTCCTACGATCTCATCAATTCGGTCGAAGACGAACATGCCGGCGATCCGTCATTGTACCAGGGGAACCCCTGTTTTGTCGGCCGCGATATCGGCCGCCGGCGCGACCTGCACGTCATCTGGGTCTGGGAGTTGATCGGCGACGTCCTGTGGTGCCGGGAGATCATCGAGCAGAAGCGCGCGACGTTCCTCGAAATGGACATGGCATTCGACGAGGTCATGCGCAAGTACCGCGTCGGCCGCGCCTGCATCGACCAGACGGGCATGGGGGAAAAGGTCGTTGAGGATGCGCAGCGCCGATACGGCTCGCGCATCGAGGGCGTCCTTTTCACCGGACCAAACAAGCTGGTCATGGCGACGGATGGGAAGGAGGCCTTCGAGGATCGGAAGGTTCGCATCCCCGAGGGCAACCTCCCGCTGCGCTCCGATCTCCACAAGCTGCGCAAGGTAGCCTCCGCGACCGGCGCTCCGCGGTTCATCGCCGATCGCGACGACGACCACGCTGACCGCACATGGGCGGCCTTCCTCGGCATACACGCGGCGGCCACGCCAGAGATGGAATACGCTTACCAGAGTATCGGAAGCCTGGACGACGGTGACTTTTCCGAACGCGACCGGAGCGAGGACGCTTCGCCGTTCGGCCGCGGAGGACTTTGGTGATGACGCTTATCGACCGCTACGGCAACCCTCTGCGCGCTCCGCAGAAACAGGTGCTCCTCGAGGAGCAGAGCGCGCCGACGCTGACCGGCGTCCGCTCGATCTGGAACGAGCAGGTCGCATCCGGCCTCACGCCGGCCAGGCTTGCCCGTATCCTGAAGGAAAGCGGCGATCCGGGCGGCGACTTCCGTGACTACCTCACCCTTGCCGAGGAGATGGAGGAGCGGGAGCCGCAATATCGGATGGCGCTCGCCCAGCGCAAGCTTGCCATCCGCAACCTTTCCCCCGTCGTCGAGGCGGCCAGCAAGAGCACGCGGGACAAGGACATCGCCACCAGCGTGCAGCGCATGCTCGGCACGACGGCGTTTCGCAGCACGATGATGCACCTGGCCGACGGCATCGCGAAGGGCTTCGCCGTTGCCGAAAACCGCTGGCGGATGGACGGCTCGTCCTGGACGTTGCCGCGCATCGTCCAGCGCGACCAGCGGCATTTCCAGTTCGACCGCATCACCGGGCGGGAATTGCGGCTGCGCCATGACGGCGTCTTCGAAGGCGTCGAGCTTCCCCAGGCGAAGTATGTCGTGCATATCCCGACGCTGCTTTCCGGCCTGCCGATCCGCCAGGGCCTTGCCCGCACCGCGTGCTGGATCTTCATGCTGAAAAGCTTCAGCCTGAAGGACTGGATGTCCTTCCTGGAAATTTACGGCATGCCCTTCCGCGTCGGCAAATACGGGCCGAACGCCTCGGATGCGGACAAGCGGGCGCTGCTGAAGGCCGTTGCGAATGTCGCGGCCGATGGCGGCTGCATCATTCCGGAGAGCATGCTCCTGGAGTTCATCGAGACCAAGGCCGGTGCGGCGGGCGAGAACGCCTTCAAGGGCATGGCCGAATATCTCGACGACCAGTTCGCCAAGCTGATCCTCGGCCAGACGATGACGTCCGACGACGGCTCGTCCGAAGCCCAGGCGAATGTCCATGACGATATCCGCCTTCTGATCCTGCGTGCCGATGGCGACGACATGGCAGCGACGGTGCAGCGCGACGTGGTCGATCCGTTCGTTGCCTTCAACCACGGCGCCGACGTGGACGCGCCCCAGGTGACGTTTCCGGTTCCCGATCCGGAAGATATCAAGCTTCTGATGGAGGCGACGAAGACCTTCGTCGACATGGGCGGCACGGTCCCGGCCGGGCCGGTGCGCGAGAAGCTCGGCTGGCGAGATCCGGTCGACGGCGAGGAAGTGCTGGGCGGCGTGAAGAAGGAGGAGCCGCCGAAGGAGCCGGCGCCGAAGGATGCAGCGGAGGCGTTGCGCCGGCTGTTCGACAAGGCGGCCTCGCCGCTCTCGATCGCGGCCGACGACATCACCGAAGGCTTTGCCGAGGAGATGACAGCGGAATGGGAAGAGCAGCTTTCTCCGCTCATGGACGCGATCCAACGCGCGGCCGCCGGCGCCTCCGACTTCCCGTCGTTCCTGAAGGCATTGGAGACGCTGAACATCGGGGAAGCCGGTCTCGGAGCCCGCCTTGCCGCAGCCAGCTTCGTTGCGCGGATCATGGGCGGCGGGCGCGATGGTTGAGAACCCACGGCGCCGCAATCCGCCGCCGGAGGCCATGGCCTACCTTGAGGGCAAAGGTTTCCTGCCGTCGTTTCATTGGCAGGACGTATGGGCCGAGGAGCATGCCCACGCCTTTACCGTGGCCAAGGCCACGGAGATGGACATCCTCAAGGCGATTCGCGACGACGTCGAGCGCGCGGTCCGGGACGGTATTCCTTTCGAGCAGTTTCGCCAGGATCTGACACCACGCCTGGTCGCGCTCGGCTGGTGGGGCAAGAAGCCGATGGTCGATCCCGTGACGGGCGAGGAGAAGATCGTCCAACTTGGCAGCCCGCGCCGGCTTCAGACGATCTATTGGGCTAATACCAGGTCGGCCTATGCGGCCGGGCAATGGGAGCGAGCCCAGCGCACCAAACGGGCCTTGCCCTACTTCATCTATGAGCTAGGCCCCAGCGAGAACCACCGGCCCCATCACGTGGCGCTCGCTGGGACGAAACTGCCCGTCGATCATCCCTTTTGGGATACGCACTTCTGTCCAAATGGCTGGGGCTGCAAGTGCCGGCTCCGGCAGATAACGCAGTTCGAGTGCGACGAGCTGGGTGGCGTGTCGCCCGATCCGGAGATCGTTTGGAAGGAATTCCGCAACAAGCGCACGGGCGAAATCACCATGATCCCCGAGGGGGTCGATCCGGGCTGGCACACCAATCCGGGCAAGGCGCGCGCGCAAACCCTCATGCAAGGCTTTGAAAGCCGGCTTAAAGACGCGCCCGAACCCGTCGCCCGCAAGGCGATCGCGGATTTCTGGGAGAGCCGGGCGCCCGAAGCCTATCGCCGCATGGCCGAGGCGGTGGACCTGCCGGTCGCGGTCGCACCGCGGCTTGCCGCCGATCTCGACGCGGCGAGCGCGATCGTCGCTGTGAGCAACCACGCGATCGGCGACGGCGAGCTTGCCCCCTATGGCGAGGTGCAGCGCATGATCGACGAGGGCGCGGAGACGAAACAGCCGGGCGGCCTTCGTCGGTTCTGGCACCGTCTTCGCGGCCGGTCATGGACGGCGTCGATAGGTCGGGCGGCGAACGGTCTTCTCCGCCTGGTCGGCCTGAACGAAGCGGACGAGACGCGGCCGGAGTGACAGTTGCAGGGACGGGCGCTGGGCGCGCGAGAGACGCCCCGCCGCCCCGAGACAGCGACCACGGGGCGAAAACGCGCCCACGGCCTTCAAAACGGCTTCAAATTTGATGATGAACGTGTGAGAGGGGGGCCACTTGCATGGGCTTTGCGGGACGGCTAGTTTCCCTTGCGCCGATCCGCTCATATTGCCCGGCATCTCCTTCCCTTTCACCTCGATTGGAAGGTCCGATTTCGGACCGTTAGAATTTGCGGCGCGATGCTGTCATCTCGCCGGCATGCACAACGCCCTCGCCGCCATTCTCTGCTCGCAGCTCCTGCCGGACAGCGCCACCGCGCCGGATTGGATCCTGCTCGTCCCGGCCGGCGATATCGTCGCCCGCGACGGCCGCACCTTTTCCAACCGCACGCCCGATGTCGTGGTCAGCGCCTTCCGCGCCGACCGCAAGGACATGCCCGTCGACTATGAGCACGCCACGCACCTGCGCGCGCCGGAGGGTCTGTCCGCGCCGGCCGTCGCCTGGGTGAAGGATGTCGAGGTCCGCGAGGGCGCCCTGTGGGGCAAGGTCGACTGGAACCAGGAAGGCCGCGAGGCGGTCGAGCGCAAGGCCTACCGCTACATCTCACCGGTCGTGCATCCGGACACCAGCCGCAACGTCGTGCGCATCTCGTCGGTGGCGCTGACCAACGACCCCGCCCTCTTTCTGCCGGCGCTCCTGCGCCGTGACCCAACCGAAAAGGACCAGGACATGAAAACCATCGCGCTTGCGCTCGGCCTGAAGGAAGACGCCACCGAGGCGGAGATCCTCTCGAAGATCAATGCGGACAAGACCAGTGTCGAACTGCTCACCCGCAAGGCCGAGAAGCCGGACCCGGAGCTGTTCGTCGCGCGCAAGGATCACGATGCCGTCGTCGCGCTGTGCTCGCAGCAGAAGACCGAGATCGAGACGCTGAAGAAGGCCGACACCGACCGCGCCGTCACCTCGGCCGTCGAGACGGCCATTGCCGAAGGCAAGGTCATCCCGGCCGTGAAGGAGAGCGAGCTGGAGCTTTGCCGCGCGATCGGCGTGGAAAAGTACCAGGAGCGCCTGTCCCGCCTGTCGCCGATCGTCAAGCCGGGCGAGGACGCGACGGCGCGCGCGGCCGAAACCGGCAAGGGCGCGGCCTTCTCCAGCGAGGAGGTCGAAGTGCTCCGCCGGATGGGCATCTCCGAAGAAGACGCCAAGAAGACCCGCGACGGCGCCTGAGCGCCGCCGAGCCCGAACCCGCAACGGCGTCGATAGCGGCGCCATCTCGAAAGGACTTTCCGCATGGCCGCCGCAGGACCGCGCAACACCATCACCCGCCAGGGCGAAGATCTTGAGATCGGCGTCAAGGCTGCAACCCGCATCTGGCAGGGCACCATCGCCGTCAACGACGCGGGCGTTGCCGCGCCCGGCCGCACGGCGACCGGCCTGGTGGCGCTCGGCCTTGCCCAGGAGACCGCCGACAATTCCGCCGGCGCCGCGAACGCCATCCGCGTCAAGGTCCGGCGCGGCACCTTCTACCTGAAGAATTCGTCCGGCGATCCGGTGACCGCCGCCTCGATCGGCAAGGACGTCTACATCGTCGACGACGAAACCGTCTCGGCGACCAATGCCGGCGGCAACACCCAGTCCGTCGCCGGCAAGTGCCACGACGTCGATGCCGGCGGCGTCTGGGTCCGCATCGGCTGATCGGCCGGAACCTTCACCATCAACACGAGAACCGTCCGATGATCATCAACAAGACCAACCTCACCATCCTCAACACCGGCTTCAAGACGGCGTTCCGCAACGCCTTTGCCGGCGTCGAGCAGACCTATCTGCGCATCACGACCGTCATTCCGTCCTCGACGCTGATCGAGACCTACGGCTGGATGAAGCAGACCTCGGGCATGCGCGAGTGGATCGGCGAGCGCTTCGTCAAGAACCTCGACAGCGAAGCCTACCAGCTCAAGAACAAGAAATACGAGGAGACTGTCGCCGTCATCCGCGATGCCATCTCCGACGACCAGTACGGCACCTACACCCCGGCCATTGCCATGATGGGCGAGAATGCCGCGCGCCTGCCCGAGGAACTGATTTATCAGGAGGCGCTGCCCGGCGGGTTCACGTCGAAGTGCTACGACGGCCAGTATTTCTTCGACACGGACCATCCGGTCGTCGATGCTGACGGCGTCGAGCAGTCGGTCTCGAACATGCAGTCCGGCTCTTCCGCGCCCTGGTACCTGCTTTGCACCAAGCGCAGCCTGAAGCCGTTCATCTACCAGGATCGCGAGAAGGCCGAGTTGATCATCAAGGATAACCCGGAGACATCCGACGATGTCTTCAACCGCGACGAGTTCCGCTATGGCACCCGTGCCCGCGGCGCGGCCGGCTACGGCTTCTGGCAGATGGCGTTCGGTTCGAAGGCCACGCTCGACAAGGCCAACTTCGAAGCGGCGTATCTCGCGATGATGCAGTTCAAGCGCGACGGCGGCAAACCCCTCGGCGTCGTGCCGGACCTTCTCGTCTGTGGCCCGAGCAACATGACCAAGGCCGACGAGATCCTGAACCTTCAGCGCCTCGCCAACGGCTCGGACAACCCGAACTACAAGAAGGTCGAAGTCCTGGTCGTGCCCTGGCTGCCGTGATCCTGGCGCCGCGAGCGGCGTGCATTCCGCTGGCGGCAGCCTCCCGCCGCCGGCGGGTTTCCGGAAACGGGTGCCGCACCCGTTTCCCGAGACCCGCAAAGGAGAAACGACATGGCGAAAGCCCCGACTGAACCGAACACCAACCCGGACGCCGGCGCTGCGGGCGAAGACCGCAAGGAACGCCGCACGATCAAGCTCATGTCCGTCAACGGCATCCGCCGCGCGGGCATCCGCTTCCCGGCCGGCGAGCCCGTCACGGTCGACGTCGACGATCTGACGCCGGACCAGATGAAGCTCCTCGAGGGCGAGAAAGACCTCCGCCCGGTTCGATAGGAATACCCGAGAGGGAGGCCTGGTCCGGCTCGCGAGGCCGTCAGCACCCATCGACCCGGCCTGTCGCCGGATAGGGGACGTTCGAACGTAGGGGCTCAGCCCGCCTCCCGCACTTCTTCTTGAGGAACCACCCCGTGACCCAGTATGCGACGATCGAAGACATGGAGCTGGCATTCGGGGTGGCCTCCGTCCTGAAGCTCTCCGATCGGGACAATACGCGGGTGCGCAATGACGCTGCCCTCAACAGCGTGCTGACCAAGGCGACCAGCCTTGCCAACTCCTATGTCGACAAGAAATACGCCGTGCCCTTGACGAACCCGCCGGACTTCCTGGTCTCGGCCGTCATCGACGTGGCGATCTACATGCTGTCGCGCGACCGCTTGACCGGCACGACGGAACTGCGCCAGCGCTACGAGGACGCGCTGAAACTCTTCCAGCAGGTCGCCCGGGGCGAGGTCACGCTTGCCGGCAACGAGCCGGCCTCGAACCCGGATACCGGCATGCCGGGCGCCTCCGGTTCGAACGATGTCTACGTCATTTCCCGCGAGCGGTTCTTCAACCGCAAGACGGAGATCATCTGAGATGGCCGTGAGGATCGTCGTCAGCGGGTTCGAGGAGGCCGCGAAGGTCATTGCGAGGATCGCCGATCCGGATGTTCCGCAATATCTCGAAGAGCTCGGCGGCATCGTCGCCTCGCAGACCCAGAGGCGTATCCGGTCCGAAAAGACCTCGCCCGGCGGCGAGGCCTGGAAGCCGAACCGGGAAGGCACGTCGATCCTGTTCCAGTCCGGCGCCCTCGATGACAGCATTCATCACGAGGTGTCGGGCCGCTCCGTCGAAGTCGGTTCCAACCTCGTCTATGCCGGCATCCACCAGCACGGCGGCAAGATCATCCCCAAGAACAAGAACGCGCTCGCCTTCAGTAGCGGCGGCGAGTTCTTCATGGCCAAGAGCGTGACGATGCCGGCGCGTCCGTATGTCGGCATTTCCGGCGCCAATGCAGCGGAGATCGTCTCCTTCACCGAAGCCTTCATACTGCGGGAGGCCGGCGATGCTGGCTGAGATCAACAAGCGCCTGGTCGTTCTGCTCGAAGCCGCCCATCCCGAGTTCCGCGACGTCGGCCGGCATCGCGGCCGGATGAGCGTCGAGGACATCCGCAAGCTGATCGTCTTCTCGCCCGCGCTGCGGATCGGCCTGTTCGGCAAGCTTTCGACCGAAGACCTGCCGAGCGGCGAGCGCGTGCTTGTCGTGCCCTTCGCGGCGGCGGTCATCGTCTGCGAGGGCGAGCTGATCGACAGTCAGGACATGGCGATCGCGCTGGCGCTGAAGGTCGAGACGACGCTCGCGCGCATCATCCCCGGCGCGCCCGACGAGGACAGGGACTGGCCGCTCCTGCCGGGCGTCGGACTTGCCGAGGAACTGTCGATCGACATCGCCGATGGCGACGAACTGGACAGTGACGGCATCGCGCTCTGGGCGGTCCTCTTCAAGATCCGCCTCATCATCGGCGAGGACTACGCCCGCGCCGGCGCCGAAGAGGACGTCGAGGTCGTCTTTCCCGATGACTTCGACCCGGCGGAGATCCTGCCATGAGCGAAGCCCGGGCATCGAATTCTTTCCTCGTGCGCCAGCTCCTGCGCCAGCAGATCGAGATCCGCGAACTGAAGCGCCGCCAGCTCAACACGATGCGCGAAGGCAAGGTCATCGAGCATCATCCGGACGATCCGCGCAAGCTGAAGGTCGATGTCGGGCCGGAAGGCTCGCCTGTCGCGACGCCGTGGATCGAGTATTCGGAACGCTCCGGCGCGGTGAAGACGATTTCGCGGCCGTCGATCGGCGAGCGCGTGACGGTGATTTCACCGGATGGCGAACTGAGCCAGGCGTCCCGCGTGATCCTCGGCGGCTTCAGCAATGAGAACATGTCGCCCGAGCAGGCCGCCGATGGCGAGCTGATCATGACGGCCAACGCCACCGCGGTGCGGCTTTACCCAGGCGGGCTGGACCTTGTCGGTGGCGACCTGAACGTCAATGGCGGCCGCATCTACAACAATGGCGTCAATGTCGGCCACGACCACCAGCACACCAATGTCATGCCTGGCGGCGGCCTTTCGGGTCCGCCCGCGGGCGCAAGCTGAAGGAAGCCCCATGGAAAAGAAGACCTACGAGATCCTCACCGATACCTTCCCGGCGCGCCAGCCGAAGGGCGCCGGCGCCACGATCGACCTCACCGACAAGGAGGCGAAGTATCCGCTTCTGTCCGGTGAGATCCGTCTTGCCGTGGCCGGCACGCCGAAGACGCGCCGCGGCAAGCCCGGCGCCGGCGCCGACGGCGAGGGAGCCTGACCATGCGGATCCCGCGCGGCCTTGACCGGGACACGTTCGAGATCGTCGAGGGCTGGCCCTATGTCGAGGGCCTGCTGATCGACGTCTTCGGCACCCGCGTCGGGCTTCGCGTGTTGCGCCGCTGGTACGGCTCCGACGTGCCGAACTATATCGACGCCCCGGGCAACCGTGCCGAGATCCTCGCGCTGCTCGCCGACATCGCCGCGGCTACGGACACGATCCGTGATCTTGAGACGGGCGAGCCGGTGGTGCGCTTCACCCATGCCTCGCAGATCACAGCCGGCCGGGACGGCCAATACGGCGTCCTTTGTCATTTCGACGATCTCTTCTCCGGGCAAAGCCACGAGATCGCGCTTGAACGGTTGAGGGCGGCGGCATGACGACGACGCTCGATATTTCCAGCCTTGCGCCGCCGCAGGTCGTTCGTCCCCTCGATGCCGAGGCGGAGATCGCCGGGTTCGTCGCGGCTCTGAAAGAAGCCTTGCCCGCCTGGCGCGGCGTCTTCGAGGGCGACAGCTTCCAGAAGATCTGCCAGGTCTGGGCCCTTCGGCTCACCCTGAAGGCGCAGGAGCACAATGAGGACGCACAGTCCATGCTGCTCGCCTATGCCGATGACACGGCCCTCGACCATATCCTCACCACCTACCATCGCACGCCTCGCCTTCCAGGAGAGAGCGACGACGAATACCGGGCGCGCGGCCAGCTCGCCCCGGAAGCGATGGCGGATCTCGGCATCACCCATGGCGGCTATATTTTCCGCGTTCGAACCGCCTTTAAGGAGGCGATAAAGGACGTTCGTCCGATCCGCCGCGGCGGCGGGCGCATCGAGCTTCGCCTGCTCGGCCGCAATGAGACCGGCGCCGTCGCGGATGCGGTGCTCGCCGCCATCATCCGGGCGTTCGAGCCGGAGGGCGCAACGCAGTCGACAGATATCCTCACCGTCCTGCCGGCTGAGCTCGAGGAGCGCCACGTCACCGTCCGCCTCTCCATTCCGCGCGGTCCCGACCCGGCGCCGGTGCGCGCCGCCGCCCGTGCCAAGCTCGACGCCTTCGCCGCCTCCCTGCACCGGATCAATGCCGGCCTCTATCTCGACGCCCTCTATGCCGCCGCCCATGTGCCGCCGGTGGTGACCGTGTCCCTCGTCGGCCTTGCCGACAATGTCCTGCCGCGACCGGAGGCCGCCATCCGCCTCGTCGTCGATGACGTCGTCGTCGAGGTGATGCCGTGACGAGTCCCTTGCCGCCGGATCTCCATCTTCTGCCCGTCCAGTCCTCGACCGTTCCGCAGCGCGCCGCCGCCGCCCTCGGGATGCTCGCGGGCGATCTGGACGATCCGATCGCGCGCATGGCGGATGCGCTACGGATACCGGTCGATGCCTTGCCGCACCTCGCCTGGGGCTGGTCGGCCGATTACTGGCGCGACGAGTGGCCCGAGCATCGCCAGCGCCAGGTGACCCTGGAACAGCCGGCGTTCCATCGACTGAAGGGCTCGATCCCGGCCGACCGCATGGCCTGCGCCTATGCCGATGCGGAGCTGATCTCCTGGCATGTTCCGCGCGATGGCTTCGTCATCGGCGCCGGCCCGACGCGCGAGGCCTACGAGCGATGGGTCACGAGCCTTCCGGAGATCCGCATTTATCCACTCGGCCCGCGCCCCTCCCGCACGCCGCCGCTCGGCGGCGCGCTCGGGCGGCACCCGGCCTGCCGCGGCGGACAGATGGAGCGCGCGCGCCGCGCCGAGCTGCGCAGGGGCGCCCGCGTCGTGCCGCTCGTCGTCTCCGGCGAGACCAGGGGGCCGGATGGCGTGGTTCTCTCCGAGATCGAGCGGATCTCGATCCCGCGTGCGGCGCGGCCCGTGCTTGCCGCCAACGGCGCGATCGCATGCCGCATCGCCGCATCGCCGTCCTCGCGCCGGGTCTTCTCCTTCGACTGGCGGCCTTCGGTCGCCGATCCTTTCCACCTCCGGCCAGGCGTGCCGTCTCTCGTGCCCGTCGAGGCGGTTCCACGCAAGGTGGCGATCACGCGGCCGCATCGCGCCTGGCGGCAGATCGTCGGGCGCACGCCGGTCACCGGCGCCCTCGCGCCATCTCCCGGCCGGGAAGACTGGTATCTGGCGCTGCGTGTCGCCGATGGCACCGGGCCGTCCGGATCGCGGCCGCGCACCGGCGCGGTCGGCCGCCATCGCCTGCCGCGCGAGCGCTACACGAAAGAGCTGTCCGTTCTCCTTGCCCGGCCCGTGCGCAGGGGCTTTCCCTTCTCCGGCCGCCGCATCGTCGTCGATCCGAAGGGCAAGATCGATGACGTCCTCTCGGCGATCGCGACCGCACAGGTCGCCCGGGACCGCGTGTTCGTCAACTTCAATGTCGTGCGCGAGCTTACGGTCGCCGACCTCGACACCATCACTGCATCCACGCGCATCGGCGCGCTCAAGTCCCTTCCAAGGAGATAGCAATGTACAACCGCGTGACGATCAGCCAGGACGAACATTTCCGGGTCGAGGACGTCGACAACCTGAGCAGGTTTCCGCAGAAGGGCGCGGAAAAGGTGATTGCCGACTGGCTCGGTGACCTTCGCTACCGGAACCTGACGACGGTGAAGGACGGGCAGAACGCCGTCCAGGTCGCCGCCGGGTCCGCCTATGTCGGCGGTCGGCAATATGTCCTTGCCGACCCCCGCAACGTCAGCCTCATCGACGAGAAGCCACTGGTCGCCGGCCAGCGCCGCGTGGTCGTGCTCGCGGCCCAGGGTATCGACGATCGCCCGGCGCCGGCGGTCGGGCGCGACAAGACCGTGGAGGTACCCGATGGCGACGGCGGTTCCGTCACCCAGGACGTCGTCGTCACCGTCTCTCCGTACGCGCAGAACGTCATCGAGGTGGCGAAGCTGGCGTCGGGCCTCTCAACGCAGGAACTCGACCCGGTCATTCCGGCCAATGTCGTTCCCTTCTGCCGCATCGTCCTCGATGTCGACGGTATTGTGGGGGAGCCGGCCATGCTCTGGCCCTGGCGCATCCGTTCCGTCAACGAGCTCGATATCGACCAGCAGGCGCTTGCCGCCCTGATGGATATCTTTATCGGGGAAATCCAGGCGCTGCGCAACGAGCTGGTCGCGCTGCAGTCGGGCCTTCGCAATTCGGTCAGTCACGCCACGATCGAGGCCGTCATCTATGACGTGGCCACGCTGAAGGACATCAATTCGATCGGAGACGCCGGCGCGCCTTATGCGCTCGACCGCTTCGCCAGCGCGGCGGAGGTCGCCGCCGATCATATCGACTTCAAGGGGCGCGTCAGCGAAGGCTTCCAGCTTCCCTATGCCGCCGAGGACAAGCGCGCCCTGTCGCTTTGGAACCCGAACGACACCCGGCTCATGCATGCCAATGCGGGCTTGCTGTTCCCGGCCTACGATCCCGTCGTCGGCTATGCCGTCCATTCGACCGGCATGAGCGCACCGCTCGGCGGGACAGTGACCCAGACGATGACGCTTACCAAGATCGCGCTCACGCGCCTTCGCGTCCGCTACGGCCGGTATTTCCACTACCTCCAGCCGCTGCTTTTCAACAAGCTTTTGTCGGACGCCGACATCGTCTATCGCGTCTTCGCCCGCCAGGGCGAGGCGCTCGCTTACCCCTACGGCTTTTATGCGGATCGTTACCGCGACTGGGTGCGTTTCTACCGCCGCCGCCTGATCGTCGACCGCTTCATCCACGCCTATGACGTCTGGCTGAAGACGACGGCGACGATCCAGGGCGTCATCAAGGCGCAGACCTGGCTCCAGGCGCAGGAGCGGTTCATCCCCGCGATCCGTCTTGGGATCCTCAACTGGGCAGCCGGCGCAGAGGTTACCGTCGCCCTTTGCAAGCTGCGCGCGGACGGCTCGCCCGATCCGACGCAGGTCATCCAGTCCGTCACGGTCGCCGCCACGGCCTTCAAAAAGTACACACAGGGCAACGCCGACACGATGACGCGGTTTGCCTTCCCCGCGCCGGCGCACGTCGCGCGCGGCGGCGTCGGCTTCCTGACGTCGACGTCCGGCAACGTGACGATCGCGATGGCGAGCGGCGATCGGTTCTTGGGCGGCAACTACTTCGAGAGCACCGATGGTAATTTCTTCATCGGTAGCATCACCCAGGACATGGCGCATGCCGTGGAATACTGCCAGTTCCGCGCCACGACCATGGATATCCGCCTCAACAACCTGTCGCTTTCCGGCGGCATCGAGGGCGCGGACATCAACTGCCCGGCGATCCTGCCGGACAACGCCGTCGCCCAGTTCCAGCCCTTCACGGGCGGCGCCTGGAAGACCATGGCGCAGCTTCCCGGCGACGAGGGCATGGTGGAGACAGAGGACGATCAGATCTTCGGCAATGGCACAGGCTCGACCTACGACTTCCGTGTCTATCTCACGGGGAACGAGTGGGTGATGCCGGTGCTCGATCTCGGCAACTCCGAGCTGACGGTCTTCCGCGCCGATGACGATCTTCGTTACGTTTCGGTTCCACGCAGCGTTCCGACCGGCCCGACCTGGTCGAAGGTCCAGGTCCGGGCGCGGGTTGCGGGCTACGATGCGGCGCGCCACACGCTCACCGCCGTCGTGAAGCACGGAACGGCGCTGACGACCGAGGTCGCCGCCGATGGTCCCGCGAAGGTCACGCCGGTGCCCGGCAACAACGCGGTCGATCTCGAATGGGAGATGACCGTCGATCCGAACAACAACCTCTACCAGGTGCACATCACCGGCGCGACGAACAACATCGCCGTGCCGCTGTCGCTGATCGAGGTGTTCTCGAAGGTGGTTGAATAGCGCCATGGCAAGCCCTTCACAGCTTCTTGAGCAGCGCGATGCGCCGCTGCTCGCCAACCTCAAGCGGGCGCTCGACCAGCTGTACGAGCAGAATGCCGCTGCCGCGCAGATGATCTCGGCGCTTCAGAGCGGGCAGATCGAGGCCGTGGACAGCCTTGTCGGTCAGATCACGAATAACTTCTCGGCGCTCTTCACCGACGCCAACGAGATCGTCGAGGCGTTGCGCGCCGGCGACTATACGACGGCGGACGTCAACGGCCCGGTGGCCTTCGCGCCGGCGCCGCTGGTCGCCCTGCACCTCATCGTCTCGGGCCCGGTCGGCTGGTCGCCAGCCCCGGCCGTGCTGATCGGCCATCGCGGATCGGTCGATGATATCGCCATCGCCCGCGTGCTCGCCTGGGACCCTGAAACGAGCGTGCTCTCGGTCGAGATCGTCAGCAATGTCGGGAGCGTTGGTCCGCATGGCGACAGCTATGTCCAGGTCGGTCTGCTCTCGTCGATCGCCGAAGGAGGGATGCTGGCGTCACTCGGCACGATACGTGATCAGATCGCGAGCGACAGGGATGCCGTTTCCGGGGACAGGACCGTCGTCCATGACGACAAGGTCGCCGCGGCTGGTGCCGCAGGGGTTGCTATCAGTGCGGCAAATCAAGCAACTGCCCTCGTGGGCGCCGCCGCCACTGCGCTACAGCCGTCAGACATGTACCCCAAGACGAGGGCGGCGCTTGCCGGCATCAACGTTCCAGGTAATGTGAGCGTCGTAACCGCCACCGGCAACGCGGCGCCGGGCGACGATATGGACGGGATTTCCGTCGATTTGCACCGCTCCGACATCCACCAGCGAGAGCTGCTGCTCAATGGCGGTTTTGAGTGGGACGATGACTGGATAAAAGGCCCAGGCTGGACAATTTCCGGCGAACAGGCGTCCGCCGACGCGGGCAGTCCGCGGGACCTCGCCCAGACGGTCGCCCTCGTGGCGGGCGCCGAGTATGAGGTCAGGTTCACGCTGTCGGGCGTGGCGGATGGTGGGGTGTACCCGGTTTTCGGCGGCGGCACGGTCGTATCCGGCACGTTGCGCAGCGCAGATGGTACATACACAGAGCGCATGACGGCCGCCGCCGGCAACACATTCTTTGCCCTCCGGGACGGCACGGGTGAGTTTGCCGGCTCGGTAGATGACATATCGCTGAGACGAATTGTTGCGTCCGGTTACCTGCCAGACGCCAATGCAACCAACTTCGCGTATCTATCCAGGACAATTACGCTCGGCAAGATGCTGCACGGCGCAAGCAGCAACGGCCGGGGCGACAACAAGGCGGCGCTGGAGGCCGCAATCACCGAGGTGGCGGAGAAAGGCGGCGGTGCGCTAAAGTTTCCTGCCGGCATGTATATGTCGTCAGGCACGCCGCAATCGTCACAGCTTTTCCGCGGCAGCATCGAGATCGAGTGGCATCCAGAGGCCACGCTGCGCGGCACGCCGGGATTCGAGCATCCGCTGATCTCTCTCTATGGCGGGCCTGGCGTCAATCGCCATGACGGGCGGATCACCCTCAACGCTCCGCGCATAGATTGCTCTCGCGGCAACCAAACCGGCGGTGGCGGCGCCCGGCAGCCGAGCGCGATCAATCTGCGCAACTATCGCGACGTCATCATAAATGACCCCGATCTTTACGGGGGGCAGCTGTACACGAATGGAGGCACAGGCGGAGATAGCGGCATCGAGCCGATCAATGTCTGGAATTTCCAGTGCCGCGGCGGTCGCATCCGGGGCTTCGGGGACGCTGGGATTTACGCGGGCGGCGGCAACGATCAGAGCAACCCCGATCCAGACGGCGGCGGCACGTATCTGCTCGACGGAACCTTTATCGAGCACTGCGCGGTGGGTTTTGTCTTCAAGCGGCGCGGCTATCTTGCCACCATCCAGGGCGCCAGCATCTATGATTGCTGTTATGGTGTGGCGACGGCCGATGTAGGCCCGGAGGGTGGCCTTGCCGATACCGGCGCCGGCCAGAGGCTGCACGTGCTGGGAAGCTATTTCAAGCGATGCGGCGAGACTGCGATCCAGATCACGGGCGGCACCAAGGGCCGTCTTGTCGGCAACTCAATCGAGGATGTCGGATACAGCGAGATTGGGGCCGGGACGGTTGTGTCGCTCGGGCTCGACCGGGCGTTCATAGTCCTTAATGGCTCGCGCAACACTCAACTCTCCGACAATTATCTGGAGATGCTTGACCAGGCAGTCACCGATCAGATCGGGATCAAGGTCAAGCCGTACACCGACCAGGGGGGGGTGACGTGGCAGGCCGGCGCCGCGAGGGGCTCCGGCAACACGATCCGTAACGTGCCACGTCCTTTCGTGGATGCCGGTTCGTCGAACACGCAAAGCATCCTGACGGGCAATTTCCTTGACGGCGCCTTCACCTCGCCTTTTGGATCGATCGTGCATGGCACGGTCTTCGAATACCAGGTCATCGGGTCGACGACCAACCTCACCTATGCGCAAAGACGTAGCGACGCGGGCCTCGGGGTAGCCACGCGGTACGTCAACTCCGGCGCGTTCGTGGCGGGCTGAAGGTCCGGTTCCGGACCCTTAGTTTCCGGCTTTCCAGCCTGCAAGGATTGCGGTGATACCGCAATCCAGCGCAGGAGGCCGCGTTGACGGCACTTGGATACAAGCACGGCTCTTTCGTCGAGAGCGTCCCGGAAGGTTCCGTCAGCTTCACCACCATCGAGCAGGCCACGTTCGGCGTGCTCGGCACGGCGCCCGCCGCCGACGCCGGGGCGTTCCCGCTCAACCAGCCCATCGGCCTGATCGGCGATCCCGCGCAGATCGAGGCGCTCGGCGCGACGGGCACCCTGCGCGACCAGATCAACAACATCGTGGCCGCCGCCGGCGGGACCTATCTGCCGCGCATTGCCGTCGTTCGCGTCACCGAGGGCGAGGACGCCGAGGCCACCATCGCCAACATGGTCGGCTCCGCCGGATCGGCGACCGGATGGCATGCCTTCAAGCATGCCAAGTCCGAATGCGGCTTCAAACCGAAGACCTACCTGGCGCCAGGCTTCACCCAGCAGCGCATCAGCAGTGCGGCAAACCCGCTCGTTGCGGCCATGGTCCCGTGGCTGGAGCGCCAGCGCTCACGCATGCTCGTCGGTCTGCCGACCGACAAGACCGCAGCCCTCGCCGCGCGCGAAGACTTCAGTTCCATGGCCCTCGATCTGATCGCGCCGCGCGTTCTTGCGCCCGATCCGGATACCGGCCTCAATGTAATCCAGCCGGCGGAAGCATTCGTCGCCGGCCTCGGCCTCAAGATCATGCGCGATGGCGATGTCGCGGCGAAGAAGCCGGCCGGCTTCTGGGTCTCCTGGTCCAACTCCGTCATCGGCGGCATCGTCGGCACAGAGCGGCCGATCACCTTCGATTATTCCGACCCGGACACGGAGGCGACCCTTCTCAACGAGAACCGCATCAACACCATCGTGCGCGAGGGCGGCTGGCGCTACTGGGGCGGGCTCACCGCCGCCAACGACGACGACTGGATGTTCTCCAACGTCGTGCGTACCCGTTATGCGCTTGAAGAGATGGTCGCGGCCGGGTTCGCGCCCGTCGTCGATGCGCCGATGCAGGCCCACGCCGTCGTCGAGGCGATCTCCTCCCTCGATGACAAGCTGCTGGAGTTCAAGAACGCCGGCGCGATCATCGACGGCCGCGCCTTCTTCCTGCCGGAGCTCAACGTCAATGGCCAGCTCCGCCGCGGCGTCGTCCGCTTCGAAATGGAAGCGGAGGAAACCCCGCCCATGCACGCGATCATCACCGGCAGCCGCCGGAATAAGAAGTTCTTCGACGTGTTTGTCGAAGACGTTGTCCGCGATCTTGCGGCTGCGGCTTAAAGGGGGCCATCATGAAGGATCTGGGCCGCGCCTGGTCGGCATTTATCGACGGCAAGGGCAAGTTCGCCGAGAATGCCAGCTTCAAGGAGCCGGATTTCAAGTGGATCCGGGAGAAGATCGCCGGCGGCGGCATGTCGGGGGAGATCTCGGCGCCGATGATGCTCGAAGAGCAGACGGCGACCCTCACCATGTACACCTATGACCTCGACGCGATGCGCGCCTTCGGCCTCAGCGTCAAGGCGCCGCAGTCCTTCATCTTCCGACGCGAGCTGTTCGACACGCGGTTGCAGACCACGTCCGCAATCACCATCCGCATGCTTGCGACCATGGACATCGAGTTCCCGGAGTGGGACCGCAAGCGCCTGGAGGGCGTCAAGATCCCGCTCTTCATCGTCAATTACCGCCGTTTCCGCAACGGTGTGCTGGAGCTGCACCACGATCCGGAGAGCGGCATCTTCGCCGATGGCTCCGGCAACCTGCTTTCTGAAAGCAGCCGCGCGATCGGGAGGCGCTGACCATGGCGACGGAAACCATTACGTTCTCGCGCAAGGTCGAATACGGCGACCAGACGTTCACCGCGATCACGCTGCGCGAGATGGAGGCGGGCGACTATTTCGACGCCGCCGCCCTGGTGCGCGAGAACGCCAGCCGCGCGGAACTGGAAGCCCAGGTCGCGGCGATCTGCGCCGACGTTCCCTTCGCCCTGATCCGCAAGCTTCGTCCCGCCGACATCGTCAAGGTCTCGCGCTGGTACGACAGGCAGTGGGAGGGCGAGAAGAGCGAAGGCGACGGTGACGACGTCGAGGACCCTTCGACGGCCGGCGCGGCGGGGCAGCCCTCCTAGCGGTCATCGAGGAGATCGCGTCGGTCTATCCGTTCTCCTTCGCTGACCTGAGGCGGTTTCCGCTCGATCGGCTCCGCTTCTTCGCCATCACGGCCGCCGCCCGGCGCGAGGCACAGGGGGGCTCCCTCAAGGCCCTTTTGACGGTTCTTGGAAGAGGTGTTTAAGGGCCGATGAAAGCGTCCGTCATCATCGAGTTTCTCGCGAAGGGCCTGGACAAGGCCAAGGCGAGCGAACGCTCCCTTCGTGATCTCGGGCGCGCGGCAGACGGCGCCGAGCGGGAGGCCTCCGGCCTTGCCCGCGCGAACGAGCGTCTTGGCAACAGCTCCGGCCGGATCATCGCCAACGAGCAGCGCGCCACCCACGCCATTCATCGTTCGACGGAGGCGATGCGCCGGCAGAAGGTCGAGGCGATGGCGCTGGAGCGCCAGACCGATCGCCTTGCCAGGAGCCAGAGGCAGCATGCGGCGGCCAGCTCGATGGTCGTCGCCGGCGGCGGGCTCGCCGGCATGCGCGGCGTCGGCGCCGCCTTCATCGGCGGGCTTGGCCTCGGCGTCGGCGGCGCGGCCGGCGCGGGCCTGATCGCCAAGGAATCGCTCCAGCTCGCCGCCGCGATCGAATACGAGCGCGACCAGCTCCAGGTGCTCGGCGAATATTCCGACGAGAAGGCCGCGCTCTACGACAAGATCCTGAAGCCCGCCGGCGTGCGCCGCGGCGTCGGCACCAAGGGCGCCTACGGTGTCTTCGGCGAGCTGATGGCGGGCGGCCTTGGCGGAGACGACGCGGCCGCCATGACCGATGACGTGCTGACCTTCGCCAAGGCGACGCGGGCCGAAACGACCGACGCCGGCAAGACGGCCGTCGCGCTTCAGAACAACATGAAGGTCAGCGCCGGCGAGATGATGCAGGCGTTCGACGCCATGGCGCTTGCCGGCAAGGAGGGCCAGTTCGAAGTTCGCGACATGGCGCGCAATGCGCCGTCGATCTTCGCCAAGATGGCCAAGCTCGGCGAGCAGGGCCTTTCCGGCGTCCGCGGGTTCGCGGCGATGGCCCAGGCCATACGCTCAACCGCCGGCACCTCCGACGAGGCCGCTACGAACTTCGAGAACATGCTCGACAAGTTCACCTCCGGCGACTTCATCAAGAACGCCAAGAAGATGGGCATCAACGTCGAGAAGGTCTTTTCCGACGCCAACAAGAAGGGCGTATCGCCTGTCCTCGAAATCCTCAAGAAGATCCGCGACGTCACCAAGGGAGACACCTTCAAGCTGAAGGAACTGATGCCGGACGTGCAGGCGAATGCCGCGCTCTCGGCTCTCATCGGCCAGATCCCGCAGCTGGAAGCCGCGATCGGCCGCTACGGTAATGCCGGCGGCACGGTCATGCGCGACTTCAAGAACGCGACGGACAATGCGACGGAGGCCTGGAACCGGCTGTCGAGCAATATCGCCGACAAGGCCGAGCGGATTGCCGGCACCTTCCTTCCGAAAATCACCGAGGCCATGAACGGCGTGTCGCAGGCCATGGAGGATGGCGATGCGAGGCGCGAGGGCGTTGGCAAGGTCTCAAACGGCGATCGCAGGATAGAGAAAAACACCCGCGACGAATTCTTCAAGCGCTACCAGGCGGAGTTGGAGAAGGACGGCGTCGGCATGCCCAAGCGCTATGCTCTTACCGGAAAGGCGTGGGACGCAGCGCTTACCAAATACGGTAAGGGCGAGATCGGAACCATCTTCGACCCGGTCAACGATCTGGAACAGCAACGCCGCGCCCGCGAGCTTTACCAGTCCGGCAAGAGCCGCACCTCGGTCGGCCGCCATAGCGGCTTTCTCGGCATCACCAGGGGCGGGCTGCCAACGCCCGACTGGCGTGCCGACAACCTGCCCGCCGAGCCGGGCTCTGCCCGCTGGCTCGCGGACCGCTACGGCAAGGGCACCGGCCGGGAAAGCATCGGCAGTTCTTCGGCGACAATGGAGGCCGAGCGCGAGAAGAAGCGCCCGCCGCTCTGGAAGCGTTTCCTGTTCGGGGCCGCGGCTGATCCGGACTTCGACCATCGCGAGAATTTCGGGATCAAGCTCCGCCCCGGCGGGCAGAAAGCCGGCGACGACCTTGCCAAGGGCATGGAGCAGGGCGGGAAGAAGGCCGAGCAGGCAATCGAAGCCACGGCGCGCCAGATCGAGAGCACCGTCAACGCCATCGCCACCTTCGCGGCCGGGCTGAAGGTGGGCGAGCAGTTCGCGGCCGGCCTTCGGGCAGCCGCTCCGACCGTTGCCGCGGCTGCCTCGGCCGCGCTGGTCGCGCCGGTCGCCGATCGCGTTCCGCAGTCGCCCGCGAAAATAGGCCCGTTGCGCAACCTGCCGCTGATGGGGCGCAAGATCGCACAGCAGCTCGCCGGCGGCATGAGGAGCGAACAAAGCCCGATGCGGGCCGCGCAGGATATCGCCGGCCGGATCGCCTCCGCCTCGGCCGGCTCGGCGACCGCTGCGGGCTCGGCCCAGCTGGCGGGCGCGGCCGCCGGCCGTTCCCTTTCGATTGGTCAGATCGTCCTCAACGGCGTGAAGGATGCCGCAGACGGCGTCAACCAGCTCGGCGCCGAACTTGAAAGAAGGTGGGCTGGAATGCTCGCCGATGGAGCGTGACCGGTGTCCCTCATGCAGTTCGGTCCCTTCAAGTTCGAAATGCGCGGCGTCTCCCCCCGGCGCGTCACAAGCCTGGACGAATGGCGCTGGCCGTCGACCGAGCGGCTGTCCGGAGAGAGCGCCATCCAGTTCCTCGGCCGCGGCCCCGGCGAAGTGACCATGGAGGCCGTGCTTTTCCCCCTTCACCGCGCCGGCCACGCCGAAAGCGCAATCGACCGCCTTCGCATGCTCGGCGATGCCGGAACCCCGTTGCCTCTCATCCGGGGCGACTGGCGCATGATCGGGTGGTACGGTCTCGCCTCGATCGAGCAGGATCACAGCTATCTCGACCAGCGCGGGCGCCCCGGCATGGTCGCCCTGCTCGGAAGCTGGACGCGCTTCGGCGCTGACGGACCGGGCGGCGGCGTATCCGGCTTCTTCGGGCTGTGACATGGCAACGATCGTCACCACCACCGAAGGAGACATGGCCGATGAAATCGCCTGGAAGGTCTACGGCGACCGGCCGGAGGGCCTCGTTGCCATCCTTGAGGCGAACCCCGGCCTATGCCGCTATCCGCCGATGTTGCCCGCAGGGCTCCGCATCCTCTGCCCGGACCTGCCCGAGCGGGCTCCGGCGGCGGGCGCCAGCGTGAGGATATTCACATGAGGGAATACACCCCGCAGATCTTCTGCTCGATCAACGGCAGGAACGTTTCCGGGTTGATGCAGCCGCGCCTTATCCGCGCCACCGTCACCGATGGCACCGGCATCGAGGGCGACGGCATCACGGTCGAGCTCGACAACGCCGGCGACGTGCTCGACCGGCCGCAGAAGGGCGACAGCCTCGTCTTCGGCGGTGGTTACAGGGAAACGGGCGGTCCGAGACGGATCGGCAGCTACCTCATCGAGGACGCCGAAAAGAGTGGCCCGAAACGCCGCCTCACCGTGATCGCCAGAGCCGGCGGCATCGGCGAGAAGGCGAAGGAGAAGAAGAATCGCGCTTGGGACGGCAAGACGATCGAGGAGATCGTCAGCCAGATCGCCGGAGAGATGAACCTCGTCCCGGCGGTCGATCCGGACCTCGCGAGCATCAGGATCCCGTACCGGGCCCAGCTTAACGAGAGCGACATGCACATGTTGACCCAGATCGGTCAGCGCCTCGGCGCCATGTCGACCACGAAGGACGGGCACCTGGTCTTTGCGCGCAAGGGCAAGGGCATGTCGGTCTCCGGGATCGCCCTGCCTGTCGTGGAGATCGGACCGGACGATCTCCACGGGGAAGACGCATTCCGGCTTCGCGGCTGCGCCCGCGCCAGATACGGTTCCATCCGCGCCTACTGGCACGATCCGGCGACGGCGACCCGCAAGAAGGTCGAGGAGGCGGGCGACGGGCCGGTCTACGAGATCCCGGAACTCTTTCAGGATGAGGCGGAGGCCAAGGCGGCCGTGAAAGGTCAGCGCAACAATTCCGACCGGGAGGAGGAGAAGCTCTCCCTTACCGTCATCGGCAAGGAGACCCGGCAGGCGGAGGCCAGGATGATTGTTTCCGGTATCGATCGCGACGGCGACGGCGAGTGGTCGATCGACAGTATCACCCACAATTTCATCGGCTCGGCGATCTACACGAACAATATCGAGGCGGTGCGGAAGGAGAAAAAGGCATGAGACGCGTCGAGGTCTGGGTCTCTGATGATGGCAACCTGGAGCGAAGGGCGGATAGGGCGAAGGCGCACGATCTGCACAATGCGCTCCCGGCGTCCTCAACCTATTCAAACGTCAAGGTTCTCGACTGGCACGCCTGCCTTCACATCGTGGCCGAGGCGGTGGAACGGCTCAAGCGACGGGCCTAGATTGGCGTCCCGGACCGTCCGAAAGAGAGCAGGCCGCGCGCGAAAACCCAAGGTATCCAATATCTGTTGACGCCCTTCCCGATTCGGTTGCATTTGCTTCAATAGGCAATCGCGTCTGGTGGAGGATGGGCCTTGTTTCTTGAAAAGCATTCGCGCTTCATACGTCGCTACGAATTCACATTGGGGGCGAGAAAGAAACTTGGTGCCGTCATCCCGCTTTATGCAGAAGAGGGCGAGCTCAGCTTGTATGACGCGCTCGATGCCGCGTTAGAAAAAGACGGAGCCTCGGCTAAGCAACCCAACAATGACACAGTTGATTTGGCCGAAATGGACTGGATCGGCGGTTGTTTGGTCCTGCTTTTTCACCGCAGCAGTCCTGATGCCGCTGACCCAATGTATCGGCGGTTTGTTAAAGGAAAGCGGCAGCTGCGACCAAGCGTGAAGGAAGACGATGAAGAGCAGACCGTCTCAGCTCATATGGTTATTAAACCTCATCCAGTTATTGCAAACACCTATAAATTTGCGCTGGAGGAGATCCCTGGGCTCAGCGCTAGCACCATCATTCCAATTATTCGTCAAGCTCTCGCGGAGTATGCATATGAGTATGAAGACAAGCGCGGCGAAACACACGAAACGTACGCTACCTTGAAATATGAGGGCATTAAATCCGAGAGCCTTGAGGAGGCCTTAAAAACGGGCCGTTTTATTGACATAAAGATATCGCGACCGGCGGAAATCGACTTCCTAGACGCTGAGGGTGTAATCGCCCCCGGACGAGAGTATGCGACCCTCAAAATCACCGCCGAACTAGACGAAAAAGAACTCATGGATCGGCTGGTTTTTTGGCGAAACCAGGCAGCCGCAAATGGATGGACTGATTTTAGCGTCGATCTCGAAATGGACGACAAGCGGCGGCGCACTGTCCGCATCGATCGCGATGCGGAGGCAAAAGAAATATTGTTTGTGCGCGCTGATCAGGTGAACTTTCGGACCGAGCTGAAGGTATGCGCCGCCGAGATCGTGGAAGAGTTCGTGAGCAAGAGCATTGAGCTGTTAGAAGGCAAATGATAACGCTGATGCTGGAGGTTGATCATGGCTTTGATGCTCTATCCATTGAGATACCTCACGCTTCAGGATGAGAAAACGAGATCGCTTGGTCGCCGTGACGCGCCCGCTACTCTGCTTCTCGCAGCCCTCATTGCACTTCCATTCACGTGGCTTCCCGACGCCAACTTTCTTGGTGTAGGCGGGTTCCTCGCGAGCATGAGCGGCTTGGCCTCCGCATTGGCCGGCTTTTACGTCGCCGCACTGGTCGCTGCAGCGACCCTGGCACGTGGTTCCGATCTCGATTCGCCGATCCAGGTTGGGAAAATCATCCGAGTTGAAACCGTGGAGGGAGTAAGGGAACGGCAGCCTCTAAGTCGTCGTGAATACGTCTGCGCACTTTTTGGGTATCTGTCGTTTCTATCGTTTGGGCTCTCAATCGGGATTAATGTCATCGTCGCATTAGCCGCATCGAAATATTTAGGCCAACTGATCGAAGTGCGCATCTTTGATACCTCGACCGTGACGTTCGCTCAGGTGCTGTCTCCAGCGCTGAAGATTGCTCTCACAGTCCCAATTGCGCATTTGTTTGTGGTGACGACGTATGGTCTCTACTATCTCATCAAGCGCTTGTATGAGCAGAAGCCTAAGGTCAAATCTCCTGTCTCCAATGAGCCTCCATCCGCGGAGCGGAGGCCACGCCGAGCGGGGGACGGTCCGCAAAGACGCGTGGCCCAGGCGGATGCTGGCGTGACGGTTCAGTTTGACAGCCCTTCAAAGGGGCTATGATTCGGCTTCGAGCATGCTTTTTGTCACCACATCCGGAATTTGTGAAATTCCGATTTCTCGTGTCAAAATTCCGAAAAATCGCGGCGAGCTACAGCCGTTTTCCACGCGCTATAGCGTTATATGAGTCGGGAGGATTAGACGGCCGTGGCCGTCAATGGACTTTAGCGGAACAAAAAAATTGGTAGCGGAGGAGGGATTCGAACCCCCGACACAAGGATTATGATTCCTCTGCTCTAACCTACTGAGCTACTCCGCCGCCCGAAAGAGGAACAGAACGATGTCCGTTGCCGTCCGGTGCGCGGCTTATAGGGTGCTGTTCCCGCGGGTGTCAAGCGGCGTTCACACAAAAATCGCTTTGTCCGCAAAGGCCTTGGCGGATGCGGGTGTTCAGGCCGCCGCCGGGGTCGACAGAATGCGCCTGAGGGCATCCTCGGCGGCCGGTTCCCGCTCGGAACGCAGGATGAAGCCGCCGCCATGGATGCGGGCGTCCTCGCCTTCGCCGGAATAGAGCGCGCAGGCCTGGCCGGGCGCAACACCCGGCTCTCCTTCGGCAAGCTCCACATAGAGGCCGCCGGGGCCGGACTTGAGGCGGGCGGGGCGCGGCGGGCGCGTCGAGCGGACCTTGGCGTAACAGTCGAAGCCCGCCGCTGCCACGGCCTCCAGGTCGCCGTCGCCGAGCCAGTTGATATCGCGCAGGTAGAGGCGGCGCGTTTCCAGCGCCTCCTTGGGGCCGACGATGACGCGGCGCGAGCGGGCGTCGAGGTAGACGACATAGAGCGGCTCGCCCGTCGCGATGCCGATGCCGCGGCGCTGGCCGATCGTATAGTGCAGGATGCCGTCGTGGCGGCCGAGCACGCGGCCGTCGATATGCACGATGTCGCCGGCAAGCGCCGCATTCGGCTTCAGCTTGTTGACGATGTCGGAATATTTGCCCTGCGGCACGAAACAGATGTCCTGGCTGTCGGCCTTCTTGGCGACGACGAGGCCCATCTCCTCGGCAAGCGCCCGCGTTTCGGCCTTCGAGAGATGGCCGAGGGGGAAGCGCAGATAATCGATCTGCTCCTGGGTCGTGGCAAAGAGGAAGTAGCTCTGGTCGCGCTCGGCATCGACCGGCCGATAGAGCGCGCGGCGCTGCGGCGCGTCCGGCGTCGGGTTCGGCCGGGAGCGGATGTAATGGCCGGTGGCGAGCGCATCCGCGCCGAGCTCCTTGGCCGTGGCCAAAAGGTCGGCGAACTTGACCGTCTGGTTGCAGGCGACGCAGGGGATCGGCGTTTCACCGGCAATGTAGCTTTCGGCGAAGGGATTGATCACCGTCTCGCGGAAGCGCTTTTCATAGTCGAGCACGTAGTGCGGGATGCCCAGCGTTTCACAGACCCGGCGCGCGTCGTCGATATCCTGGCCGGCGCAGCAGGAGCCGGCGCGGTGCACCGCGGCCCCATGGTCGTAGAGCTGCAGCGTGATGCCGAGCACGTCGTAGCCTTCGCGTTTCAGGATGCCGGCCACGACGGAGCTGTCCACGCCGCCCGACATGGCGACGACGACACGGGTATCTTCCGGCTTGCGATCGAAATCGAGACTGTTCACGCGAGGTCCGTTCCGGTGCTGCGGCGCTTGAGAGCCCGCCGCAGGGCACCTTTCACTGAGGTTTGCTTGACGCAAGGACGGCGCCCCGCAATCGGCGCGGCGTCTTTCGGGCGACATATAGAAACTTGCCGCACCGAGGGCAAGAGAAGGCCGGAAACCGCGTCTTTCCGGCCGCGCATCGGCCCCGCCTTCCCGGTCCGCCGGCAGAGGCCTCGCGCGAAGGAAATCAGATGAGGCGCAGGCGCAGCGCGATGGCGATCGCCTGCATGCGGTTGACCGCCTTGAGCTTGCGGGTCGCGCTCTTGAAATAGCTGCTCACCGTATAGGCCGAGATGCCGAGGATGATGGCGATCTCGTCGCTGCTCTTGCCGGCCGCCGCCCAGCGCAGGCACTCGACCTCGCGGCTCGACAGTTTCTCCCGGCTCGCCGTGGCCGCCACGAAGGTCTTTTCAAGGCACTCGAAAAGCTGGAGGGCGGCGAAATGCAGGTCCGTCAGCTCCCGGCGGGCAAGCGGGGCCTGCGTGCCGGAAAAGGCCATCAGATAGGGATCCGATGTCGTGGAATGCAAAAGGAAGGCCGTCGAGGCGGCAAGGCCGTGGCTTTCGGCAAGCGCGATCGCCTCGCCGGCCTGGCCGTTCTCCCAGTCCGACGGGGCGAGGAGCGAGCTGTCGCCCTGCACGGGCAGCTTCGTCATGCCCGTCTCGATCGCCAGCCGGCTCAGATGGAAGAGGTTCATCGCATCGTACTTGCGCACGAGATCGGCCGGCCAGTTGCTGACGATCAGCCGCTCGGCAAAACGCTGCTGCTCGTTGGCCGGGAAGCGCGACACCAGGAAGTGGCTGAAGCCGAAATGGGTGGCGCACTGGCGCATGAGGTGCAGCACCTCGTATTCGGTCTGCACGGATTCGATATTGGCCGTGGACAAGAATTCAGGCGACCAGGCCTGCTGCAGGAGCATGTTGTCTGGATCTTTCATTTTCCGTTTCCAACAGCCGGCGCGAAGGCCGGGCTCGGGTGCATTCTCGATCCGGAAAATTTAAGGCGCACCCCTTCACAAGAGCGGCGACGAAAAACGCCGCGGAAGCCATATCCCGACTGGGAACAGCTCGCGGAGGAAATTCATGGTGATGCATCCTAGGGCTTCCGGTGGCATCCATCGACGCCGCCCTTAAATTTGGGGGCGTATTAGCAGGATTTGAATAAAAGGGAAATGAAATATTTGCATGGCTCCCATGCGGGTGTTGCGCAGGGCGAGCATGGCAAACGTAAGGGAAGCCAAGGCTTCCAGCCCCGGGTACAACGGGCGAAGCCGCTCAAAAGATTAGAAAATTGTTAGCATGCGTTTAGGCAAATCTTAAATGTGGCGGGCTACAGTCCCCGGCATATGGTCTTGAGTTTATGTAGAGAGTCCAATGACCGATCTGATACGACCCCGCGTTAAATACGTCATCGGCCCCGATGGCAGCCCCCTGACGATCGCCGATCTGCCGCCGGCCAACACGCGGCGCTGGGTGATTCGCCGGAAGGCAGAAGTCGTCGCCGCCGTACGTGGCGGGCTCTTGAGCCTCGAAGAAGCCTGCGAGCGTTATACGCTGACGGTCGAAGAATTCCTCTCCTGGCAGTCCTCCATCAACGATCACGGCCTTGCCGGCCTGCGCACCACGCGCATTCAGCAGTACCGCCACTAACCGTTTCATTTCCGATCAAGACCCCTACGGCTGCGCCCCGCGCGGCCGTAGTTTCGTTTGAGGGGTCAAGCGCCGCGCTCGGTCGGGCGCAGCTTCATCTGCAGAAGGCCGGTCATGATCGCCGAGGCGGCGTAGAACCAGAGGCCGGGCTGGGTGAAGGCCGAGGCCATGCCGCTCGTCTTCGCCGCGACGATGACGAGCGCCACCAGCATTACATCCATCATCGACCATTTTCCAAGGATGGGCAGCAGCCGGGCGAGCCAGTTCGCCTTGCCCTCCGGCGGCGTCGGCGCGGTCGCCTCCAGTGCTATCGCGAAGAGCTTGATCACCGGGAAAACGATGGAGAACAGCGCAACGAGCACCGCAAGCCCCCCGCTCCCCTGCCCCCAGAGCGAGACGACGATATCGATCAACGAGGGCGTCTCGTCGAAGAAGTAGAGTTTTTCGAAACGCACGAGCGGCAGGACGAGGCCGAAGGCGAGGAACAGCGCGGAGAACACGAGAAGGGCGGGAACGACAAGGATCATGGCAGGTCATCGCTGGTTTCGATGCCCCTGCATAGCACCGCGGCGACGTGGATGCAGCACGGTCTGTTCACATCCCGCACGGTTGCGGGAGGGCGCAGGACAGGAAAGGATGGCACCAAAGCAACGAGAGCGAGGGCCTCATGGACATCACCAGCGAAGAAACCGGCTCGAAGGGCCGCTATTCCGCCACCGTCGACGGACACGAGGCGGAGGTGACCTATTCACGCGCCTCGCCGAAGCTCGTCATCGTCGACCATACCGGCGTGCCGGATGCGCTGCGCGGCAGGGGCGTCGGGCAAGCCCTGGCGGCCCATGCGGTGGAAGAGGCACGCAAGGGCGGCTGGAAGATCATGCCGCTCTGCCCGTTCTTCCGCGCGCAGGCCATGCGCCACAAGGAATGGCACGACGTCGTCAATCTCTGACACGGCCTCCCCTCAAAAAAACGCGAAGAGCCCTCGTGAGCGGTCTTTCGGCCGCTCGCGAGGGTTCTTCAGAACCGGACCGGGTCAGGCGCGCAGCCGGACCGCGTTGTCGCGCTCTTCGAGCGCCGAAGCCTTGGCGAACTCCGCCTCCGCCTCTTCCAGCGCCAGTTCGGCCGCGTCCTGCTGCACCTTCAGTTCCCGGATCGAGACCTGGAGGTTGTCGGAACGCTGGCGCGCCGCCTTGGCGAAGGTGGGGTAAGCGAAGTGGTTGGGATCGGTGATCCCGGATTTCTTTTCCTCGATGGCGATCTGGCTTTCCAGTTCCTTCGACATCCGTTCGAATTCGGACATCATCAACTGAAGCTGGGCCAGCTGCCGCCTCTTCTCTTTCACCTGAAATTCCTTCAGGCGAACTAGGCTCTCACGCGACTTCATACGCAATACTCCCGTGGATAGCGAGACCCCGGCATTGGAGCGAACGACCGCCAAAACACGGCAACCGTTCACCCGGCATTCCAAATCAGTGCCCGAAGCGCGGCGTTTCACCGCACGCCGGAGACCGGCATTGAGCCCGAAACCCGGCAAAATGCGCCGGGCCCACGAAAAAATTCAGCGATATTAATAAAACCCTACCGCTGGTAACCTTTCGTTTACGGGCATCGTTAATCATAGGTGCGATGATTTAAGGCTCAGTAAATGCGGTTCGCTAAAAAACGGGTGCGTCACATTGATGAGTCGAAAGAGTCGGTTAACCGTGCTTCTTAAAGAGACAGTTTAAGAGTCACATTTCTGATTCATCCATGAAATCAGGGGGCTGCCTAAAATAATTAACAGATCGATACACCTTGCCAAAGGGAATCAGGATTTGTTAACCAATTCGTGGCAGCCTCCAAATCAGGCAACGACTGGATCCGTATCGCGTAGGGGGCCAGGTACCTTGAGCGGCGGAAAAGGGGACAGATATGCGGGTTCTACTCATTGAGGACGACAGCGCGACGGCGCAGAGCATCGAACTGATGCTGAAGTCCGAAAGTTTTAATGTGTATACCACCGACCTCGGCGAGGAAGGTGTCGATCTCGGCAAGTTGTATGATTACGATATCATCCTGCTCGATCTGAACCTGCCCGACATGTCGGGTTACGAGGTTCTGCGCACGTTGCGCCTGTCCAAGGTCAAGACGCCGATCCTCATCCTCTCCGGCATGGCCGGCATCGAGGACAAGGTGCGCGGCCTCGGCTTCGGCGCCGACGACTACATGACCAAGCCGTTCCACAAGGACGAGCTCGTCGCCCGCATTCACGCCATCGTACGCCGCTCCAAGGGGCACGCCCAGTCGGTCATCTCGACCGGCGAGCTCATCGTCAATCTCGACGCCAAGACGGTCGAGGTCGGCGGCCAGCGCGTCCACCTGACGGGCAAGGAATACCAGATGCTCGAGCTGCTCTCGCTGCGCAAGGGCACGACGCTCACCAAGGAAATGTTCCTCAACCACCTCTATGGCGGCATGGACGAGCCGGAACTGAAGATCATCGACGTCTTCATCTGCAAGCTGCGCAAGAAGCTGGCGAACGCCGCCGGCGGCGCGAACTATATCGAGACGGTCTGGGGCCGCGGCTATGTGCTGCGCGAGCCCGACGGCGACTATCTCGAAAGCGCCTGACCGGCCCTCCTCCCCTTTTCCGCTCAAGATTTCAACCCGCCGCTTGCCGGCGGGTTTTTCTTTGTTCGAGTTGGTCGTGGGCGGGGCGAGACATCGACAAACGAAAACGCGGCCGGCTCCTCAAGAGCGGCCGCGTTCAAACGGTCAGTCCGGTCGTCTCAGGCGGCGGCCGAGAGGCTGCCGAAGACCTGGGTCAGGATCTTGCGGTCGAAGGGCTTGAGCAGGAAGTCGTCCGCGCCAGCGCGTTTGCCCATCATCATCTTCTTCAGGTCTGCCTCGACCACGCAGTAGTAGATGCGCACCGACTTGCCCTGCGGCAGGTTGCGGACATTGCCGATGAGTTCGAGAGCCCCGTCCATCGTCGAATCGACGATGAGGATATTGGGCAGCTCCGCCTCGCAGCGCACAAGGGCTTCCAGCGAGCTCGACGCTTCCAGCACAAGGAAATCGAAACCGGAGAGAATACGTTTGCCGACCTTACGGACGACGTCGGAACCATCGGCGATCATCAACCGCTGCATTCGCTGCTCCTAGGTCTCCCGCCCGTTAAGCGGGAACAATACAAGGTGCAACTCTACCGCCGACTGGCAAACAAAGCGTTAGCGGCCATGGTTAACGGGCCATGGCCGCCATCGATCATTCCGAGGCCGGAACGACCCGGGCCGAGAAGACGATCTCCTCGGGGCTCACGGCGACGTCGAGCGCCATGCCCGCCTCGTCGGCGAGCAGCACGGTGTAATAAGGCTGGATGGAATGGGCATCGACCGCCTCTTCCGGCGTGCCGGAGAGGATTTCCGTGAACTTCGGCGGCACGCGCAGCATACGGCCCCTGGCGACGAGCTTGAAGGTGGCGTCGAATTCCGGATTGTCGAGCGTCACGTCGATCGAGCCGCCGCGCGGAATGGCGCCATAGGCGACGAGGAACAGGTTGAGCAGCAGCTTGACCCGGTTCTTCGCGACGATGGCACGCGGCCCGGTCCAGGTGATCTCCGTCTTCTTCTCGGCGGCGGCGAAATCGCGCGCGGCCTTTTCCGCCTCGCCCGTGTCGATCGACGCACCGACCGAGCCGGAGGCACCGAAGGCAAGCCGCGCGAATTTCAGCCGCACGGAGGCATTGAGCGCGCTGGTGCGGATGAGGTCCATCGCGTCGGCATCGGCGCCACCCTCGTCAAGCAGCTCCAGCCCGTTGTTGATCGCCCCGACAGGCGAGATGACGTCATGGCAGACACGGCTGCACAGAAGCGCTGCCAGGTCGGGACCGGTCAGCGTAAGGTTCGGATTTTTCGCCATAAATTTCTCCCAGATCCACGCATCACTTCACGCGGACGGCCCTAGCATGGGCACATTCGCGGGCATCCTGCGCGACGCATAGCACGCGGGAAGTGCGCGAGGCGTGCCCGATTTGAAGACAGCCATAATGACACCACATTTGGTAAACCGATTGTTAAGACGATCGGATCAAATTGCAGCATGGAACGGGGCCGATACATGAAGGAAGGCGAGCGGGACATGGGTGTTTCAAATCTGGTCACGATCGCGCTCAGGATCGTAACAGCGGCGATCCTGGCGCTTTTCACGGTTCTGCCGGCGCAGGCGCAGCAGAACGGCCAATATTCCATGCAGGAGATCGTCGACGCCGGCCACGGCTTCTTCGGCTCGACCTCGGGCGGCCTTGCCAAGGTGGTCGAACGCGCCTTCGAATCCTACGGCCTGCCCAACGGCTATATCCTCGGCCAAGAAGGGTCCGGCGCCTTCGTTGCGGGCCTGACCTATGGCGAGGGCACGCTCAACACAAAGAATGCCGGCCAGCATTCGGTGTTCTGGCAGGGCCCGTCGCTCGGCCTCGACTGGGGCGGCCAGGGCAGCCGCACCATGATGCTCGTCTACAACCTGCCCGACGTCAATTCGCTCTACGAGCGCTACGGCGGCGTTTCCGGCTCGGCCTATGTGATCGCCGGCGTCGGCATGCAGGTCAACGTCAACCGCGACGTCGTGCTCGTGCCGATCCGCACCGGCGTCGGCGCCCGCCTCGGCATCAATGCCGGCTACCTGAAGCTGACGCGCGAGCCGACCTGGAATCCCTTCTGAGAATGAAAGGGCGCCCTCGCCCGTCCGGTTAACCGAGAGTTGATTTCTGATGGAGGGCCCCTCCCGCAAGGTTGGACGAGCCGCTATAGTGGGCTCGTTCGAGCCCGTTTGGGGCCAGTTTTGGAACGAGTGGACCCGTGATCGAGTATGCCCTTCTCTTCGCGCTCGGCTTTCTCGCCGCCACGCTGACCGGCCTGCTCGTCGCGCCGGCCGTCCAGAAGCGCATCGTCAAGTTCACCGAGAACCGCATGCGCGCCACCATGCCGCTGAGCCCGCAGGAGGTGCGTGCCCAGAAGGACATGGCCCGCGCCGCCTATGCCGCGGAAAACGCCCGCCTGTCGGAAGGGATACGCCGCGAACGGGAAAAACACACGCTGGAAATGGTGCGCAACGAGAAGCTGCTGGCGCAGGCCGCGGCGATCGGCACGGAAAATGCCGAACTGCACGCCCAGATCGCCGACATGAACATAGAGGCCGGCGATATGCGCTCCGCCCTGCGGCGTGAGGAAATGAAGGGCGAGCAACTCAAGGCGGCGCTCGCGACCGCCGACCGCGAGATTCGCGGCAAGGTAGCCGATATCGAGGCGCTTCACGCCCGCATCAACCACCTCGAAGCCGATCTCGACGCCATGAAGATCGATCTCGCCACCCGCGACACGACGATGGAAAACCTGAAGAGCCGCATCGGCAATCTCAAGGACGAGCGCGACAGGCTGCGCGAGGATCTCAAGACGGCGAACCAGAGCGCGAAGGCCCTGGAAGTGCGCCTGTCGCGCGAGGAGGGCCGCGTGCTCCAGCTCGAAACGCGGCTGACGCGCGAGCTTGCCGGCAGTGCCGACAAGGACAATGCGATCGAACGGCGCATTGCGGAAATCAACCGCCTGCGCGACAAGGTGAAGACGTTGACAGCGGAAAACAAGGAAGCGGTGAAGGCCGTGCGTTCCACGGAGCTTGCCCGCACCATCGCCGCAAGCCGGCCCTCGCCCCGGCGTGCCGACAAGATCGCACCCCCGCCGATCGACATCGCCGCGCTGGAAGAGGATGTGCGCAACCAGGGCACCGCCCTCTCCGAACGGCTGATGGCGGCGAAGACCGGCGAGAACGATGCGGCACTGCGCGAGGAGATGGCCGATCTCGCCAGCAAGATGATCGTGCTGACCGCTACCCGCGAGGGCGCCGGTTCGCCGGTGCACGATCTCATCGCCACGATCGACCCCGCCCTCGACGGCGATGAGCGCAGCCTTGCCCAGCGCGTGCGCGAGCGGATCGGCCGCGACGAGGCATAGCCCCGTCACGGCGGAGGAGTGCGAGATGAAGGCAGCAATCCTGGCCCTGCTCATCGGCGTCACCGGCGCGACGGCCCCCTCGCCCAGACAGGCAGCCAGCATCGACGGGCGCTATTGCGGCCGCCTCTGGAGCAACGGCGTGCTGGTCGAGGCGATCACGGTGCTGAAGCTTGCAGGCGACGGCCGGCTGGGCGGAACCTATGAATTCGTCGACGGCGGCGGCCGAACCTCGGGCACCCTGAGCGAGGACCCGCCCGGCGAGGGCCTTGCCCGCACGCTCGACTGGCAGGACATGTACGGCAGCGGCAAGCTCTCCATCACCCTCAGCCCGGATTTCAGCGGCTTCACCGGCACATGGCAGGACCAGACCGGCGGGCCGAACGAACTTTGGGACGGCGTTCGCTGCTGAGGGGCACTGCGAACAACGGAAGGGCTGCGAGCGCCTACGCGACACGCCCCATGGCAAGCGCGATCTGGTAGAGCGCGATGCCGCTCGCCGTCGCCACGTTCAGGCTGTCGAGCCCCGGCCGCTGCGGAATACGCGCCGTGCGGAAGGAGGAGAGAATGGCCTCCGGCAACCCCTCGCCCTCCGTGCCGAGCACGAGCGCGATGCGCCGCGCAGCCGGGATCTCCGCCATCGGCACTGCACCGCGCGGCGAAAGTCCCCAGATCTCGAATCCTGCGTCCGCAAGGCCGGCGAGCATGGCCTCGGCGCCGGGGCCGCGGGAAAACGGCACGCTCAGCACCGAGCCGACGGAGACGCGGATCGCCTTGCGGTAGAGCGGATCGCAGGAGGTCTCGTCGAGGAACACCGCATCCGCGCCGAAGGCGGCGGCATTGCGGAAGATCGCGCCGACATTGTCATGGTTGGACAGGCCGCAGCCCGCAAGCACGAGGCTCGTTTCCGGCAGGCGGCCGAGAAGCGCGGCCCCCTGTTCCGGCGGCGGCTTGCGGCCGAGGGCCAGCACGCCGCGATGCATGTTGAAACCGGCGATCGCATCGAAGACCGCGGCCGAGGCGACATAGACCGGCACTGTCTCCGGGAAGGAGGCCAGCACATCGGCAACGCCTGCAAGGCGGTTTTCGAGCAGCAGGATGGCCTCGGCGGCAAACCCGTTCTTGCGGGCCGAAACCCCGCCGAGCATGCGCAGCACCACCGTGCCCTCGGCGATGAACAGTCCGTCCCGGCCCGTCAGGTCGCGTTCGCGGATCGAGACGAAACCCGCAATGCGCGGATCGGCGGGATCCTCGATCAGGGCCGGCTCCGCCGCCATGCCCGGTCAGTTGCCTGCGATGGCGACCTCGGCGACGATGCGCCCGGCCGCGATGTCGAAGAGGAACGCCTTGCGCGCGCCGTCGGCCATCACGCCATAGAACAGGATCTGGCCGCCGGAATTGGAGACCGCCGAGACGGCAAAGCCATCGGGCAGCGTCGCGGTCGCCTTGACCGGCGCGTCGCTCGGCACGGCCAGGGCGCCGCCGGACGAGGCGGCGGCTTCCGGCTTGCCATCGCGCGCGTTGATCTTATAGACAATGGCCGCAAGCACCGCCATGAACATCAGGAGCATGATGCCGCCGGAGACCAGTTGCAGGCGCATCATCTTGCGACGAACATTTTCCATCACCGGGTCGAGCGGCTTGTCTTCCTGATCGTCGTTTTCGATGTTGGACATGGCAGGCGCCCTTCCGGCAATGAGTGTAGTGAACGATGACCGACCCCTTTAAAGAAGCCGACGCCACAAGAAAAGTCCTGACGGTGCCGGAAGACGCCGAAGGGCGCATCGACGCCTGGCTCGCCACCACGCTTGCCGGCGATTTCTCGCGCAGCCGCATCAAGGCACTGATCGAGGAAGGAGCCGTGCACGTCAACGGCGCGGCCATCGGCGAGCCGAAGCGCAAGATCCATCCTGGCGATCGCGTCGAGATCGCGCTGCCGGAGCCGCGCGACCCCGAGCCGAAGGCCGAGGACATCCCGCTCGAGGTGCTCTACGAGGACGACGACCTGATCGTCATCTGCAAGCCGGCCGGCCTCGTCGTCCATCCCGGCGCCGGCAACTGGACCGGCACGCTGGTCAATGCGCTCATCCACCATTGCGGGACGAGCCTTTCCGGCATCGGCGGCGTGCGGCGCCCGGGCATCGTGCACCGACTCGACAAGGAGACGAGCGGCGTCATGGTCGCCGCCAAGAACGACGCCGCGCACCGCCACCTCTCCGACCAGTTCGCCGACCACGGCCGCACCGGCCCGCTGGAACGCGCCTACCAGGCCGTCGTCTGGGGCCGCCCCCGCCAGCTCAGGGGCACGATCGACGCCCCGCTCGGCCGCGGCATGGACCGCACCAAGCGCGCGGTGAAGCGCGAGGACGCCGACGATGCCCGCGAGGCGATCACCCATTACGAAGTGGTCGAGCGCTATGGCGAGACCGAGGACGGCACCAGCCTCGCCTCCCTCGTCGAGTGCCACCTCGAAACCGGCCGCACGCACCAGATCCGCGTGCACATGGCCCATATCGGCCACCCGCTGATCGGCGATCCGGAATATGGCGGTGCCTTCAAGACCAAGGCCAACCGGCTGCCGGACGAGGCGCGCGACGTGGTGAACGGGTTCCACCGCCAGGCGCTGCATGCCTTCCTGCTGCAGTTCGAGCATCCCTCGACGGGCGAGACCCTGCATTTCGAAGCCCCGCCGCCGGCGGATCTGGCCCGCCTGATCGAGGCGCTGCGGGCCGTCTGAACCCCGCTGCCCCTTGATTCTCGGGCGCTGGACCCCATTTGGGGGATGTGTCGCAAAATCCGTTCCGCCCGTCCCGCCTTCACGCAGCCGTGAAGCTTGCGGAGCCTTGAAACATTGTTTCGCCACACCTATCTGTAGGATCAGTGGGGTCGCCATGACCCACGGGGAGCATGGTTGCTGACGGGGATCCGGTTTTCAGGATCAGGCTCCGTACCAAGGCTTGCCGGAATGGAAGCCGTCTCAGAAAGGGGTGCTGAATGGCCCGCAATACGCTGCCGTCGATCACGGCCGGAGAAGGTGGTCTCAACCGCTATCTCGATGAAATCCGCAAGTTTCCGATGCTTGAGCCGCAGCAGGAATACATGCTCGCCAAGCGTTACCAGGAGCACGGCGACCGCAACGCCGCCCACCAGCTCGTGACGAGCCACCTTCGTCTCGTGGCGAAGATCGCCATGGGCTATCGCGGCTACGGCCTGCCGATCGGCGAAGTCGTCTCCGAGGGCAATGTCGGCCTCATGCAGGCCGTGAAGAAGTTCGATCCGGAACGCGGCTTCCGCCTTGCCACCTATGCCATGTGGTGGATCAAGGCCTCGATCCAGGAATATATCCTGCGCTCGTGGTCGCTGGTGAAGATGGGCACCACCGCCAACCAGAAGCGGCTGTTCTTCAACCTGCGCCGCATGAAGGGCAAGATCCAGGCGATCGACGACGGTGACCTGAAGCCCGACCAGGTGAAGGAAATCGCCACCAAGCTGAAGGTCTCGGAAGAGGAAGTCGTTTCGATGAACCGTCGCCTCACCGGCGACGCCTCGCTCAACGCGCCGATCAAGGCCGGCGAGGGCGAATCCGGCCAGTGGCAGGATTGGCTCGTCGACGACCACGACAGCCAGGAACAGACGCTGATCGAGCAGGACGAGCTGGATACCCGCCGCGCCATGCTGGCGCGCGCCATGGGCGTCCTCAACGAGCGCGAGCGCCGCATCTTCGAGGCCCGCCGCCTCGCCGAAGACCCGGTGACGCTGGAAGAGCTCTCCGCCGAGTTCGACATCAGCCGCGAGCGCGTCCGCCAGATCGAGGTCCGCGCCTTCGAGAAGGTACAGGAAGCCGTGCAGAAATACGCGGCCGAGCAGGCCCGCGCCGTGCGCGTCATCGAAGACGCCTGATAGAGGCGGCCATCCGACCATGAACAGGCCCGGCAGCGATGCCGGGCCTTTTGCTTGAGGCTTGCCGCATCGGCACTTCGCCGGTCCATACTTCAGGCAGCGCATCACGGGGCGGGCAGCGCGCCGGATTTTGCCGTCCGTGGCATTGAAACTGGACATCGACAATGACCGAAGCCTATCGCCTGCCGGAAGAATTCACGACCGAACGCCATCTGGTCCGCCGCATCCGCCCTTCCGATGCGCAGGCGCTCTTTTCCGGATGGGCGACGGATCCCGAGGTGACCCGCTACCTCACCTGGCGCCCGCATACGGACATGTCCCAGACGCAGGATTTTATCCGGCATGCCAGCCGGGATTGGCAGGCCGGTGCGAGCTTTCCGGCGGTGATAAGCCCCCGGCAGTCCCCCGGCGACCTCATCGGCATGGTTCATCCCCGCCTTGCATCGACAAAGGTGTCCTACGGCTGGCTTGTCCGCCGGGACCATTGGGGGCAAGGCGTCGCCAGCGAGATCGTTCGCTGGGTCGTCACGCATGCGCTCTCGCATCCGTCTGTTTTCCGGGCGGAAGCAACGTGCGACACGGCCAACGCCGCTTCGGCGCGCGTGATGGAGAAGGCGGGCATGGTACGGGAGGGGCTCTTGCGCCGCCACGTGCTTCATCCGAACCTGTCGGACGAGCCGCGCGACAGCTTCCTCTATGCCCGGGTGCGGTGAACACCGGCCGGGCATGAAAAAAGCCCGGCAGAGCCGGGCTTTTGCCTTGACGGAAAATCGCCTCACTGGCTGCCCGGCGTGCCGAGCGTCGCCCAGGCCTTCATCACCTTGTCGAACGCCTCCGCGCCGGCCGTGCCCTTGTCGAGCGTGATCAGCGCACGGCGGCCGTTGCGGTAGGTGATCGGGATATCGATCCAGCTGCGGGTGCGCAGGAGGTCCGTGTTCTTGGCGATCGCCTCGGGGAAGTCGTTGAGCGCGATCATGTGGAAATCGTCGGTGATCTTCGCCGGCACGGCGATCAGGGCGTCGCCGCGATCCTGCTCGGTGCGCTTCATCGCCACGCGCTGCACGCTTTCGATGCCGCCGCCTTCGAAATTCTCCGGCAGCGAGAAGACGAGCTCCACCAGATGGCTCGCCGGCAGGGAGCGGTCACCGTTGCGGCGGAAGGTGATCAGCGCCGTCAGGCCCTTGGAGGGCACGTTGACCTGCGCGCGCACCACCGGCTCGTCCTTGGCGTCGCCGCCCGGCGATTCTTCCGCGCTCGACCAGGCCACCGTGCCTTCGATCGCCGTCGGCGCCGTCTGGCCGAGGCGCTCTTCGTAGAGGAACATCTTCTGCGTCACGCCGATCGCCGGCTGCTCACCGGTGGCTGCGGGCGTACCACCCTCCGTCGTGGTCGTCGCATCGCCCGTGCCGGCAGGCGTCTGTGCCGCGCCGTCGGTTTCAGGGGTCACCTCGCCCGTCGTCGTGCCGCTGGCTGCCGCGGGACCGTCTTCCGTCGTCACGCCCGCCGTTTCCGGGGTCTGCGCGGCGACCGACTTGCCCTCTTCCGGCGTTGCGCCGTCGAGCGCGGCGGCCGGCCCCTCGTCCACTTCGGTCCCATCCGCCAGGAGGCGCTGCGTGAACTTGCCGGTACCGCTCGGGGTTGCCACGGCAACCTCGGTGTTCGTCGATGTGCCTGCCGCGGTGTCCGGCGTCTGGGCCGTCTCGCCCGAGGTGGTGTTCGCCGCCGGCAGGCTGCGGCTGCCTTCGGCGGTCTCGGCCGTCTGCGGGGTTTCTGCCGGCGTTTCGGTGGAGGGCGCGGTGAAGGCGACGATCCGCTCGTTGACCCAGTCGTTCACCGTATCGCGGTTGAACCAGTAGGCAGCGCCGGCACCGCCGACAAGGGCGACCAGCGCCACCACGGCTGCGAGCGCCGCGACATTGAGGCGCGACTTGCGCGGCTCGGCGCGGAAGGAGCGCTGCGGCGCGCGGGCCGTTTCCACGGTCGGCGTGGGAGATGTCGCATCGGCAAGCCCGGCCTCCGCCATGGCGGCCGCGCCGGCAGCGGCCGCACCAGCCTTCGGGCCGTGGCCGAGAAGTTCGTCGAGATCGCTCCAGTCGCGTGAAGACGCCTGTTCCGGCGTTGCCTCCGGCTGTGCGGCCTTCTCCTCCGGCCAGTCCCAGGTGAGCGGGTCGCTGGCGGTGGTGTCCGCCGGCTGGACGTGGTTTTCCGCCGTCACATCGGCCGGGCTCGCCTCGTTCCAGTTCCACTGGGCCTCGGCCGAGGGCATGCGGGTGTCCGCCGCCGGCTCGGCGTCGGGCACCTGCTCTTCATGCACCGGATCGCCATGCACCGGATCGGCCTGCACCTGCGGCTCGGCGGCCTCGGCCGTCTCTTCCGCTTCCGCCTCGTGCGCAGGCTCCTGTTCCGGCTCCTGCCAGGAGGGCACATAGTCGTCAGCCGGTGCGGCCTCGACATGCCAGGACGGCTCGTTGTGCGCCTCGACGATGGCCGGCTGCTCTTCCTGCCCCGCAAGGTCTTCGGCGGGCTCGGCGTCTTCGACGACGGGCGCGGCGTGTTCAGGCTCGGGCTCGGCATGGGCTTCAGCCGGCGGGGTATCCTCCACCGGCGGCTCGGCGGCCGGCTCCTCCTCGATCGCCTGTGCTTCTGCTTTCTCGGCAGGCGCGTCTACGGCCTCGGCGACTGGCTCCTCATGATGCTCCGGCTCGGTCTCGGCAACCGCTTCTTCGGCTTCGGGAACGGCGGCGGGTTCCTCCGCCACCGGCTCCGGCTGCAACACCTCTTCGGCGGGTTCCGGCGCGATGTCCTCGGCAGGCAGCGCCTCGGCATGGTCTATCTCGACGCTGTTGATCGCCGCCTCGAGCTTGTCGAGCTGACGCTTCACAAGGTCATCGGAAGGGCGCGGGTTCATGGATTCGAGCTGCCGGCGGACGGCGCCGCGGGCCTTCTCGTAAACCTTCTGCCGCATCTCGGCGTTGTTGTCCGAGAGGCCGTCCACGGCCCTTCGAATGACTGCTACAAAATCCGCCATCAGAACTTTCCGTCGTGTCCGCTCGCTATCTCATTGGAATACGTCACGGAACTGGTGTTGAGCTTGAGATTAGTCCTCAAACGGGTCGGTCACAAGTATGGTGTCGTCCCGCTCCGGACTGGTCGAGAGCAGGGCGACCGGGGCGCCGATCAGCTCTTCGACCTGGCGCACATATTTGATCGCCTGGGCCGGAAGATCCGCCCAGCTGCGCGCGCCGACGGTCGATTCCTTCCAGCCTTCGAGCGTAATGTAGACCGGCTCGACACGGGCCTGCTGGCCTTGGCTCGCCGGCAGGTGATCGATTTCCTTGCCGTCGAGCGTGTAGCCGACGCAGATCTTCAGTTCGTCTAGGCCATCGAGCACGTCGAGCTTGGTGAGCGCGATGCCGGTAATGCCGTTGGTGGCGACCGACTGGCGTACCAGTGCCGCGTCGAACCAGCCGCAGCGACGCTTGCGCCCCGTCACCGTGCCGAATTCATGGCCCTTCTCGCCGAGGAACTGGCCGATCTCGTCGTTCAGCTCCGTCGGGAACGGGCCTTCGCCGACGCGCGTCGTATAGGCCTTGGTGATGCCGAGGATATAGCCCAGCGAGCCCGGCCCCATGCCCGAGCCGGCCGCAGCCTGCCCGGCCACCGTGTTCGACGAGGTCACGAACGGATAGGTGCCGTGGTCGATGTCGAGCAGCGAGCCCTGCGCGCCTTCGAACAGGATGCGTGCGCCGCGGCGGCGCTCCTTGTCGAGCATCAGCCAGATCGTCTCGCGGAAGGGCAGGACGCGGTCGGCGACCGAGGTCAGCTCCTGCATGATCGCATCATGCGTGATTTCACTTTCGCCAAGGCCGCGACGCAGCGCGTTGTGATGCGTCAGCAGGCGCTCGACCTTGCCCGGCAGCGTGTCGAGATCGGCAAGGTCCATGACGCGGATGGCGCGGCGGCCCACCTTGTCCTCATAGGCCGGGCCGATGCCGCGGCGGGTGGTGCCGATCTTGACGCCGGAATTGGAGTTGGAGGCCGCGTCCTCGCGGATACCGTCGAGTTCGCGGTGCAGGGAGAGGATGAGGGTCGCATTGTCGGCGATGCGCAGGTTTTCCGGCGAGATCTTGACACCCTGCTTTTCCAGCTTGTCGATCTCGGCGATCAGCGCATGCGGATCGACGACGACGCCGTTGCCGATAACGGCCATCTTGCCCGGGCGCACGACACCGGAAGGCAGCAGCGAGAGCTTGTAGCTCGTGCCGTCGATGACGAGCGTGTGGCCGGCATTGTGACCACCCTGGAAGCGCACGACAATATCGGCGCGTTCGGAAAGCCAGTCGACAATCTTGCCCTTGCCTTCGTCACCCCATTGCGATCCGATCACCACGACGTTCGTCATTTCATCTTTCCCGTTTTCGCGCACGAGCGCCTTGCTGTTACGCACGCATGCGCGCGCCTGACACAAACCCGCGCATCTATACTGTGTTGTCCTTGGGATTGCGACCCTGTTATGACGGCCGCAATCCGCTTTTTGCATGACATCTGGCGCTTTTTCACCTTATGTGGGCCACCCGCCGGCCCGCCTTGCATGCATCCTTCCACCTATCGGACCCAGCCGCCTTGAACAGCAGAGCCTATTTCTACCTGTGCGTCACCTCGCTTTTCTGGGGCGCGAACTCGGTGGCCGGCAAGCTTGCCGTCGGCCATGTCAGCCCGATGGTGCTGACCACCTTCCGCTGGACCATCGCGCTCGGCGTCATCCTGGTTCTCATGCTGCCGCAGGTGAAGCGCGACTGGCCGGCGATCCGCCGGCACTGGCTGCAGCTGCTTCTCTACGGCGTCTTCGGCTTCACCGCCTTCAACGCCCTGCTCTACACCGCGCTCGGCTATACCAGCGCCATCAACGCCGTCATCGAGCAGGCCGGCATCCCCATGCTGATCTTCGTCTTCAATTTCGCGCTCTTCCGCATCCAGGCCTCGATCGCGCAGGTTCTCGGCTTTACCGTCACGCTGGTCGGCGTTCTTGTAACAGCCGCGCATGGCGAATTCTCGGCATTGGCGGAACTGGAGTTCAACTTCGGCGATGCCCTGATGCTCGGCGCCTGCATCGTCTATGCCGCCTATACGGTCTCGCTGCGCTGGAAGCCGGAGATGCACTGGCAGAGCTTCATCGCCGCGCCCGTCTTCGGCGCGTTCCTCAGCGCCCTTCCGCTGCTCTTCTGGGAAGTGTCGCGCGGCGCCGCGATCTTTCCCGATACCACCGGCTGGATCGTCGTGCTCTATGCCGGCATCTTCCCCTCGTTACTTTCGCAGGTGCTCTATGTGCGCGGCGTAGAGATGATCGGCGCCAACCGGGCCGGTCTCTTCATCAACGCCATCCCGGTCTTCGGCACCATCCTGTCCGTCGCGCTGATCGGCGAGACGATGCACCTGTTCCACATCGTCGCCCTTCTTCTGGTACTCGGCGGCATCGCGATTGCCGAATGGGGACGGCCGAAAGAGAAGAACAACTGACAAATGCAAGAAATCACCCGCAATAACCTGTATTCCGTGAAGATCCACCCCTGATGCGGGCGCTTAAATCTTGTCTGGGTTTTCAATGTTGCCCTCGCCTGCAACATGGCCTCTTCGAGTTCCAAGTCGTGAAACCGCCTGATCCCGCGAATGCCGCCAGAGAAAAGGCCCGTCGGATCTCTCCGGCGGGCCTTTCTGTTCGTCTTGGGAGGACGAAGATCAGTCGACGTTGAAGACCAACGACTTGACCTGGCGGATGGCCGGGTTGACGCGCAACTTGTTCAGGACATCCTCGGAGACGGCGGCATCGACATAAAGCAGCGCGATCGCATCGCCGCCCTGCTTGTCGCGGCCGAGCTGGAAGTTGGCGATGTTGGCGCCCGCCTCGCCCAGCGTCGTGCCGATGAAGCCGATCATGCCGGGAACGTCGGTATTGGTGATGTAGACCATGTGGTTGCCGACGTCGGCATCGAGGTTGATGCCCTTGATCTGGATGAAGCGCGGCTTGCCGTCGGAGAAGACGGTGCCGGCGATCGAGCGGGTCTGGTTCCCGGTCGTTACCGTCAGGCGGATATAGCCGTCGAAGACGCCCGACTTGTCGCGCTTGACCTCCGACAGGATGATGCCCTTTTCCTTGATCATGACCGGCGCCGAGACCATGTTGACGTCGGCCACCTGCGGGCGGATGAGGCCGGCGAGCACCGCGCTGGTCAGCGCCTTGGTGTTCATCGAGGCCGTCGCGCCGTCGTAGAGGATCTCGATTTCCTTGATCGCGCTTTCCGTGACCTGGCCGACGAAGGCGCCGAGCACGTCCGCAAGGCGGATGAACGGCTTCAGGATCGGCGCCTCCTCGGCGGTGATCGACGGCATGTTGATGGCGTTGGATACAGCGCCCTTGACGAGGTAGTCCGACATCTGCTCGGCGACCTGGAGGGCGACGTTCTCCTGCGCTTCCGTGGTCGATGCGCCGAGATGCGGCGTGCAGACGACGTTCGGCAGGCCGAAGAGCGGGCTTTCGGTGGCGGGCTCGACCTCGAAGACATCAAAGCCGGCCCCGGCGACATGGCCGGACTTCAGGGCTTCCGCCAGCGCCTTCTCATCGACGAGACCGCCGCGGGCGCAGTTGACGATGCGGACGCCCGGCTTCGTCTTGGCGAGCGCCTCGGCGTTCAGGATGTTGCGGGTCTTGTCGGTGAGCGGAACATGCAGCGTGATGAAGTCGGCCTTGGCCAGCAGCTCGTCCAGTTCGACCTTGGTCACGCCCATCTCCTCGGCGCGCTCCTTGGAGAGGAACGGGTCATAGGCGATGACGTGCATCTTGAGGCCGATGGCGCGCGAGCAGACGATGGAGCCGATATTGCCGGCGCCGATGACGCCGAGCGTCTTGCCGGTGATCTCGACGCCCATGAACTTCGACTTCTCCCACTTGCCGGCCTGGGTGGAGGCGTCGGCGGCCGGAAGCTGGCGGGCGACGGCGAACATCAGCGCGATGGCGTGCTCGGCCGTGGTGATCGAGTTGCCGAAGGGCGTGTTCATGACGATGATGCCGCGGCGCGAAGCGGCCGGGATATCGACATTGTCAACGCCGATGCCGGCGCGGCCGATGACCTTGAGGTTGGTCGCCGCCGCGATCAGCTTTTCCGTCGCCTTGGTGGCCGAGCGGATGGCGAGGCCATCATAATTGCCGATGATCTCGGCGAGCTTGTCCTTGTCCTTGCCGATCTTCGGCTGGAAATCGACGTCAACGCCGCGATCGCGGAAGATCTGAACGGCGGTTTCCGACAGTTCGTCGGATACGAGTACGCGAGGTGCCATGAGAGGCCTCCTTCAATGGGTCCGGGAAGATGAGATAAGGGTGGCTTCGCCCGAAGGACGAAGCCAGTCGCAAAATCAGGCCGCGGCCTTGGCGAGCGTCGCCTTCTGGGTCTCGAAGGCCCAGGAGAGCCACGGCATCAGCGCTTCGAGGTCGGCCGTGTCGATGGTGGCACCGGCCCAGATGCGCAGGCCCGACGGGGCGTCGCGATAGGCGCCGATGTCGTAGGCGACACCTTCCTTGTCGAGGAGGGCGACGAAGCCCTTGGCGAAAGCGGCCTGGGCGTCGGCATCGAGCGCCAGCACGTCCTTGTCGGCGATCGTCAGGCAGACCGAGGTATTGGAGCGCGTCGCCGGATCCTTGGCGAGATTGGCGATCCACTCGTTCTTCTCGACGAAGTCGAAGATGACCTTGGCATTGGCGTCGGCGCGGGCCATCAGGCCCTTGAGGCCGCCGACCTGCTTCGCCCAGTTGAGCGCATCGATATAGTCCTCGACGCAGAGCATGGAGGGCGTGTTGATCGTCTCGCCCTGGAAGATGCCCTCGATCAGCTTGCCGCCCTTGGTCATGCGGAAGATCTTCGGCATCGGCCAGGAGGGCGTATAGCTTTCCAGCCGCTCGACGGCGCGGGGCGACAGGATGATGACGCCATGCGCGCCCTCGCCGCCCAGCACCTTCTGCCAGGAGAAGGTGACGACGTCGAGCTTGGCGAAATCGAGGTTCTGCGCGAAGGCGGCCGAGGTCGCGTCGCAGATGGTCAGGCCCTTGCGGTCGGCCGGGATGAAGTCGGCGTTCGGCACACGCACGCCCGAGGTCGTACCGTTCCAGGTGAAGACCACGTCACGGTCGAAGTCGATCGTGGAAAGGTCGGGGAGAAGACCGTAATCGGCCGTGATCTTGCGCGTGTCGGGGAGCTTCAGCTCCTTCACGACATCGGAAACCCAGCCCGAGCCGAAGCTTTCCCAGGCGACCATGTCGACGCCGCGCGGGCCGAGCAGCGACCACAGCGCCATCTCGACGGCGCCGGTATCGGAGGCCGGCACGATGCCGATGCGGTAATCCGCCGGCACTTCCAGGACGTCACGGGTGAGATCGATGGCCTGCTTGAGCTTGGTCTTGCCGATCTTGGCGCGGTGCGAACGACCGAGCGGAGCATCGGAAAGCGCTTCGAGCGACCAATTTGGGCGCTTCGAGCAAGGGCCAGAAGAGAAATGGGTATTGTTCGGACGCACGTCCGGCGGTGTGACGGTCTTCGTCATGATCGCTATCCTTCCAGATAGATAGCTCCTCGTTGGGGAGGAGTGTCCCGCCGCCGTGAATATGGAAGAGCCGTTTTCAAGTCAAGAGGATTATGTCGCGAACGAAAAATAATGCGGCGCAACGGAAACGGCGCGCCGGTTTCCCGACGCGCCGCCGCGCAAGCAAAAGAAGGGGTGTCACCAGGTGGTGACGCGGATACCGGCACGGAACTCATGCTTCTGGAAGCCCTCGTCCCGTCCCTTGACGCTGACCGAGCCGACGCCGGGCACCTCGGCCGTGCCGCCGAAGGCCTTGCCGCCCGCCATGTCGGAGAAACGATAACCGAGGTCGAGCTTGACGCGTTCGGTGAGGTCGATGGCGGCACCCGCCATCAGCGCATAGGTGAAACGCCAGCTGTCGTCGCCCTTCACGCGGAGCTCGTCGAAGGTCGCACCTGCGCAGGAGCCCGTGTCGTTCTGGCAGTTCGCCTGGGTGCGGAAGCTGTCCCATTTCATGTAGGTCACGCCCGCGCCTGCACCGACATAGGGCGTTATGCCGGCATAGGTTCCGAGATCCACATAGCCGTTGGCCAGGAAATGGGCCGCGCTGTAGTCCGCCTTCTGGCCGAGACGGCAGGTCGTGCCCGCCGGGGCCGCGATGCAGGGCGAATCGAGGTTCGAGCTGCCGCGCAGCGAGCCGTTGAAGAAGTCCGTCGTCAGGTCGGCGCGCAGGAAATTGTTGAACTGGTAGCCCATGCCGACGCCGTAGGAGATGGGCTTGGAGAAACGGGCATTGTCGAAATCCCCGTCAGCAAAGGTCGCGCCGAAGGCATCGATCCTGTAGTTCGGCTTGTCGTGCTTGACCCAGCCGGAGTAACCGAGATCGCCGCGGATATACCAGCCCTCGGCCACCGTGCTGCTGGAGACGTCGATTTCCGGCGCGTTGATGATGTCGAGATCACTCGCCGTCACGCTCGTCGCGACGAGGCCGGCAAGAATGGCAATACCAAGCGGTGCGATGCGGCGGAACATGGTCTCGATCCCTCAAGGCCGGCGGGCCGGCGGTTGCGTGATCGGCGCAGGGCCAGGCATCCTTAAGAGATTGCTGCCCTACACCGTTGGTTAACCATAAATCTTAAGGCATGAAGAAACGGTTAAGTGTCCGGATCTGCAACGCGTTCGGGAATGCGAAAAGGCCGCCCGGAGGGCGGCCTTGCAAGGCGGTCGGCAGTACGCCGCTTATTTGTAGACCGGCTGCTCGATCGGGATGTCGGCCGGCGGGATATAGGCCTGCTGCTCGCAGCCGTTGAAGGCGTAGCGCAGACCGGCGCGTGCCTCGTGGCTGTAGAAGCCCTTGTCGTAGCCCGGGCCGCCGCCGGCATTGAAGCCGAACATCTCGCCCTTGGTGACATGGCGGAAGCGATAGCCAAGGTCGGCCTTCAGGTTGCAGGTGACGTCGACGGAGGCACCGGCCATCAGCGCATAGGTGAAGCGCCAGCTCTTCCTGCCGCGATGTTCGAAGGTCGGGTCGCAGTTCGTCGGGTCGCCGGTTTCGCACGAGGTGTTCTTGAGGCCCTTCCAGTTCACATAGGTGCCGCCGATACCTGCGCCGACATAGGGCGTGACGATGCCGTAGGTGCCGATGTCGACATAGGCGTTGGCGAGGAGGCTGAGGGCGGTCAGCGAGGAGACGTCGGTGGAGGTGCAGTTCACGGCGACGCCGCAGCCGCCCGTCGTCGAGCCCTTGAACTTGGACTTGAACATGTAGTCGAGCGTCACGTCCGTGCGGAAGTGGTCGTTGATCTGGTAACCGACACCGCCGCCGATGGTGAAGCCGCTCTTCAGGCGCGTGGAATCGAAGCTGCGATAGGTGTCGTTCGAACCCTGGTAGAAGCTCGCGCCGCGCATCTTGTTATAGGACCAGCCCATGTCGCCGCGCAGATACCAGCCGCCCGTCTCGATGACGGTTTCCTGCACCGGCGCCTCGATGACCTCCGGCTGGTAGACATCGGCCGCATAACCCGACGTGCCCGTCAGCAGGACGGCAACCACGCCACTCAAAACTTTCCTCATGGCCTTGCTCCAATAGGCTTTGCTTGGGATGGCCGGCGCGCCGGATTCCAAGTCCCTCGATCAGCCACGGATAATGGCGAGGAAAGGTTAAGGGGCGATTAACTACAAAGATTTACCGTATTTGTTAATCGTCGTTCACGAATTCGGTAAAGGATGAATAAATTTCGGAAAGCTTCCGAAAGAAACTTCGACGCGACTTGAGCGCAAAAGAAAAGGCCGAAGCAGAGCTTCGGCCTTTTCAAAGAATGCGTCGGGCGGGCTCAGGCGGCGTTGCGCACGGAGCCGATCACGCCCACCAGCTCGTCGACGATGCGCTCCACCTGTGCCCGGTCGTCACCTTCCGCCATCACGCGGATCAGCGGCTCCGTGCCGGAGGGGCGGATGAGGAGGCGGCCGTTGCGGGCGAGCTCGCTTTCGGCATCGGCGATCGCCTGGCGAACCGCGGCGTCCTCCAGCGGCGAACCGGCCTGGATGCGCACGTTCTTCAGCACCTGCGGCACCGGCTCGAAGCGGTTGCATACCTCACTCACCGTCTTGCCGCTGCGCTTGACGCAGGCGAGCACCTGGAGCGCGGCGACAAGACCGTCGCCGGTCGTACCGAAATCGGACAGGACGATATGGCCGGATTGCTCGCCGCCGACATTGTAATCGTGCTGGCGCATGTGCTCGACGACATAGCGGTCGCCGACCTTGGTCCGCTGCAGGCCGAGGCCCTGGCCGGAGAGGAAGCGTTCAAGGCCGAGATTGGACATGACGGTCGCGACGATGCCGCCGCCGCGCAGCATGCCGTCCGCCGCCCAGCTTTCGGCGATGACAGCCATCAGCTGGTCGCCATCGATGATCTTGCCGTTCTCGTCGACGATCTGCACGCGGTCGGCATCGCCGTCGAGCGCGATGCCGATATCGGCGCGCACCTCATGCACCTTGCGCTGCAGGGCGTCCGGGTGGGTGGAGCCGCATTCGAGATTGATGTTGAGGCCATCCGGCTCGTTACCGATCGTCACGACGTCGGCGCCGAGTTCCCAGAGGGCGGCGGGGGCGACGCGGTAGGCGGCGCCATTGGCGCAGTCGATGGCCACGCGCAGGCCCTTCAGCGTCGTGTCGCGCGGCAGCGTGCGCTTGGCATGTTCTATATAGCGGTCATGCACGCCGTCGATGCGCTTCGCCCGGCCGATATCGGCGGCCTTCGCGAGTTGCGCCGTGATGTCCCTGTCGATCAGCTCCTCGATTTCCATCTCGATCTCGTCGGAGAGCTTGTAGCCATCGGGACCGAAGAGCTTGATGCCGTTGTCGTAGAAAGGATTGTGCGAGGCGGAGATCATCACGCCGATATCGGCGCGCAGCGACCGCGTCAGCATGGCGACGGCAGGCGTCGAGATCGGCCCAAGGATGAAGGCGTCGATGCCGGCGGCGGTAAAGCCCGCCACCATGGCGTTTTCCAACATGTAGCCGGAAAGGCGCGTGTCCTTGCCGATCACCACGCGGTGGCGATGCGCGCCACGGCGGAAGATCGTACCCACGGCGATGCCAACCCGCATGGCAAGGTCCGGCGTCATCGGGAAAATGTTGGATTGTCCCCGAATGCCGTCCGTACCGAAATAACGACGCTTCATAGTCACTCCTGAAAATCGCTGGCCGGGCGGCACTCGTGCCGCGCCCGATCCTGATGCGTTCATCCTGCCACGCCCAGCATTTAAGACGGGCCGCGGGGCGAAACTATTCTATAGCCGCCCCGTCGTTCAAACCTTAAACATCGTGCGGCCGCCCCATTTCCTTGCCACAAAAGCGAAAAAAGAGCATCCACCCACGCATCAGAATTCGTTACAGACCGTTACCGAAGGAAACGGCCGGGAAAGACTTCCCGGCCGTCTTCGATTCTTTTTCGGCGGCTCGCCTTATTGCGGCTGCGGCTCCAGTCCGCCTTCCGCCTCGCCGCCCTTCTTGTGGCCGGCCTTCGGCACGGCGGAACCACGGTGCGGCGGCGTGTCGTCACCGAGATCGCGCGCCGGCTTCTCGCCGCGGATGAGCGCCTTGATCTCGTCGCCCGTCAGCGTCTCATATTCGAGCAGGCCTTCGGCGAGCGCCACGAATTCGTGGTGCTGCTCGGTGATGATGCGCTTGGCCTCGGCATAGGCCTCGTCGATCAGGCGGCGGATCTCGTTGTCGATCTTCTGCGCGGTCGCCTCGGAGACGTTCTTCTGCTGCGCGACCGAATGACCGAGGAAGACCTCCTGTTGGTTCTCGCCATAGGCGACCTGGCCGAGCTGGTCGGAAAAGCCCCACTGGGTGACCATGGCGCGGGCGAGCTTGGTCGCCTGCTCGATGTCGGAGGAGGCGCCGGAGGTGATGTTGTCCTTGCCGAAGGTGATCTCCTCGGCGACGCGGCCGCCCATCATGATGGCGAGGCGCGAGACCATCCACTTGTAGCTCATCGAGTAGCGGTCGCCCTCGGGAAGCTGCATGACCATGCCGAGCGCACGGCCGCGCGGGATGATCGTCGCCTTGTGCAGCGGGTCGGCGAGCGGCACCTTGAGCGCGACGATGGCGTGGCCGGCCTCGTGATAGGCGGTGAGCTTCTTTTCCGCCTCGGTCATGGCCGAGGAACGGCGCTCGGCGCCCATCATGATCTTGTCCTTGGCGTCCTCGAACTCCTGCATGGTGACAAGGCGCTTGTTGCGCCGCGCGGCCATCAGCGCGGCCTCGTTGACGAGGTTCATGAGATCGGCGCCGGAGAAGCCGGGCGTACCGCGGGCAAGGACCTTGAGGTCGACATTCGGGGCCAGCGGCACGTTGCGCACATGCACCTTGAGGATGCGCTCGCGGCCAACGATGTCGGGGTTCGGCACGACGACCTGGCGGTCGAAACGGCCGGGACGCAGGAGCGCCGGATCGAGAACGTCGGGGCGGTTGGTCGCGGCGATCAGGATGATGCCTTCATTGGCCTCGAAACCGTCCATCTCGACGAGAAGCTGGTTCAGCGTCTGCTCGCGCTCGTCGTTGCCGCCGCCGAGGCCCGCGCCGCGGTGACGGCCGACGGCGTCGATTTCGTCGATGAAGATGATGCAGGGCGCGTTCTTCTTGGCCTGCTCGAACATGTCGCGCACGCGGCTTGCGCCGACGCCGACGAACATCTCGACGAAGTCGGAACCGGAAATGGTGAAGAAGGGCACATTCGCCTCGCCCGCGACAGAGCGTGCGAGCAGCGTCTTACCGGTGCCGGGCGGGCCGACGAGCAGCACGCCGCGCGGAATGCGCCCGCCAAGGCGCTGGAACTTCTGCGGGTCGCGCAGGAATTCGACGATCTCCTCGAGGTCCTGCTTGGCTTCGTCGACGCCGGCGACGTCCGCGAAGGTGACGCGGCCATGCGCTTCGGTGAGCAGCTTCGCCTTGGACTTGCCGAAACCCATCGCCCCGCGCGAGCCGCCCTGCATCTGGCGCATGAAGAACAGCCAGACGCCGAGGATCAGGAGCATGGGCAGCAGCGTGCCGATATAGCTGAGGAACCCAGACGAGCCATCCGTCTCCGGCCGCGCGCTGACGACGACGTTCTTCGCCTCAAGCCGCTGGACGAGCGAATTGTCGCCGGTCGGCGCGTAGGTCTGGAAGGTCGCGCCGGTCTCGACATAGCTGCCGACGATCTTGTCGCCGGTGATGACGACTTCCTTCACCCGGCTCGAGTCCACCTCTTTCAGGAACTGCGAATAGGGGATTTCCCGCGAGCCGGTCTGCGCCGGGCTCGTCTGGAACATGCTGAACAGCGCGATCAGCAAGAGGGCGATAATCGCCCACAGGGCGAAGTTGCGGAAATTGGGATTCATCGAACGTTCCGGGCACTTTCCCGGCCGGAGTTTCCCGGCCGCTTCTCTGTCGCCTAACATAGGGTCGCCATGCGGCCTTGCCAAGGCAAAGCACACGGGACCAGGGCTTTTCTCTCAATATCGTCAACGGCGAGGATGGCCCTGCAGCCGCCTGCCGTCGACATTGCCTCCATTCTACCACAACGCTTTCATGCGCGCCTTCATTCGTTCGGCGGAGACGAAAACGGCGCGCGCCCGAGAATCTCCGCGAGCGCATTGGCGAGCGGCAGGTCGAAGCGCGGCAGGAAACGGGCATAGGGCGCCACCACGGGCTCGATGGCGGCAAGATCCGCAGGCACCCGCCCGCCATGCTCGAATTCCAGGCGCGGCGCGGCGCGGCTGGCGCGCAAGGCGGGTCCGCCCAGTCCGGCGCCGTCATCCCGCCCTCGCCCGCTGCCGGCAGCCGAAACCATGATCGTCCGGCCGGTACGGTTGGCGACATGGTACCGCCCGTCCCAGACGGCCGCCGCGCCTGCCGGCAGGGCAAGGGTCTCGATGCCGCGGCATTCGCGGTAGAGGAAAAGGCCGTCGCGCCGGCGATCGAAGACCACGCGGCCGGCGGTCAGCCGCGACAGTGTGCCGCTGGCAAGGAATCCCCGCAGGCGACCGGCCGACGCCGCCTCAAGGGCATGTACCCGCCCCCCCGCTACCGCCGCCAGCACCAGAAAACCACGCCAGGCAGCCGGATCGACAAGGAGAGTGCCGACGGCCGCGGGTGCCAGCACGAAGAAGGCGCCCTCCGTCCGGACATTTTCGGCCAGGAAGGCGGCCGCGCACCGGGAAAGCAAGGCCCTGTCCCCGCCGGCAGGTTCGGGCGAAACGCCGCGCGCCCGAATGCGGACCCGCTCGAAGCGAGGATTGTCGTTGCTCGGATCCTCGCGCCAGCCTTCGCCGCGCGCGGCGAGGAAGGCGCGGATGGCCGCCCGGTCGATGGCGAGGAAAGGCCGCAGCAGCCAGACGGCACCATGGAGCAGGACGGCATCCGCCATCCCGGAAAGGCCGATCCCTTCCACCGACCGCGCGGCGCGCATCGCCACGGTTTCGTTCTGGTCGTCGCGCGTATGGGCAGCGAGAACGGCATCGGCGCCCATTTCCACGGCGGTGCCGGCGAGGAGATCGTAGCGCCTGGCGCGGGCGGCGGCTTGCAGGCCGGAAACCGGCTTTTCGCCTTCCCAGCGGCGGATGACGTGCCTCACGCCATGGCGTGCGCAAAGGGCGCCGACCCATGCAGCCTCCCCGGCGGAGCCGGGCCGCAGGTCATGGTCGATCGTGCAGGCGGAAAGGGTGATGCCGGGACAGCGCCCGGCCGCGCAGAGCGTGGCGAGCGCCACGAGAAGCCCCGTCGAATCGCTGCCGCCGGAAACGGCGACCAGCAGGTGCGCGGGATGCTTGAAACTCTTCAGGAAACGGCCCGCTGCCTCAAGAGCGGGATCGTCCGCATGGGCCACGGTGTTTCTTCCGTCCGCAATCAGCAGGACAGACGGCTCTGCTCGGACGAAACCTTGGTCTTCACGGCCTTGGAGGCGTTCGGGTAGCGCTTGTTCACTTCGCGCAGCGTCGCGCAGGCGGTCTCGCGGTTGTCGAGGGCGGCAAGCGACATGCCGAGCTTCAGCAGCATTTCCGGCGCCTTCTTCGACTTGCTGAACGTCTGGTGGGCGTTGAGGAAGGTCTTTGCGGCATCGTTGAAGTTGCCTTGCGAATATTGGGCCTCGCCCAGCCAGAAATTGGCGTCCGCCGCCTTCTCGCCCTTCGGGAAGATATCGAGATAGTCGCGGAATTCGCGTTCGGCGAGCTGGTAGTCGCCGGACAGAACATGGCCGTAGGCGACCTGATAGAGATCGTCTGGATTGTCGAGCGAGGCGGAAGACGACTGCGAGGCCTGCGGCAGGCCGTTCTCCACGCCCGGCAGCGAATTGTCGTTGCCGATCGAGGCGCTCTGGTTGTTCAGGTCCGGATTGGCGTCGGCACCGATCGGGTTGCCGTTCTCGTCGAAGCGGATCGAGCCCAGTTCCTGCGGCTGGGCACCGCCACCCGTGCCGAGCGTGTCGGTTCCGGCGGTGTCATCCGCCGGCCCCCTGTTCGTGGCGATCTGCTGGTCGGCAGTCCCGCCGTTCACCGGCTTGTCGAGGGCGCCGCTCTTGCCGGAGCCCCCGCTCTTGCCGCTTTCGAGATCCTGGAAACGGTACTCGTTGTCTTCCTGCGTCTTGCGAAGCTGCTCCTGCATCTGCAGGAGCTGGTAGCTCATTTCCTCGATCCGGCCGTTGAGGCTGCGGATCTGCTCTTCGAGCTGTCCGACGCGCGGATCCATGGCCTGTGCCAGGATCACGTTGCCCTTCTCCGCCCGCTCGCTTTGTGCCGGCAGGAAGCCGTTCGCAAGCGGGAAAAGCGGCGATGCGCTGATCGGCCCGACCATGCCTGCTACCGCTGCGAGACTGAGAACGCCTGCCGCGACAAGTTTCTTCATCTATCTTCGTCCTGTTGGTCCCATTGTACGCCGAAGCGCTGCCGAAGAGTTTTCCAAATACTCTCAAAAAGCAACGGAGTTCGGCCAAAGTGTGTTGAAAAAAGAAAGGCGGCCTCTCGGCCGCCTTTTCCGCATCCTTCCCGGGAAGGAATTACATGCCGGCGCCACCCAGAACGGTCACGGCGCGGCGGTTCTGCGACCAGCAGGAAATGTCGTCGCAGACGGCGACCGGCTTTTCCTTGCCGTAGGAGATCGTCTTCATGCGGTTTGCCGGAACGCCGCGCGAAGCGAGGTACTGGCGGGTCGCGGCAGCGCGGCGTGCACCGAGCGCGAGGTTGTATTCACGCGTACCGCGCTCGTCGGCATGGCCTTCGATCGTGATGGCGTAGTTCGGGTAGCGCTGCAGCCACTGGGCCTGACGGTCGAGCGTCGCGGCGGCATCGGCGCGAACCGACGAGGAGTCGGTGTCGAAGAAGATGCGATCGCCGACATTGACGGTGAAGTCCTGCTGCGAGCCCGGGGTTGCCGCGCCCGCGCCACCGTTGAGGCCGAGGTCGCCGGCATTGTTCGGCATGTTCTTCTTGGATGCGCAGCCGGCAAGCGCCAGCGTCATGAACAGGGCGATCATTGCCGGGTTGCGGGCGATGGTCTGCATGCGGCCAGCGGCCGGGGAATGAATGCGGCTCATGAGCCGGTCTCCTTGCATCAGTTCTTGCGTCAAGTTCGTTGAAGCGTCGGTTTCAATCAGGGTTGCCAGACTGTAACCGCGGTCGGTTAATCCGCGTTCAACGATTATGGTTAACGATTGCTTGTAAGACCGTCCCCGGCCCTCGGCATATCAAATGGAGACGGGCCTGCCGCGTCTCGCTGCCGCCTGATTTACAGGACTTTGCGGCAAGAACGCGGCAGGCCCGCCTTACGCGTGTCGATGCTATTCCAGAAGCGGCGACCAGGCCGGGTCGGAAGCAAAACCCTTCGTCTGCACGATCTGCTCGTTGTAGCCGGAAAGGTCGATCGAATAGATCTGCGGACCGCCGGCACCGGCGGCCTGGCGGAAGAACATCAGCACCCGTCCGTTCGGCGCCCAGGTCGGCCCCTCGTTGTGGAAGCCGGAGGTGAGGATGCGCTCGCCCGAACCGTCCGTCTTCATCACGCCGATCGAGAACTTGCCGCCCGACTGCTTGGTGAAGGCGATGAGGTCGCCGCGCGGCGACCAGACCGGGGTGGAATAGGAACCGTCGCCGAAGGAAATGCGGCGCTGGTTGGAGCCGTCGGCGCCCATCACGTAGAGCTGCGGCCTGCCGCCGCGGTCGCTCTCGAAGACGATCTGCGAGCCGTCCGGCGAGTAGGAGGGCGAGGTGTCGATCGCCGCCGTCGAGGTGAGTCGCGTCGTGGTGCGCGAGCGCAGGTCCATCGTGTAGATGTTGGAATTGCCTTCCTGCTGAAGGCTCATGATGACCTTCTGGCCATCCGGCGAGAAGCGCGGCGAGAAGGTCATGCCCGGGAAGTTGCCGACCACCTCGCGCTGCCCCGTCTCAAGCTGGAGCAGGTAGACGCGCGGCTGGTTGCCCTCGAAGGACATGTAGGTGATTTCCTGGCGGTTCGGCGAGAAGCGCGGCGTCAGGACCAGCTCGTTGGCGTTGGTGAGCGCGCGGGCGTTGAAGCCGTCCTGGTCCATGATGGCGAGCTGGCGCTTGCGGGCCGTCTTCGGGCCGCTTTCGGCGACATAGACGATGCGGGTGTCGAAATACCCCTTCTCGCCGGTCAGGCTCTCATAGATCGCGTCAGCGATGATGTGCGCGACGCGGCGCCAGTTTTCCGGCTGGGTATAGAACTGCTGGCCGGTGATCTGCTTGCCGGCGAAGGTGTCCCACAGGCGGAACTCGGCGCGCAGGCGCCCGTCACCCTCCTGCGTCACGCGGCCCGTCACGAGGGCCTGTGCATTGATGACCTTCCAGTCATCGAAGCGCGGCGCCTGGTCGGGATTGGATATCTTCTCGATGAAAGCCTGCTTGTTCACCGGCGCGAAGAGGCCGGAGCGCTTGAGGTCGGCCGCGATCACGTCGGTGACGCGCTGGCCGAGATCACCGCCGGCGATGAAATCGGTGACGGCGATCGGCAGCGGCTCGACATTGCCCTTGTTGATGTTGATTTCCACAAGCGCCCAGGCCTGCGGCAGGGACGCCGCAAGGCCGGTCAGCACGACCAGCAAACGGAGGAGAGTGCGTCTGAACATAAATCTAGGCCTTCCTAGTTTTATACCAAGTCTCGATGATAGGAACCCATAGGATCCTATCATCGAGACTTGGTATTACATCATCTGGCTGGGGTCGAAGTTCACGACGACTTCGCTCCAGGCATCATATTTTTCCGGGGGCAGGCCCTTGAAGGGCCGCGATTTCATGATGGCGCGGCGGGCGCCGCCGGCAAGCGCGCGGCGCGCGGTATCCGAACCGCCCGTCGCGACCACTTCCGGCTCGCCGATGATGTCGCCGTTCTGGTCGAGCTGCATCGTGACCTTGATGCGCACGTCGGCGGCATCGGCAAGGCCGGGGATGATCGACCAGTTGTTCTGGATCTGGCCGCGCAGCGCATCCATCTCGCTGAGCGACAGCTTGGTGCCGCTCGTCGTCTTCTTGCCGCCGAGCGCCGCCTGTTCCTGCGAGCGCTTCGCACCGCCGCCGGCCGCCTTTTCCTTGTTGAGGAGCGCGGAGATCTCGTCGGCGTTGAAGTCGCTGTCGTTCAGCGAGCTCGCCTTTTCCTGCTTCTTCTTCTGATCCTTCTTGCGGTCCGGCGTCTTGGCGGTCTCGGCCTTCGCCGTCTCCACCTTCTTCTCGGCCGGCTTTTCCGCGGTCTCCGCCTTCTTCGTCTCGAGCTTCGGCTTCATCTCGGGAAGCGGGATCCTGTCCGGCAGCGCCTCGGCATCCTCGACCTCGGCCGGCTTCTCCTCGGAAGGCGTCGCCTCGGGCTTCGGGTCGGGCTTGACCTCCTGCCTGGTCTCGGGAAGCGCCGCAACCTCGGTCGAGGGTTCGCTGGCAGGCTCTTCCTGCTTGACGTCCTCGACGGGTTTCGTGTCCGGCGTCTGCACGACCTTCTCGGCCTTTTCCGGCGCGGCGGCGGTCTCGATGTCGCGCGGCTTTTCCTCCGGCGTCGGCAGGTTCTTCAGGTCGACGTCGTTTTCGCCGGCATTTTCCGCGTTCTCGACCGGCGTTTCCTTCTTGGTCGGAATAGGCGCGGCCTTTTCCTTCATTTCGGCCTTCTTGTCGCCCTGCTGGATCTGCGTCAGCTCCTCGATCGACACGATATCGACCGGCATGGCCTCGACATTGGCGACGTCGAAGCTTTCAGGACTGCCGAGCGAAACCAGCGCCCAGGTGAGAACCAGGGAGTGGATGACGGCGGATGTGGCGAGGCTGCCCTTCATGGCGTGCGATCACCTGTCCGGTTTCTGCTCGGTGACGAGGCCGATATTGGTGAACCCGCCGGCCTGGATGCGCGACATCACGTCGGCGATGACGCCATAGGGCGCCGTGCCGTCGCCGCGCACGAAGACGCGCTCCGTATAGCCCGTGGTCGCCACGGCCTGGAGCTTTGCGGCAATCTCGTCGATCGGGATCGGCGTTTCCTGCAGGTAGACCTGGCCGTCCGCCTTGACGGAAACGGTGATCGGCTGCGTGTCGGCGTTGAGAGCCTTCGCCTGCGTCTTCGGCAGGTCGAGCGGCACGCCGACCGTCATCAGGGGCGCCGCCACCATGAAGATGATGAGCAGAACGAGCATGACGTCGACGAACGGCGTCACGTTGATCTCGCTCATCGGGGCCCTCTTGCCTCCGCCGCGACGGCGACGGCCACCGCCTGCATTTTTCGCTCCGACTGACATGCCCATGGCATCGTTCTCCGTCTAAAGGGCGGTCACTGCGCCGCGGCGCGCGGCTGCAGCTTCTCGTCGATCTGGCGCGACAGGATGGCGGAGAACTCGTCCGCGAAACCTTCCATGCGCGCCGTCAGCTTGCCGGCATCGGCAGAGAACTTGTTGTAGGCAATAACCGCCGGAATTGCGGCAAGAAGGCCGATGGCGGTGGCCAGAAGCGCTTCGGCAATGCCGGGCGCCACGACCGCAAGGCTCGTCTGCTTGGAACCGGCGATCGCCTGGAACGAGGTCATGATGCCGACGACCGTGCCGAACAGGCCGACGAATGGGGCGGCCGAACCGATGGTGGCGAGCGAGCCGAGCCGCGCCTCCAAGGTCTCCGATTCGCGCGAGAGCGTCACGTCCATTGCCCGGTCGATACGCATCTGCAGGCCGATCGGCGAACGAGCGCCGCGCTCGAAGCTCTTCTTCCATTCGCGCATCGCGGCGACGAAGATGGCGCTCATGCCCGAGGTCTGGCGGTCGGAGAGCGTGCGATACAGCTCCTCCAGCGACTGGCCCGACCAGAAGACCTGCTCGAAACTGTCGAGCTGGCGGCGCGCCTTCCCGTAGCTCACCGTCTTGTCGACGACGATGGCCCAGGTCCAGACGGACGCGGCAATGAGGCCGAGCATGACCAGCTTCACGACGAACCCGGCCTGCATGAAGAGACCCCAAAGGGTCACATTCGCCGCCGCTTCCAAACCCACTTGTTCCATAGACCTATGTCCCCGAATCCAGACACCCGGCACGGGCCTTTGCGGCTCGAACCGGGTAACATTCACGCCGTTGCGGTCTCCTGGGAGGTGGTTCCCGCATCGGCATTCACAAACATGGCGTCGCTCGGAAGGATTTACTCCGCACCCGCTCCGCATGTCCGTCAAGAATGTCCGGTTGATGCCGCCGGCCGCCATGCCGGTCAAACGCTTACAACCTGCCTTCTTGACGGCAATTTTGGTTAAAGGATGACGTGCAGTGCACAAAATCCTCATGAAGCGAGTAAGACATCATTATGGTTAAGAGAGTGTTACTGCTAATGCGCGCCGGCAACGCGCCCTGCCCTCGCAAGGAACCGCGCCGCCAGCCCCTCCGGCAGCCGCCGCGGCCGGCCCGCCGCATTGATGACGGCGATGATGACGCGTGCCGCGATCAGCAATTGCTCGCCCCTGCGGATTTCCTGGTTGAGGATCATCTTCGCCCCGCCGGCCTTTTCGGTGGCGGTGAGGATCGTCAGGATATCGTCCATGCGCGCAGGCAGCCGGAAGTCGATCTCCATGCGATGCACGACGAAGACCAGTCCCTCGCGGTCCTCTTCCAGAATGAGGCTGCCCTGTTCGATCCCGAGCAGCCGCAGGTAGTCCGTGCGCCCGCGCTCCAGGAAATGCAGGTAGCGGGCGTGATAGACGACGCCGGAGAAGTCCGTGTCCTCGTAATAGACCCGCTGCGCGAGCCGATGGCCCGCTTCGCTCAGTTCGCCTGAAAGATAGTGGTCGAAATCCGTCATGGCCCCGTCCGGCAAGAATTTCCGCCTCTCTCCCGCAAAGCGCCGGCAATTGCAAGGGTTTCACGCTCAGCCGAGTTCGACGACCATGATTTCCGGGGGTGAGCCGAAACGGATCGGCGCGATCGAGCAGCCGAGGCCGCCGGAGACGCAGAGGTGCCGACCGTCTTCGACGACATGACCGTAGGCATAGCGGTTGCCATAGGCGGAGGGAACCATGGGCGAGTAGCCGAAAAGGCGTACCTGCCCGCCATGCGTATGCCCCGAGAGTGTCAGGGAAACCCGGGGCGGCACCCGCGGGAAAACATCCGGCTCGTGCGCCATGAGGATGAGCGGCGCGTCGTCCGTCACCTGCGCGAGCGTTCCCGGCAGGTCATCCAGCCCGACGAAGCCGCCGCGATTCCATTGCCGGCCCGGCCGAAGCGCGATCTGGTCCTCGAGGCCGGCGAGCCAGAACGCGCCCGTCATTGTCTCGATCCGCACGGCCCGGTTGGAATAGACCGCGATGCCGGCCTCGCGAAGCATGCGATGGCTGAACGTTTCCCCGCCGCCGGCCGCCTGCGCTTCCAGGTCGTCCCACCAGTCGTGATTTCCAAGCACCGCGTGCACGCCGAGCGGAGCCTTCAGGATCGACAGCGCCGCGGCCCAATCGGCCGGCGGCACCTTGCCCCAGACGGCCCGCATGCTCGAAAGGTAGTCACCGAGCAGCAGGACGATATCGCCGCCGAGCGTGTTGGCATGTTCGCAGATGCCGCGGATGCGCGCAGCGCTCATCCAAGGCTCGCAGGCATGGATATCGGCAAGCGCGACGAGGCGCAGCGTCTGGCCCGTCGGCCAGCCGGGCGGCACGATCCGGTAGGTCACCGTGCGCAGCCGCAGCATCGGCTCGACGCCCACCGCATAGGCGGAGGAAGCGAACCCCGCGGCGATGAAGCCTCCAAAAGCCTTCAGCAAACCGCGGCGGGTGATCACTCAATCGTCCTCGGAAAACAGCCTGAACTGCGTCGCCTCCAGGTCTTTCGGCGGCGTCAGGCCCATATGTTTCCAGGCATTTACGGTTAAAACACGGCCGCGCGGCGTGCGCTGGATGAAACCCTGCTGGATCATGTAGGGCTCGATGATGTCCTCGATCGCGTCGCGCGGTTCGGAAAGCCCCGCCGCGATGGTCTCGATGCCGACAGGCCCGCCGCCGAAATTGTGCGCGATCATCGACAGATAGCGCCGGTCGAGCTGGTCGAGACCCATATTGTCGACCAGCAGCCGCGTCAGCGCCTCGTCGGCGATCTTTTGCGTCACCGCCTCGGCCCGCGCCACTTCGGCGAAATCGCGCACGCGGCGGAGCAGCCGGCCGGCGATGCGCGGCGTGCCCCGCGCGCGCCGCGCGATCTCGCGCGCGCCCTCTTCCGTCATGCCGAGGCCCATCAACCGCGCACCGCGGCGCACGATCAATTCCAGTTCCTCGGCGGTGTAGAAGTTCAGCCGCACCGGGATGCCGAAGCGGTCGCGCAGCGGCGTGGTGAGGAGGCCGAGCCGCGTGGTGGCGGCGACGAGGGTGAATTTCGACAGGTCGATCTTCACCGAGCGGGCAGCCGGGCCTTCGCCGATGATGAGGTCGAGCTGGAAATCCTCCATGGCCGGATAGAGGATTTCCTCGACGGCCGGGTTGAGACGATGGATCTCGTCGATGAAAAGCACGTCGCGCTCTTCGAGATTGGTGAGCAGCGCCGCAAGGTCGCCGGCCTTCGCGATGACGGGACCGGAGGTCGAGCGGAAATTGACGCCGAGCTCCTTCGCCATGATCTGCGCCAGCGTCGTCTTGCCGAGGCCGGGCGGCCCGACGAACAGCACATGGTCGAGCGCCTCGCCGCGGTTCTTCGCCGCCTCGATGAAGATCTTCAGGTTGGCGCGCGCCTCCGCCTGGCCGGTGAAATCGTCCAGCGTCTGCGGCCGCAAGGCGGTATCGATGTCCTCGCCGCGCTTTTCCGGCGAAAGCAGTCTGTTCTCGTCGTTCATGAGCGCCTAATCCCATTGTCGGCCAAGGAAGGCAACCGCATCACCGCGACAATTCCTTGAGGCCGAGGCGGATGAGCTTGGCGCTGTCGGCCCCCTCCCCGCCATTCTTCAGCGCCGCCGCGACCGCATTGGCCGCCTGGTCGCGCGAATAGCCGAGATTGGTCAGCGCCGAGACGGCATCGGAAACCGGCGCGGAGGCGACGCCCTCGCCGAGCTCCTGCTTGAGCCCGATCGAGGCGGACGCCTCCCCCGCGAAGGCCGGCGCCTTGTTGCGCAGTTCCGTGATGATGCGCACCGCCACCTTCGGCCCGACGCCCGGCGCGCGCGAAACCGCCGTCTTGTCCTGCAGCGCGATGGCGTTGGCGAGTTCCCCTGGCGTCAGGGTCGAGAGAACGGCCAGCGCCACCTTGGAGCCGACGCCTTGCACGCTCTGCAGCAGCCGGAACCACTCCCGCTCCAGCGCCGTCAGGAAGCCGAACAGCCTGAACTGGTCCTCCCGCACATAGGTCTCGATGAACAGCACCGCCGCCTCGCCGCTCGAACCGAGCTTGCCGAGCGTGCGCGCCGAGCAGAAGGCGACGTAACCGACGCCGTGCACGTCGACGACCACATGGTCCTCGCCGATCTCGTCGATTGTGCCCTTGAGTTTGCCGATCATGAGAAAATCCGTCAGGGATGGGTTTCGGGGGAGATGATGTCGAGCGCGGGGAAATAGCTGCGATAGCGCGCGGCATCGCGGGTGAGCAGGCGATGGCCCCGCGCTTCCGCCTGCGCGCCGACCAGGAAATCGGGAAGCGTGCGCTCGCGCAACCCGCCAGCCCGGCGATAGGCATAATGTGCCTTGCCTGCGGCGAAGGCGGCTTCGTAGGACAGAGGTTCGCGCCGCATGCGCAGCCAGCCGAAGGCGAGGTTGAGTTCCAGTTCGCTGAGCGGCGAGGTCGCAAGCTCCGACCAGACGATGGGATTGAGGACCAGTTCCCCCTCTTCCAAGCATCGCTTCAGCGCGTTGAAGGACCAGTCCCGCTGTGGCCGATCCGGGCCCACCATGTCGATGAGGATATTCGTATCAACGACGGTCGAGGTCATCACGCGGCCCCCGCAGCCATTCGAAATATTCGTCCGGCGTCATGCCGTCCAGATCCCAGGTGCCCTGGACACTGGCCGCCCAGGCTTCGAAATCATCAAAGCCGGGTTTGCCGTCGCCAACCTTGACGAGCATCACACCTTCATCCGACACGACGAAATCCACTTCCGAGCCAGGCTCGATGGCAAGCCGGTCGCGGATGGGTTTGGGGATCGTCACCTGGCCTTTTTCCGTCACGCGCATAGTAATACCTCCGAGGTATTACTTAACGGCCAGACCGGAACAAGTCAAGAACAAATCAGCCCGCGAGTTTGGCGAGGCGACCGGAAAGCCCTTGGCGGTTGTGGGCGTGGCAGATGGCGATGGCGAGCGCGTCGGCAGCGTCGTTGCCGGTGAAGGTCGCCTTCGGCATCAGCACCTTCAGCATCATGTGGATCTGCTGCTTTTCACCGTGCCCGACGCCGATGACGGCCTTCTTCACCGCGTTCGGCGCATATTCCGCCACGCGCAGGCCCGCGCGCGCCGGTACCAGCATGGCGATGCCGCGCGCCTGGCCGAGTTTCAGGGTCGCCGTCGCATCCTTGTTGACGAAGGTCTGCTCCACGGCGGCCTCGTGCGGCTGATAGCCGTGCACGACCTCCGAAAGGCCGTCATGCAGCTGGCAGAGGCGGGAGGCAAGGTCCATGTCGCCATCGGAGGTCACGGTGCCGGACGCAACGAAGCGCAACGAATTGCCGAGCGTCTCGATGATGCCCCAGCCGGTGCGGCGAAGCCCCGGATCGATGCCGATGATGCGAATCGTTTCCTGCATGGCGAAACCCTAATCCCGTCGGCCGGACCCTGCCAGCGAAATGTGAACAAAACAAAAACAGACCGGCAATTCCATCCGGCGCCGCGAAAACCCTCGGGCCATCGCTTGGATTTCACGAAACTGAACCTACATGGGAGCACAATCAAATCCGCTTACAAAGAGGCCGCGGCCATGGTGCCCTTCTCCATCCTCGATCTTTCCCCGATCATCGAAGGCGGCACCGTCGCCCAGTCGCTCGAGAACTCCCGGCGCCTCGCGCAGGAAGCCGAAGCGCACGGCTACAAGCGCTTCTGGCTCGCCGAGCACCACGGCATGCGCGGCATCGCCAGCGCCGCCACGTCTCTGGTCATCCAGCACGTCGCCGCAGGCACGGAAAAGATCCGCGTCGGCTCCGGCGGCATCATGCTGCCGAACCATTCACCGCTCGTCATCGCCGAACAGTTCGGCACGCTCGCCGCGCTCTTTCCGGATCGCATCGATCTCGGCCTTGGCCGTGCGCCCGGCACCGACATGCGCACCGCGCAGGCGCTCCGCCGCAACCTCGACAGCGCCGCCAACAACTTCCCGCAGGACGTCGTCGAGCTGATGCAGCTGATGGGGCCGGCAAGCCCCGCGCAGAAGGTCATCGCCATTCCCGGCGCGGACAGCAACGTGCCGGTCTGGCTGCTCGGCTCCAGCCATTATTCGGCGCATCTTGCCGGCATGCTGGGCCTACCCTTCGCCTTCGCCTCGCATTTCGCACCGGACATGCTGCTGACGGCACTCGAAATCTACCGCGAGCGCTTCGAGCCCTCGCAGCACCTCGACAAGCCGCATGTCATGGTCGGCGTGATGGGCGCGGCCGCCGATACGGACGCGGAGGCCGATTATCTCTTCACGTCCATGCAGCAATCCTTCGTGCGCCTGCGCCGCGGCACGCCCGGAGCGTTTCCGCCCCCGGTCGACGATATGGACCCGCATTGGAGCGGCGAGGAGCGCATCATGGTCGGGCACACGCTGCAATATGCGGTGGTCGGCGGGCCGGAGACGATCAGGCGCCGCATCGCCGATTTCCTAGCGCTGACCGGGGCGGACGAACTGATCGTGTCGATGCCGGTCTACGACATGGAGGCGCGGCTGAAATCGGTGCGGCTCTTCGCCGAGGCGCGGGAGGCGCTGGCTGAGGCGGTATAAGGGGAGAGCGTGGCGTAAAACCGCCCCTCATCCGCCTGCCGGCACCTTCTCCCCGCAAGCGGGGAGAAGGAAGGGATGCCCCCCCTTTTCCAAGACAAATAGGTATCGCGTTTGAGGAAAGCCCAGCGGCTTGTCCCTTCTCCCCGCCTGCGGGGAGAAGGTGGCCGGCAGGCCGGATGAGGAGCAGCCGCGATTTCCTGTCTCGTCAAGCCGAAAGCTTGGCCATCACCTCGTCGGAGACCTCGAAGTTCGAATAGACGTTCTGCACGTCGTCGTCGTCTTCCAGCGTGTCGATGAGCTTCATCAGCGACTGCGCCTTCTCCTCGTCGACCGGCACCGTGTTCTGCGCCTTCCAGATCGCCTTGACCGTCTCGGCTTCGCCGAGCTTGTCTTCCAGCGCCTTGGAGACCTCGCCGATATCCTCGAAGCCGCAGATGATCGTGTGGCCGTCCTCGTCGGTCGTCACGTCCTCGGCCCCGGCCTCGATGGCAGCTTCCATGACGGCGTCCGCGTCACCGGCCGACAGCTTGTAGGTGATCTCGCCGACGCGATCGAAGGAGAAGGAGACCGAGCCGGTTTCGCCGAGCGCGCCGCCGGCCTTGGAGAAGGTCGAGCGGACGGAGGAGGCGGTGCGGTTGCGGTTGTCGGTCAACGCCTCGACGATGACGGCGACGCCGCCCGGGCCGTAACCCTCGTAGCGGACTTCCTCGTAGTTCTCGCTGTCTGCGCCGGACGCCTTCTTGATGGCGCGCTCGATATTGTCCTTCGGCATGGACTGCGCCTTGGCGTTCTGGATCGCCAGGCGCAGGCGGGCGTTCATCGCCGGGTCGGGCAGGCCCGTCTTTGCCGCAACCGTGATTTCACGGGCGAGCTTGGAGAACATTTTCGACCGCACGGCGTCCTGCCGACCCTTGCGGTGCATGATATTCTTGAACTGTGAATGGCCAGCCATGGCACCCCTGTCTCATCTGTTCGGCGCCCGTTTCTTTGGTCGCCGGCTGTGTGCGGAGCGTGTCGCCGCGGTAAAGCGTCGCCCTGCCGCCCCGATTTTCGGAATGCCGCCTTATAATTTCATTGCCGCCGCACGTCCAGCAGTCCGGCGAACAAAGCGACGGCCGGTTTCAGTCGGCGCGCAGGCGGGCACGGCTCAAGAGGAAGGAATGACCGTCATTGCGCTCGCAGGTCAGCCCCGTGCGCTCCGAATAGCAGGTGAAGGGGCCGGCCGACCAGGTTTCTCCATAGGGTATGGTCCTGTCGCCGCCGCAGCATCCCTGGTCGCCGACATTGGTGCGCACCACCGCCTTGCCGCTCCGGCCTAGCGTCGCGCGCACATATTTCGGCTCCACCCGGTCGCAGGAGAGTTCCGGACCGCCATCGGCCGGCTGGTAGGTCTCCGTGCCGCCCTCGGGAATGTAGATGCAGCCGATATTGCCGGACGGCATGACGAAACTTTGCGCCACGCCGAAGGTGCGTGTGGGCAGCTTTTCCACCGGCTGGGTCACGATCTCCCGCGGCTGACCCGACTCCGCGCCGGGACCGCCCGGCGTCGGCGCGCTGCTTGCGAAGGCAAGGGCGGAGGAGAGCAGGACGGCGGGCACGGCAAGAAGGAAACGCATGAAAAACTCCGGGCATCAGACGCCGGAGAGAATATGAATCGTCGGCCGCTTGGGCAAGTTGCGGATCGACACTGTGACCGTCGCATCGTCATCGGTCACCGCGTCGAAGCCCTCGCCGAACATGGAGAGGAACTGGCTGATCGGCGGCCCGCGGCGGTGCATCGGCAGGATCAGCGCCGAGCGCAGGCGCTGCACGACACGGCTCATGCTCTCCGCGCCCATGGTCAGCCCGCCATCCACCGGCACCATCAACACGTCGAGCCGGCCGATCTCGGCATATTGCTTCTCCGTCAGCTCATGATGCAGGTGGCCGAGATGGCCGATGCACAGGCCCGCCACCTCGAAGATGAAGATGGAATTGCCGTTCGGCTCCATCGCCCCGCCCCAGCCGCGGATATCGGTCGGCACGTTGCGGATATAGGTGTCGCCCACCACGACATCATGGTCCGCGCCCTTCTCCGAACCGTCCTGCCAGCCGTGCAGCACATATTCGATGCCCGGCTCCGGGTTCGTCGTGTAGTGGCTGGAATGCGCCTTGTTCATCGTCACCACGGTCGGCAGCGCCGGCGGCTTGTACCAGCCGTTATAGTCCGTCGCGATCTTCACGCCGCCCGGCGTCTCGATGAAGAAGGTCGAATGGCCGACATAGGTGATGCGCACCTCCTCGTTCGCCTTCGCCTGAGCCCGCAAGGCGGCGCTTGCCGAAAAACTGGCGAAGGTGACGGCGGGAAGCGAGCGCGCGATCATCTGGCACTGGCTGACCGGCGTTTCGGCCTGCGCGAGCGAGGCCCGCGGAGCGGCGAAGACCGCAAGGACGGCAAGGATCAACGGAATGAGCAGGAGATGCGGCATGGGCGGCTCCGTTCATTGGTCGGCGCGACTATGCGCCCGCGGGGCCGATGGGTCGAGATTGTGCGGCGGGCCGGCCGATCACAATCCGTTGAGCGCTTGTTGAGCGGAACCTTGCCCGCCGCCTCACGTTCCCCGTCCATCAATCCAACGATTGCGAGGAGCAACCATGTCCAACCTCACCCAGGCACGCGAAAACCCGAAGGAGCAGCTTTTCGACGAGATCGACAGGATCCATGCCGGCATGCTCGGCGTCGACGGAAGCCACATGCACATGCAGCCGATGGCCCCGCAGCTCGACCGCCAGACCGCAACGATCTGGTTCTTCACCAAGACCGATGCGGAGATCGTCGAGGCGATTTCACCGGGCGCCCGCGCCCATTTCTGCGTGGTCGGCAAGGACCATGACTATCATGCCTGCCTTGCGGGCCGCATCTCCGTGCGCAAGGATCCGATCAAGGTCGACGAATACTGGAGCTCCATCGTCGAAGCCTGGTTCGACCATGGCAAGGACGACCCGAAGCTCACCATGCTGGCGCTGGAGATCGAGGACGCGGAAGTCTGGGCCTCGACGGGCAGCAAGCTGAAATTCGGCTGGGAGATCGCCAAGGCCAACTTCAACCCGGACGAGGAGCCGGATGTCGGCGTGAAGGCACACCTGACCTTCACCGACGGCTCGGCCGATCACCTGCGCCACATGATCTGACGTCAGAGCGTTTCCGCTTTTCCGGCGAAAACACTCAACCTTTTGTTTTGTCGCAATTCCGGACGCAAAACCGCTTCGCACTTTTGCTGGAATTTCTCTAGGTCCAGAAATCCGGCAGGGTTTCGGCAAGGCGCGGGCCGAGGCGAAGCGGCGCGATCTTTTCGGCAAGGCCGGTGCGATCGGAGATATCGACCGCCAGGCCGCAGATCGTCGCCGGCCCGGAGGCCGCCTCGAAGCGGCCTTTCGGCATCTTTGAGATGAAGCGGTTGAGCGGCTCCTCCTTCTCCATGCCGAGGGAGGAATCGTAGTCGCCGCACATGCCGGCATCCGACATGTAGCCGGTGCCGCCGTTGAGGATCTGGCAATCGGCGGTCGGCACATGGGTGTGCGTGCCGACGACGACGCTGGCGCGGCCATCGACGAAATGACCGAAGCACTGCTTCTCGCTGGTCGCCTCCGCGTGGAAATCGAAGATCACGGCGTCGGCTTGCTCGCCGAGCGGGCAGGAGGCGAGGATCGTCTCGCCCGCGGTGAAGGGGTCGTCGAGTTCCGGATGCATGAAGACCCGGCCCATGATGTTGGCGACGAGCACGCGCGCGCCGTTCCGCGCAATGAAGAGATTGGCGCCGCGGCCGGGCGTGCCGGCGGGATAGTTGGCGGGGCGCAGGAACTGGTCGTGCCGGCTGGCGAAGGTCACGGCCTCCTTTTGGTCCCAGACGTGGTTGCCGGTCGTCACGACGTCCGCGCCGGCATTGATCGTCTCGAGGAAGATGTCTTCCGTGATGCCGAAGCCGCCGGCCGCGTTCTCCCCGTTGACGACGACGAAATCCAGCTTGAGATCGCTGATCAGCCCCGGCAGGCGCTGCCAGACGGCGGTCCGCCCGGTCTTGCCCACCATGTCGCCGAGAAAGAGAAAACGCATCGAAGAACCTTATGAAACCTGTTGGAACAAACGAAGGCCGCTTTCGGTGAGGATCGCGTCCAGCGCGACGTCGTGCGGCTCCGCGGGTACTGATGCCACTTCCTGGCAATCGAAAGCAATGCCGATCAGCCTCGGCACACGGCCTTTTGCCTTGAGGCGATCGATCGCCCGGTCATAGTGGCCGGCGCCGTAGCCGATGCGGTGGCCTGCCCGGTCGAAGGCGGAGAGCGGCACGAGGAGGATATCGGGATCGAGCACCGCCGCGTCCGGCCCCGGCCCGGTCGTGCCGAAGCCGGTCTTGACCACCGGCGCGCCGACGGCCAGTTCCCGGAAGATGATCGTCTCGCGGTCGAGCACGACGGGAAGGCAAAGCCGCGCCCCGCGCGTGCGAAGATGCGCCATCAGCGGGCGGATATCGGCCTCCGAACGGATCGGCCAGAAACCCGAAATCACCGTGCCAGGCGCAAATGCGATGCAGTCGCCCGCAAGCTCCACCATGGCAAGGCTGCCCTCGATACGCGCCTCGGGCGCCATGGCATCGCGCAGCGCCAGCCGCTCGTTGCGGATCGCCGCCTTCTGTTCCTTCGGTGTCACTGTCGTCTCCAGCCTTGCTGCGCGTGGCTTACCAGCTAGCAGCGCCGGAAGGCAAATCCCCATCCCGGTTGCGACGGCGGGACGTCGCAGAAGCCGACTGGCACGCGGGAAAGGCGGCTGTGCCACATCGGGACAAGGCGGCGAAAAGCCGGGCCGGCCCGTTAAGCATTGGGACAGCTTGTGCTTTCGGCGGCAGGCTGCAGCGTTTAAGCGGGGCGCATGTCCTCGGAAAATGATCTTTCCCCCCTCCCCGAGCTGACCGAGATCGAAAAGCGGTGCCTAGAACTTGCCGCCAACGGCAGGACGCCGGCCGATATCGTGCTCGAAACCGACATCGCCATGACGCGCGTGACGGACGCCATGCGCAGCGCCATCGAAAAGCTCGGCGCCCGCAACATCACCGGCGCGATCACCCGCGCCGTCCGCCTCAGGCTGATCTAGGGCCCTATGCGGCGGCGGAAGCCTCCGCCAGCCGCAGCATGGCGAGCGCCGCCCCCTCGTCGGTGATCAGCGTGTTGCAGCCGACCCTGCGGATGGTGGCGCGGATCGCCGGCGCGCGATGCGCGCCGCCCGAGACGAGCACGATGTGACGCGCCTTGCTGACCGTGTCGAGGTCGATGGACATGACCCGGTGGCGGATCGGGTGGTCGATCGTATGGCCCTCGGCGTCGAGGAAATTGCACATCGTATCGCAGACGCAGCCGGCCGCGATCAGCTCCTCCAGCTCGTGGCGGGCGATGAAATCGCGCGAGAGCGAGCTAGAGCGCGGGCCGATGTCGCCGCAGCTGACGACGGCGATATCCATGTTCTCCGCCAGTTCGAACAGCATCTTCAGGCCGCATTTCTCGATGAGGCTGCGCTTGGTCTCCCGCGAATCGACGAGCAGCGGCGCCAGGAACAGGTAGCACTCCGCGCCGAGCTGGCTCGCCAGCCGCCAGGTGTATTCGATCGGGTTGATATGGTGCGCCTCGACGACCCCGCCGAGCAGCGAGACGACCTTCACCCGTTCGCGCCGCGCCGGACGGAAGCTGGCGAGCGAGGCGGTGAGCGTACGTCCCCAGCCGACGCCGATCGTGCAATCGTCCGGGATCGCCTCGGTGAGAAACTGGCCGAGCGCGAGGCCCACGCCCTTGGCGGTCGCCTCGGCGCTGTCGGCCGCCGGCACCACCACGGCCTCGTCGAGCCCATAGGCCTTCTCCAGCCGCACGGCGAGCTCGACGCAATCGGCGACACCCTCGTTGATCCAGATCTGCACCTCGGAGCGCTTCAGCGCCTCGTCCAGCATGCGGATGACCGTGGTGCGGCTGACGCCGATCTTCTCCGCCACGTCCTTCTGGGTGAGGCCTTGGTTGTAATAGAGCCAGGCCGCCCGCAGGCGCAGTGCCGCCGATTCCGAATAGGCCGTATGTGTGTCGCGCCGGAGCCTTGCCACGTCGCCTCCATCTTTCTCTGCAATATTCGATCGCACCATAACACAGGAAACAAAAAATGCGACATATGTTCAAGAGATTGATCAAAAGTGCTTGACTTTTCCCCGCGGAAGCGATGATAGTCCGCGTCATATCGGCTGGCGGCATTCCGTCGGCGGATTGGTTGTGCCGGCCCGCACGGCGACTGAAACAGGAAGCACGGTCGCCGCGCGCGCTATCACAGGAACATGGAGGAGGGCCCGAGCGTTCCAGCGCCCGGCGGCCCAGCAACAACCATTCGGGATTTCGGATATGACGTCCAAGCTTGAACAACTTCGTGCGATGACGACCGTCGTGGCAGACACCGGCGACATCGAAGCCGTGCGCCGCCTGAAGCCGGTCGATTGCACCACCAACCCCACGATCGTCCTGAAGGCACTCGGCACGCCGATGTTCGCCGACACCGTCACGGAAGCCATCCGCTGGGGCCAGTCGCAGGGCGGCAACCGCGAGGGCGTCGTCTCGGCCGTGGCCGACCGCCTTGCCATCTCCGTCGGCGCGGCGCTTGCCGAACTCGTGCCCGGCCGCGTCTCGACCGAAGTCGACGCCGACCTCTCCTTCGACACCGAAGCCTCCATCGCCAAGGGCCGCGAAATCATCAAGGCCTATGAGGCGCGTGGCATCACCCGCGACCGCATCCTCATCAAGCTCGCCTCCACCTGGGAAGGCATCCGCGCCGCGGAAGTCCTCCAGAAGGACGGCATCGACTGCAACCTGACGCTGCTCTTCAACAAGGCGCAGGCCATCGCCTGCGCCGATGCCGGCGTCTTCCTCATCTCGCCCTTCGTCGGCCGCATCCTCGACTGGCACGTCAAGGCCAGCGGCAAGACCTTCACGGCGGAAGAGGATCCGGGCGTGCTCTCCGTCCGCGCCATCTACGACTACTACAAGTCTAACGGCATCGACACGATCGTCATGGGCGCCTCCTTCCGCAACACCGGCGAGATCGAAGCCCTTGCCGGCTGCGACCGCCTGACGATCAGCCCGGCACTGCTCGAAGAGCTCGACGCCGCCGAAGGCACGCTGGAGCGCAAGCTCTCGCCGGAAAAGGTCGCCAGGGTCTCGCCGATCAAGATCGACGAGAAGGCCTTCCGCTGGATGCTGAACGAAGACGCCATGGCGACCGAAAAGCTCTCCGAAGGCATCCGCGCCTTCGCCAAGGACCTCGGCAGCCTGCGCGCCATGATCGACAAGGAACTGAAGGCGGCTGCTTGAGGCCTGTCAAGAAGCACTGCCCTTCCGTCATGAAGGCCGCCCTCGGGGCGGCCTTTCTTTTGTGCCTTAACCATAGATCGACAAACACGCTGGAGGGACTCGCGAAGCCACCGTCACACGCCTAGATTACACCGAGGCGAGACGACGAAAGGACTTGGGCATGCGGCGTTTTCTGGTGGCGGCAGCCTTATTCTGCATATCGGGATTTGCCGCGCCTGTGGCCGCCGAAGACGCCTTCCACGGCGAGTGGCAGCAGATCGCCTCGAATGCGGGTGAATGCCCGAGCTGCCGCATCACCATTCGCCAAAACGGCGCCTCCCTCCAGATCATCGCCAACAACGACTGGACGGCACTTGCGGAGACCGGCGATCGTGACACCGCAAGCGGTGCCGGATTCTGGAAACGGGGAACGCGGAAGACCTATTCCGGAAAGACGTTCAACATCCGCATGCGCCTGAACACGGACGACGAGCTTCTGATGAAGATGAGGATCGAGCCGATCCAGGGGAAAAGCCGCACAATCCAGGGCGTGTTCAAGCGCATCGAACGGCTGGCAATCTAAAGCGCGCCGCGATCTTTCAGATTCGCTCCTTGCGCTTTAGCTCCCTGTTTTTTCGCATGTCGTTGCCGCAAAACCGCTGCGCACTTTTGCGCAACATGCTTTAGAACAAGCACGATCCGCGACGACCGATGGAGAGTTACGATCCTGGGTGCCTACAAACGTAGGTGGGCACCGTGTGACCAAGCCCACGGGCCGGGTCAGGGACAGCTCCCTTTGGATCGAGTATGGCCCCAGGGATTGTGGTTCCTGTCGGGAAGCGCAGATCGCATCCGATATATAGGCGCAAACCGGCGTCTTCGCCAGTGGCAATTCTGCCGCTCAGTTGACCGGCGGCTTGCCGGACAGTTTCGCAGCCATGCCCTGGATCTGGCTGGTCAGCTCACCGAGCGCCTGGGCGATCGCATCCTCGTTGCGGGAAACCTCGCTCATCACGCCTTCGCGGCCCTTGCGCAGGTCCTCGGTCTCCGCCTCCAGCTTGGTCAGCCGGCGCCTGACGTCGTTGAGCTCGTCCATGACCATGATGCCGGCCATGACGGTCAGGCGCAGGTCGCCGATCTCGCCGAACTGGCTCTTCAGGTGCCCGACATATTGATCGAAGCCGGAGGCGAGCTCTTCGAGATGCGCCTCCTGGCCCTCTTCGCAGGCCATGCGATAGGCCTTGCCATCGATCTGTACGGTTACCTGTGCCATGCGGATTTTCCTGATTGCGGGGACTAGCGGTCGAGCACGGCCCGGATGGTTTCCATGGCCGTGACGAGCCGCCGGGAGACCTCGCGGTTGACCTCCTCCAGGCGATTTGCACGGAATTCGGACTGGTCGAGCTCTTGGGCGAGCCGCGAGCGGTCGGCATTCACCCGCCGCACCTCGCCTTCGACCTCGCCATGGTCGCGCTCGCGGTCGAAGCGCATGTCGAGCGCATTGTCGAGGCTGAGTATCGCCCTGCGAAGTTCCTCGATCGCCGCCCTGACTGTTTCCCCGTTCGTCATAAAGCCTTCACCGGCACTCTCAAAAAACGCGAATCGCCGCCGCCAGCGCCGGTTCTCTTGCGTTGACAGTATTCAACTGCGGGCCCGAGCGTCAACAGCGCGGCCGTGCACGCGGGAAAGCCCCTGTGGATCAGCGTTCCCGCAGGGAGCGCAAGCCCCCTCCCGCACCCTTTCGAAAACGCTAAAAAAGCCGGCGGAATCGGCCTTCAAAGGCCGGAAAAACCGCCGAATTCGTTGACTCCGACGGTGCACCTGCTATGTGTCACCCCGCTTCCTAACCGATGCCCGAAAGGGCAGCGGCCCTGAACCCCGAAGAATACGGAACAGTCATGATCTCTCGCGAAAAACACGACCGGATGGCGAACGCAATTCGCTTCCTTTCCATGGATGCCGTGGAAAAGGCGAACTCGGGTCACCCCGGCCTGCCCATGGGCGCAGCAGACATCGCAACGGTTCTTTTCACCCGCTTCCTCTCCTTCGATCCGAAGACGCCGTCCTGGCCGAACCGCGACCGCTTCGTGCTGTCGGCCGGCCACGGCTCGATGCTCCTCTATTCGCTCCTGTACTTGACGGGCTACGAGGACATCACGATCGACGAGATCAAGAACTTCCGCCAGCTCGGCGCCAGGACCGCCGGCCACCCGGAATACGGCCACGCCGCCGGCATCGAGACGACCACCGGTCCGCTCGGCCAGGGCATCGCCAACGCCGTCGGCATGGCGCTCGCCGAACGCAAGCTGCGCGACGAGTTCGGTTCCGACCTCATCGAACACTACACCTACGTTCTTGCAGGTGACGGCTGCCTCATGGAGGGGATCAGCCAGGAAGCAATCTCGCTCGCCGGCCACCTGAAGCTCAACAAGCTGATCGTGTTCTGGGACGACAACAACATCTCCATCGACGGCCCGATCTCGATCGCCGACTCGACCGACCAGCACGCCCGCTTCCGCGCCTCGAACTGGAACACGATCGCCGTCGACGGCCATGATCCGGATGCGATCGCCGCGGCGATCGAAGTGGCGCAGAAGTCCGACAAGCCGACCATGATCGCCTGCAAGACGACGATCGGCTGGGGCGCCCCGAACAAGGCCGGCACGCACAAGGTGCACGGTTCGCCGCTCGGCGCGGAAGAGATCGCCGCCACCCGCAAGGCGCTGAACTGGGAATCGGAAGCCTTCGTCGTGCCCTCCGACGTGCTCGACGCCTGGCGTCTCGCGGGCCTGCGCTCGGCCAAGACGCACAAGGAATGGGAAGCGCGTCTCGAAAAGACGGACGCCGAGAAGAAGGCCCAGTTCGTCCGCCGCTTTGCCGGCGACCTCGAGAGCGGCCTCGAACCGGCGATTGCCGCCTACAAGAAGAAGCTTGCCGAAACCAAACCGAACCCGGCCACCCGCAAGGCTTCGGAAGACGCCCTCGAAGTCATCAACGGCGTTCTCCTCGAAACCATCGGCGGCTCGGCCGACCTCACCGGCTCGAACAACACCAAGACCAGCCAGACCAAGTCGATCACCCCGACCGACTTCTCCGGCCGCTACATCCATTACGGCGTGCGCGAGCACGGCATGGCGGCGGCGATGAACGGCATGGCGCTGCATGGCGGCCTCATCCCCTATTCCGGCGGCTTCCTGATCTTCTCCGATTACTGCCGCCCGTCGATCCGCCTTGCCGCGCTGATGGGCATCCGCGTCATCCACGTCCTGACGCACGATTCCATCGGCCTTGGCGAGGACGGCCCGACGCACCAGCCGGTCGAGCACATGGCGGCGCTGCGCGCCATCCCGAACCTGCTCGTCTTCCGCCCGGCCGACGCCACGGAAACGGCCGAATGCTGGCAGCTTGCGCTGGAAAGCCACAACCGCCCGTCGGCCATCGCGCTGACCCGCCAGAACCTGATGCCGGTGCGTCTGGAATACGAGGAAGAGAATCTTTGCGCCCGCGGCGCTTACGATCTCGTCTCCGCCAGCGACGCGAAGGTGACGCTGTTCGCCTCCGGCTCGGAAATCGAGATCGCGGTGAAGGCCCAGCAGGCGCTGTCGGCCAAGGGCGTTTCGACCCGCGTCGTCTCGGTTCCCTGCGTCGAGCTCTTCGCCGAGCAGCCGGAAGCCTACCAGCAGGCGGTCATCGGCAATTCGCCGGTCAAGATCGCCATTGAAGCCGGCATCCGCCAGGGCTGGGATCACTTCATCGGCTCGGACGGCACCTTCATCGGCATGTCCTCCTTCGGCGCGTCCGGTCCCTACAAGGACCTCTACAAGCACTTCGGCATCACGCCGGAGGCCGTCGTCGCCGCCGCGGAAGCCAAGCTCGCCTGAGTGCGTAAGGCGCGGCCCGCCGCGCCCTACCCCGCCAAACGTTTATTGATAGGGAGAGACCCCACATGACTGTGAAAGTTGCCATCAACGGTTTTGGCCGCATCGGCCGCAACGTTCTGCGCGCCATCGTCGAATCCGGCCGCACCGACATCGAGGTCGTCGCCGTCAACGACCTCGGCCCGGTCGAGACCAACGCGCATCTCGTTCGCTATGATTCCGTGCACGGCAAGTTCCCGGGCACCGTCACCGTTTCCGGCGACACGATCGACGTCGGCCGCGGCCCGATCCGCGTCACCGCCATCCGCGACCCGAAGGAACTGCCCTGGGGCGACGTCGATATCGCGCTGGAATGCACCGGCCTGTTCACGACGAAGGAAAAGGCCGGCGCGCACCTCGCCAACGGCTCCAAGCGCGTCATCGTCTCGGCCCCGTGCGACAACGCCGACAAGACCATCGTCTACGGCGTCAACCACAACACGCTGACCAAGGACGACCTCGTCATCTCCAACGCCTCGTGCACGACGAACTGCCTTGCTCCGGTCGCCTACGTGCTCGACAAGGCCTTCGGCATCGAGAAGGGCTACATGACGACGGTTCACTCCTACACGGGTGACCAGCCGACCCTCGACACCATGCACAAGGATCTCTACCGCGCCCGCGCGGCGGCCCTGTCGATGATCCCGACCTCGACCGGCGCCGCCAAGGCCGTCGGCCTCGTGCTGCCGCAGCTGAAAGGCAAGCTCGACGGTTCGGCCATCCGCGTGCCGACCCCGAACGTCTCGGTCGTCGACCTGAAGTTCGTGCCGAAGCGCAACGTCACCGCCGAGGAAGTCAATGCCGCCATCAAGGAAGCCGCCGAAGGCGAGCTGAAGGGCATCCTCGACTACGTCACCGGCCCGCTGGTCTCGATCGACTTCAACCACGACAGCCACTCCTCGAACTTCGCCGCCGACCAGACCAAGGTCCTCGACGGCAACCTCGTGCGCATCCTTTCCTGGTACGACAACGAGTGGGGCTTCTCGAACCGCATGTCCGACACGGCCGTTGCCCTCGGCAAGCTGATCTAAGGACGCCAAACATGTTCCCGCCCCTTGTCCTCAAGACGGTCCGCTGGCGTCCGTTGGAGGGCGAGGGGCTGGAACACCTGACCGTGCGCGCCGTCGATGGCGGCCTTCGGGCCGAAAGCACCGTGATCGGCGACCACGGCAACCGGCCCTTCGGCGTTCGCTACCGCATCGATCTCGATACCGCCTGGCGCGTCCGCGCCTTCCTCGTCGAAGACATGGCCGGCCGGCGCATCGCGATGACATCGGATGGCGAAGGCCGCTGGAGCGGAGAGGACGGAAAACCCCTTCCCGCCTTCGATGGCTGCATGGACATCGATCTCGCCGGCTCGCCCTTCACCAACACGTTGCCGATCCGGCGGCTGGGTCTTTCCGTCGAACATGGGAAAACGACGCTGGCCATGGTCTACGTCCCGTTCGATACGTTCATGCCCTTCGTGGACGGCCAGCACTATACCTGCCTCGCGCCGGCGAGCCGTTACCTCTATGAAGCGGCGGATCGCACATTCAGCGCGGAGCTTCCGGTCGATGCCGACGGCTTCGTGACCGACTACCCCACCCTATTTACAAGACTTTGACGGGAGCCCACTCCTCATGACCTTCAAGACCCTCGACAACCTCACCGACATCGCCGGCAAGCGCGTGCTCGTCCGCGTCGATCTCAACGTTCCGGTCAAGGACGGCAAGGTCACCGATGCGACCCGCATCGAACGCGTCGCCCCGACCATCCGCGAACTCTCGGAAAAGGGCGCGAAGGTCATCCTCCTCGCCCATTTCGGCCGCCCGAAGGGTGAGGTCGTCACTGAAATGTCGCTGGAGCAGATCCTGCCCGCCGTCAACGACGTCCTCGGCAGGAAGGTCGGCTTTGCCGCCGATTGCACCGGCGAGCCGGCCGCCGCCGCCATCGCCGCCATGGGTAACGGCGATGTCCTGCTTCTGGAAAACACCCGCTTCCACAAGGGCGAGGAGAAGAACAACCCGGACTTCACCGCCGCTCTGGCCGCAAACGGCGACATCTTCGTCAACGACGCCTTCTCCGCCGCCCACCGCGCCCATGCCTCCACCGAGGGCCTGGCGTACCTCCTGCCCGCCTATGCCGGCCGCACCATGCAGGCCGAGCTGGAAGCCCTCGAGAAGGGCCTCGGCAACCCGGCCCGTCCGGTCGTCGCCATCGTCGGCGGGGCGAAGGTCTCCACCAAGATCGACCTCCTGATGAACCTCGTGAAGAAGGTCGACGCGCTGGTCATCGGCGGCGGCATGGCGAACACCTTCCTCGCCGCCCGCGGCACCAATGTCGGCAAGTCGCTCTGCGAGCATGATCTTGCAGACACCGCCAAGCAGATCATGATCGAGGCGGCGACCGCCACCTGCGCCATCGTGTTGCCGGAAGACGGCGTCGTCGCCCGCGAGTTCAAGGCCAATGCCGAGAACCAGGTGGTCGACGTCAACGCCATCCCGGCCGATGCCATGATGCTCGATGTCGGTCCGAAGACGGTCGAGGCGGTCAATGCCTGGATCTCGCGCGCCGCGACGCTCGTCTGGAACGGCCCGCTGGGTGCCTTCGAGATCGCGCCCTTCGACGCCGCGACGGTCTCCGCCGCCAAACACGCCGCTGCCCGCACCAAGGAAGGCAAGCTGGTTTCCGTCGCCGGCGGCGGCGATACCGTTGCCGCCCTCAACCATGCCGGCGTCGCGGATGATTTCACCTATGTCTCGACCGCCGGCGGCGCGTTCCTGGAATGGATGGAAGGCAAGCCCCTGCCGGGCGTCGACGTCCTGCACCAGCAGAAATAACGGCAGAACCCTTGCGCTTGGCGTCGGATCGCTTACATTCCTCTTATCGTCAACGTTGAGAAAGGAAGGTGATCCAATGTCTAATGAGATTTCGGTCTTGGCTTCGGGCATGGGAATTGTGGTGAACGCAACGAGGCAGCCCTCGTTCTGATCCCCGCCTTCCTTCGGGCCGCAAGGCCCGGGTCCGCACCGGACCAAACCTCATGGGGGCCACCTTCGGGTGGCCCTTTTGCGTTTCAGGATCCAGCAGCAACCCTCGCGCCGCCCACTGCCGTCATCCTCGGCCTCCGAGCCGAGGAGCCACCATCGCGCCCGGAGGATGGATGATCAGGTCAGGCCCGACCATGACGAGGAGAGGTTTGCGGCCTTCTGGTCGCGGCAGGTCCTGTTGGGCAACATCTTGTTACGGCCGGATCAGCACGGTCAGCATCATCAAGGCAATGGCGACGACGGCGATCTTCCAGAAATCCGCGCGCCGTCTCAACCCCGGCAGGCCGAGGGGCCGGACGAGATGCAGCAGCATGACGGCGAGAAGCAGGGCGGGCAGGATTTTCGACATGGCGGCCTTTCTCCGCCCTTCCTGTCACACCTCAGACACTTTTCCAAGCGATCAGCGTGGCGCCTGAAAATCGCTCGCCCGCGCGCTTTGCATCTGGCAATCGGTGGCAGGTACGCTATTCCTTACCCATTGGCGAAACTCACGAAAACCTCATGCGTAAAAACCTCATTTCCGTCTTCGCGCTTCTCATGGGCACGTTGTTCCTCTTCCTCGGGAACGGCCTGCACGGCCTGCTCCTGCCCATGCGCGGCGCCTTCGAAGGTTATGAGACGACGATGCTCGGCCTGCTCGGCACGTCCTGGGCATCCGGTTTCGTTCTAGGCTGCCTTCTGGCGCCCACCGTGGTCAAGCGCATCGGCCATGTGCGCGCCTTTTCCGGCTTCGCCTCGCTGATCGCCATCATCGCGCTGCTCACCGGCATGCTGGTCGATCCGGTCTGGTGGATCGCGCTGCGCGCCGTCACCGGCTTCTCGATCGCCGGCACCTCGATGATCATCGAAAGCTGGCTGAACGAGCGCGCCACCAATGAAAGCCGCGGGCTGATCTTCTCACTCTACATCGCCATCACCCTCGTCGGCACCGTCGGCGGCCAGATGACCGTGGCGCTGGGCGACGTCACGACGCCGATGCTCTTCATGTTCGCCGGCATCCTCTATTGCCTCGCCATGCTGCCGACAACGCTCTCCACCGCCGCCTCGCCGCAGCCGCTGAAGCAGGTCAGGCTCGACATCCCCGCCCTCTACCGCACCTCGCCGGTCGCGAGCGTCGGCATCGTGCTGATCGGCATCGCCAATGGCGCCTTCGGCACGCTCGGCGCGGTCTTCGGCGCCAATGCCGGCCTCACCTCCAGCACGATCGCCATCATGATGAGCGTCGCCATCTTCGCCGGCGCCGTCATGCAGCTGCCCGCCGGCCGTCTGTCCGACCGGGTCGACCGGCGCATCGTGCTCGCGGCCCTCTCGGCCATTGCCGCGGCGGCGGGCCTGTCGCTCTTCGTCTTCCAGCCGGCCTCCGTCATCGTGCTTCTGGTGCTGACGGCCCTCTACGGCGCAATGGCGAACGCGCTCTACCCGATCGCCGTCTCGCACGCCAACGACTTCGCCAGCCCCGAGGACTTCGTCAAGGTCTCCGGCGGCCTCCTGCTGCTCTACGGCGTCGGCACGATCATCGGCCCGACGCTCGGCGGCCCGATCATGTCCGCGGTCGGCCCCTATGCGCTCTTCATGGTCACCTGCTGTGCGCATATCCTCATCACCGTCTACGCCATCTTCCGCAGCCGCCGCCGCGCCGCGCTGCCGGCCGAGATGCGCGAGACCTACACGACCCTCAACCCCGGCACGCTCACCACGCCGGAAAGCCTACAGCTTTCGCCGCGCGCCCTCGCCCAGCCGCAGGCCGCCGACGAGCAACAGGAGGAGCGCCCCGCATGAGCTTTTTCGAAGACGATCGCCCCGTGAAGAAGATCGCCCATGAGATCGGCAGCGACCTCTCGCTGCTTTCCGTCGACGAGCTTGCCGCCCGAATCGACCTCCTGCGCGCGGAAATCGAACGGCTGGAGGCGGAGAAGCTGAAGAAGGGCGCGAGCCGCTCGGCGGCGGAAAACCTGTTCCGCTGAACCTGTGCCGGATTGCCGCAGCCTTGCCGAAAAGGCACAGGCACGAGCAAACCACCAATAAAGTTAACCGGCCATTAAGCCTTCCCTGTTATTACTTGTGCATCCGGTCCTTCCGGATTCAGACATTTTCACCCCCCGGGGTTTCGGTCTGATTTTTCTCCCTGTTTTACCTTGAGAGCCGCTTCCCGCGGCTCTTTTTTTGCTCGCCGCCGCCCCACGCACGGCCTGTCCCGAAAGAATTGTGGAGATTAACCCTTTCTTAAGAATACCCTTGCGCGAATTGGGTTATGGGATCATCCTCACGACACAGACCGGCCGATTGGAACACCGCAGGCCGACCTTCCGTTACCTGCATGTGATGCGTTCAACAGGGATGAAACCATGTCCGAAAGAGGATTGAATACCGTCAGCTTCGCTGGCCACGTTGCGGCGTCGGCGCAATTCAAGTCCCTGTACGCCGAGGGCATGGGTCTGGTCGAGGAGACCGCGAGCTATCTGGACGGCGTCGGCCGCCAGGCCTCCAAGGTGCTGCCCCGCATGGCCTCGGTGCTCTATGCGGCCGAATCGATGCGCCTCACCACCCGCCTGATGCAGATGGCCTCCTGGCTGCTCCTGCAGCGCGCCGTCAACAATGGCGAGATGAGCCGAGACCAGGTGCTTTCGGAAAAGAACAAGGTCCGCCTCGACAGCTTCAACGTCGACAAGACCGCGCCCGGCTGGAACGACCTGCCGGAAGCCTTCCGCGACCTCATCGAACGCTCGCTGCGCCTGCAGAACCGCATCGCCCTGCTCGACCGCGAGATCTATCGCCCGCAGGACGTCCAGACCTTCGCGCCCGACAACCAGAACAGCGTCCAGGCCCAGATCAACCTGTTGCAGACGGCCTTCGGCAGCAACTGAGCAGCCGCAAGCGCATCACACGAGACAACCCGGCTTCGGCCGGGTTTTTTGTTTGCAACGGAGGCCCGCCCCTCATCCCCCTGCCGGGACCTTCTCCCCGCAGGCGGGGAGAAGGGGGTGTCGCGCCGGTTTCCCTGCCTCTGCAGGTAAGCGATTGTGGGAAAACGGCACGCCAGCCTTCCTCGCCCCGCTTGCGGGGAGAGGATGCCGGCAGGCAGGTGAGGGGCGATCATCCCGCGCCGTAAGCAACAAAAAACCCGGCCGAAGCCGGGTTTCTCAAACTCTTCCGAAGCAGGCGGATTAGAGGCCGAGGCCTTCGAAGCGCTTCTTGAACTTGGAGACGCGGCCGCCGCGGTCCATGAGCTGCTGGTTGCCGCCGGTCCAGGCCGGATGGGACTTCGGGTCGATTTCGAGGTTCATCGTCGCGCCTTCCGAACCCCAGGTCGAACGGGTTTCGTACTCGGTGCCGTCGGTCATCACGACCTTGATGGTGTGGTATGCGGGATGAATATCAGCCTTCATGACAACTTTCCTGCCTGTTCCGGGGGCCAATTGTCGCAATGGATTGCGACAGCGGGGCCAAAGACGTAAATGAAGCCGCGGTCGGTCGGACCTACGGCTTCCCAATTCGATGGCGAGCCTATACAGGAAGGCCGTCCGGATAACAAGAGCCGAAAGACAATTCGTGCCTGAAGGCGCTGGAAACGGGGGTATGGTGTCCACAGACAGAGAGAAGGGCGCGCAGGAAAAATCGGCGCGCCGCAACATTCGTCCGCTGGGCAGGCTTGCTCCCTATATCAGTCGCTATCGCGGCCTCGTCGCCGGGGCGCTGGCAGCGCTCGTCATGGCCGCCGTCACCACGCTCGCCCTGCCGCTCGCCGTGCGCCGCATGATCGACCACGGCTTTTCCGGCGCCGATGCGGGTTTCATCAACACCTACTTCACGATGCTGTTCGCGCTGGCCGGCCTGCTCGCGCTGGCGAGCGCCATGCGCTACTACTTCGTCATCACGCTCGGAGAGCGCATCGTGGCAGACCTGCGCCGCGACGTCTTTTCCCATGTGACGAAGCTCTCGCCCGCCTTCTTCGACGTCAACCAGTCCGGCGAGATCGTCTCGCGGCTGACGGCCGATACGACGCAGATCAAGTCCGCCGTCGGCGCCACCGCCTCCGTCGCGCTGCGCAACCTCATCCTCTGTCTCGGCGCCATCGCCATGATGGTCTATACCAGCCCGAAGCTCTCCAGCCTCGTCATCGCCGCCATTCCCATCATCGTCTTCCCGCTCGTCGCCTTCGGCCGCTCGGTGCGCCGCCGCTCGCGCGAGGCGCAGGACACGCTGGCGGCCGCCTCCGCCTATGCTGGCGAGGCGATCGGCGCCACGCGCACGCTGCAGGCCTTCAATGCGGAAGACGCCGCCCGCGCCCGCTTCTTCGGCGCGGTCGAGCAGGCCTATGGCGCCGCACGCTCCGCCATTCGCGCCCGCTCGCTGCTGACCGGCTTTGCCATTGCCATGATCTTCGGCTCGGTCGTCGCCGTGCTCTGGTTCGGCGCCCGCGACGTGCTGTCGGGCACGCTTTCGGCCGGCACGCTCGGCCAGTTCCTGCTCTATGCGGTCTTTGCCGCCGGCAGCCTCGGCGCGCTGTCGGAAGTCTGGGGCGAGCTTTCGCAGGCCGCCGGTGCAGCCGAGCGCCTGACCGAGCTCCTGGAAGAGCCGCCGGCGATCACCGCGCCCGCGAACCCCGTGGCCCTGCCGCTGCCCGCGCGCGGTGACCTGACCTTCAATGATGTGCATTTCGCCTACCCTGCCCGTCCCGGCTATCGCAGTATCAACGGCCTGACCTTTGCGGTGAAGCACGGCGAGACCGTTGCCATCGTCGGCCCTTCCGGCGCCGGCAAAAGCACGATCCTCTCGCTGGTGCTGCGCTTCTATGATCCCGATGCCGGCACCGTGCTTCTCGACGGCGTCGATCTTCGTGCAGCCGATCCGCACGAGCTGCGCCGCCGCATCGCGCTCGTGCCGCAGGACGTCACCATCTTCGCAGCGACCATCCGCGACAACATCGCCTTCGGCATGTCCGGCGTCAGCGACGAGGCCGTGCGGGCCGCCGCAAGGGCGGCGCAGGCGGAAGAGTTCATCGAACGGCTCGATAGGGGCTATGACACCATGGTCGGCGAACGCGGCGTCACGCTGTCGGGCGGCCAGCGTCAGCGCATCGCCATCGCCCGCGCCATCCTCAAGGACGCCCCGCTGCTGCTTCTCGACGAGGCGACCTCCGCCCTCGACGCGGAAAGCGAGACGCTCGTCCAGAAGGCCCTCGACGGCCAGATGGGCAAGCGCACGACGATCGTCATCGCCCACCGTCTCGCCACCGTGCTGAAGGCCGACCGCATCCTGGTCATGGAGGCAGGCCGCATCGTCGAGGAAGGCACCCACCAGTCGCTCATCCGGCAGGACGGGCTCTACGCCCGCCTCGCGCGCCTGCAGTTCGATCATGGCGGCCAGGCCTTCCTTGGAGAGGACCGCGCCGTCGGCTGAACGCCGGCTCTTGCCTGACGGGCCGGGCGCCCTATCCTGAGGGGGCGGACTTCACGTCACCTCGGGAGGAAACAACGTGACATTTTCGACGCTCACCCGCCGGACCCTCGTGGCCCTCGGCACCACCGTGCTCGCATCTCTGGCACTCGGCCTGCCCGCCAGCGCCCAGCAATTCCCCGACCGGACGATCACGCTCGTCGTGCCTTTCGCCGCCGGCGGCTCGACGGATGTCGTCGCGCGCATCATCGCGCAGAAGATGGGCGATATCCTCGGCCAGCAGATCGTCGTGGAAAATGTCGGCGGCGCGGGCGGCAGCCTCGGCGCCGACCGCGTGGCACGCGCCGAGCCGGACGGCTACACGATCCTGATGGCGACCGTCGCGACACACGCCCTGAACCCGCTGATCCTCAAGACCAAGCCCTACGATGCGGAGAAGGACTTCGCGCCGGTCTCGCTGCTCGTCATCGTGCCGAACGTGCTGGTGGTGAACCCCGAATTGCCGGCAAAGACCGTCGAGGAACTGCTGGCGCTGCTGAAGGCCGATCCGGACGGCTACAGCTATGCCTCCTCCGGCAACGGCACGCCGCTGCACCTCTCCGGCGAGCTCTTCAAGTCGATGGCGGGCGTCAGCATGCAGCACGTGCCCTACAAGGGCTCCGGCCCGGCGCTGAACGACGTGATCGGCAACCAGATCCCGATCATGTTCGACAACCTGCCCTCCTCCTCCGGCCACATCAAGGCCGGCACGCTGCGCGCGCTCGCCGTCACCACGAAGGAGCGTGCAGCCTCCTTCCCGGATGTGCCGACGGTCGCCGAATCGGGCATTCCCGGCTACGAGACCTACACGTGGAACGCGCTCTTCGCCCCGGCCGGCACGCCGGGCGAGGTCGTCGCGAAGCTGAACGAGGCGGCGAATGCGGCGCTGAAGGACCCCGCCGTCGCCGAACGCATGAAGGAGTTCAGCGCCACCATCGTCGGCTCGACGCCGGAGGAGCTGGGCAAGCACGTCACGGAAGAGCTTGCCAAATGGAAGCCGGTGGTCGAGGGCGCCAACATCCAGATGGACTGAGTTATCTTTCGGTGAGTTTCAGCTCGATGCGGCGGTTGGTTGCCCGCGCCGCATCGTCGCTGCCTTCCGTGATCGGCTGGAACTCGCCGAAACCCGCCGCGACCAGCCGGTTGGCCGGCACGCCCCTGGAGATCAGGAACTTGACGACCGACGTCGCGCGGGCGGAGGAAAGCTCCCAGTTGTCGCGGTAGCGGCCCGTGCCGGAAAGCGGCACGTTGTCCGTATGGCCGTCGACGCGCAGCACCCAGTTGATCTCGGAGGGAATCTCCCGCGCGAGATCGAGCAGCGCAGTGGCGAGCTTGCCCATCTCCGCCTGCCCCGCCTCGTTCAGATCGCTGCCGCCCGAGGGGAAGAGCACCTCCGACTGGAAGACGAAACGGTCGCCGACGATGCGGATGTTTTCCCGGTCGGAAAGAATCTCGCGCAGGCGCCCGAAGAAGTCGGAGCGGTACCGGTTGAGCTCCTGCACACGCTGCGCCAGCGCAACATTGAGGCGGCGGCCGAGATCGGCGATCTTCGCCTGCGAGGACTGGTCCTTGGCCTCGGAAGCCTGCAGCGCCTCCTCGACGGCGGCGATCTGGCTGCGCAGCGCCGCGATCTGCTGGTTGAGCAGCTCGATCTGGCTCATGGCCCGCGCGCTGACCTGCTTTTCCGAATCGAGCTCGCCCTCCAGCGTCGTGACGCGGGCATTGGCGGCATCCGAAGCGCCGGCGCCGCTGTCGAGCAGTTGCTGGAGGCGGGTGCGATCGCTTTCCGACTGGGCAAGCGAGGCCTGGAGATTGACGAGCGCATCCTCGAGGTCCTGCTTGCCGCTCTTTTCAAGCGCCAGGAGCTGGGTCAGCTCGTTGATCTGGCTCGTCAGCCGGTTGAGCACGTCGTCCTTGCCGGAAATCTCGCGGCTCAGGAAGAACTGCGCCAGCACGAAGACCGTGAGCAGGAACATGATGGCGAGCAGCAGCGTCGACAGCGCATCGACGAAGCCCGGCCAGTAGTCGACCGCGCGCTGGCTGCGCCGATTGCGGGCGAGCGCCATCCCTATTCGCCCCCGGCCTTTTGGGCTTTTTCCGTCGCGCGCTCAGGCAGGCGCTCGACGTTCTTCTCCCCGCTGCGGGCGGCAAGCCGGTCGAGCGTGCGGCGCAGGGCCTTCGATTCCTCCTGCTGCGCCTCGATCCAGTCGCGCAGCATCTGTTGCTCGCTGCGCATGTTCTTCACGAGGCCCTGGATGCCCTCGGCAAGGCTCGCCATGGCCGCCGTCGAACGGCCGCCGCCGCCCTCCTGCGCCAGCTTCAGGATCTGCTGGGCGAGGGCCTGCACGTCGGTGGAGGAACTGGCCGCCATGTCGACGACCGGCTGCAGTTCCGGGCCGACATCGGTGACGGAGGAGAGCCAGTTCTCCAGCTCCGTATAGAAACGGTTCTGCGCACGGCCTGCCTGCAGGTCGAGGAAGCCGAGGATCAGCGAACCGGACAGGCCGAAGAGCGAGGTGGAGAAGGCGGTGCCCATGCCGTCTAGCGGCGCGGAAAGGCCTTCCTTCAGGGCGTTGAGAATGTCATTCGCGGTGCCGCCGCCAGCATCGAGCGACTGGATGACCTGGCTGATCGAGCCGATTGTGCCGAGAAGGCCCCAGAAGGTACCGAGAAGGCCGAGGAAGACGAGAAGGCCGATGAGGTAGCGGGACGTATCGCGCGATTCGTCGAGGCGGGTCGCGATGGAATCGAGGATCGAGCGCAGCGCGGTGGCCGAGAGCGCCACGGAGTGCCGCCGGCCGATCAGCGCGCGCATCGGCGCGAGCAGCACGGGATCGCGCCCGACCTTCTCGGCGCTGCCGGCGGCGCGGAAGGAATTGAACCAGCGCACTTCCGGCCTCAGCGCCAGCACATGGTTGAAGACCAGGAGGATGCCGATCAGCAGCACGCCGAGGATGAGGCCGTTGAGGCCCGGATTGCTGAGGAAGGCCGATTGCGCCTGGCGGAAGAGGATGGCGGCCACGAAGCCGACGATGATGAGGAAGATCACCATCGTCCAGAAGAAGGCCATGGGGCTTGAGAGTTTGTGCGGATAATCCTCCGCAGTCCCGGGCGACCCTCCCCAGCCCGACAGCCCAAGCTTCGCCATATCGTCGTCTCTCCGCTTCCTCGTCGGGCGGGAGACTAGAGGAAGATTGCGCCGAATTGAAGGGCTTAGCGGCAACAGCGGCGCGGAATGCGCCGCCCATTTCCGGGTCTTAGCGCGTCGGCACCGGACGGTGCACGACTTCGCTGAGCGCCTTGTGGATATATTCGTTGCCGGCGACGACCGTGCCGGTGTCGAGCATGGCACTGCCGCCGGCAAGGTCGGTTGCGTAGCCGCCCGCCTCGCGAATCAGGAGAATGCCGGCCGCCAGGTCCCACGGCGCGAGGTCGCGCTCCCAGAAACCGTCGAAACGACCGGCGGCGACATAGGCGAGATCGAGCGAGGCCGAGCCGAGGCGGCGCATGCCGGCGACTTCGCCCATCACATGGCGCAGCTCGATGAGGAACTTGCCATGGTTGCCGCGGCCGAGATGCGGGACGCCGCAGCCGATGACGGCATCCGACAGGTTCTTGCGGGCCGCCACGCGCAGGCGCCGGTCATTGAGGAAGGCACCGCCGCCGCGTTCGGCGGTGAACAGCTCGTCCGTCGCCGGGTTCAGCACGACGGCGGCGACGATCTCGCCGTTCCGCTCCAGCGCGATGGAGATCGCAAAACAGGGAATGCCGTGCAGGAAGTTGGTCGTGCCGTCGAGCGGATCGACGATCCAGCGGTGTGCGCCGTCGGTGCCGATGATCTCGTCGGATTCCTCGCCGAGGAAGCCGTAGGTCGGACGGGCCTTCATCAGATCCTCGCGGATCAGCTTTTCCGCCTTGCGGTCGGCCTGCGAAACGTAGTCGCCCGGGCCCTTCAGCGAGACCTGCAGGTTCTGCACCTCGCCGAAATCGCGCGCGAGCGACTTGCCGGCCTTGAAGGCGGCCTGAACCATGACGTTGAGAAGAGCTGAACGAGCCATGTAGCAAAAATCCTTCGGGAGTGTCCGGCGCTTCGGAACGGCAGAGCCGCGGCGCGAAACGCGCCGGGTCCGGAATATGCGGCCTCAAAACCACAAATCCCCCGAAGTTTCAAGCCTCAGGCCCCTGCGTCGGCTGCAATGCAGGGCCCCCGATGCTGCAAAGGGTAAACGGGGGCGGCCTCAGGAGCCTGAGCGATACTTGTTGGCCGCGTCGATCGCCGCCTTCTGCTGCGCGTCGCTGAGGCCGAGATAGAAGTCTTCGAGCGAGGGATCGTTGAGCCCGGCGCGACGGGCGAGAACGAACCATTTGGCCGCCTCGACCGGATCGGGCCGGGTGCCGATGGCGTGGATGTAGAGCTGGGCGAGCTTGCTCTGGGCCACGGCATTGCCGCCGCCGGCCGCCCGCTTCAGCCAATTGAAGCCGGCCTCGTAGTCACGCTCGCCGCCCGTGCCGTTGACCAGCCACATGCCGAGGTCGAGCTGGGCCGTGTCGAAGCCGGCGCGTGCGGCACGCAGCAGCCATTCCCTGGCGCGCCTCGTCTTCTCCTCCGGCAGGCCCTTCAGGCTGACATAGATCTGCGAGACGGCATATTGCGCATCCGCAATGCCCTGTTCGGCGGATTTCTCGTAGTAGGGCAGCGCCGCGCGCAGGCCCTTCTCCCCCGGGGAATCGGCCACAAGAACCTGCGCGTAATTGAACTGCGCGGAGGCATTGCCGAGATCGGCCGATTTCTTCATCAGCTCGTCGGCCTTGGCGCGGTCCTCCTTCGAGCGCGAGCGCTCCATCAGCAGGATCGCATATTTGAACATGCCGGTAGGATCGCCGCCATTGGCGGCCTGCTCGTACCAGAACATGGCCTGCTCGCGGTTCCGCTTGACGCCGAGGCCGCGGTCGAGGACTTCGGCCACCAGCGTCTGCGCGGCCGGGTCGCCAAGCTGCGCACGCGGCAGGGCCAGCTCCATCGCCGTCAGGTAGCGGCCACGCTGGAAGGCGCCATAGGCCTCGTCGATCTTGCCGGTGAAGGGCTTTTCCTCCGGCAGCGCCGGCAGGTCGGCGCCCATACGGTCGAGCACGGAAAGGCCGGTCGACGGACCGTCGGCAGGCTTGTCTTTTTCCGCGTCCGTTTTCGTGGCGGACTGGTCGTCGGCGATAGCGGGCTCGATCTCGCCCGCCGGGTCCGCGGTGGCGTTTGCCGCACTGCCCGCCGTCACGGACGGTCCCTTCTTCGCCGTTTCCGCCGAGGCGGGCACGGCAACGAGGACGCCCGCGGCGAGAAGCGCCACCGGCACGATACGGCAAGCTTGGATGAGAACGGCCCTGATCATGAGCGCCTACTATTGCTCAAACCGTGGCGCTTTTTCGTCAAGAAGAGCATTGACGGCCGCCACCACGTGCGGGGCCTGCGCCGGATCGGCGAAGACCGCCCTGTCGAGGGCCACGAACTCCGCGCCGGTCTCGGCCGCGGCCAATGCGGAGTGCGGATCCGTGCCGCCGAGCACGATGCAGGGAATCTCCACCATCGAGGCCCACCATTCGGCAAGCGCGAGGTTCTTCGGATGCGCCTCCGGCTTGATGTCGCCGCCGATCTTGCCGAAGAAGATATAGTCCGGCTGCACCTCGCCGATCTCCAGCGCCCTGTGCCGGTCCGTCGCGTTGCCGCCGCCGACGATGAGCTTCGGCGTGAACTTCTCGATCGTTTCGCCGAGCTCTTCGAGTCCCCCGGCGACATGGATGCCGTCGGCCTTCGCCCGGCCGGCAACGCGGGTATCGCCCGCAACGAGCGCCGCGGCGCCCGCCTGCTGGACGATCGGCACCAGGGTTTCGGCGTGTTTCTGGAACTGGCCGTCGTCCAGCCCGTATTGCGGCAGGATCACCGAGGCGACATCACCGCCCTTCAGCGCGCCTTCCAGCATCGCGGCGCGGGCGGAAAGGTCCTCGCCCTCGGGCAGGATCAGCACCAGGCGGCAGCGGGTTTCGGCATCGGACATGGATGAACTTCCTTAGAATACGGCACTCGGGCTCGTCATAACAGATCAAAGCGGATAGACGGAAGGACGAACAGGATCAATCGCCCTCCATGTCCATCGACCCCGCCATCTACTATGCCGCCGTCCCCGCTGTCCTCCTGGTCGGCCTGACGAAGGGCGGCATGGGCGAGGCGCTGGCCCTGATGGGCGTGCCGCTGCTTGCCATGGCCGTTCCTCCGGTGCAAGCCGCCGCCATCCTGCTGCCCATCCTCGTGGTGATGGATTGCGTCTCGCTCTGGATCTGGCGCCAGCACAACGACCGCACGCTATTGAAGATGCTGCTGCCCGGCGCCCTCATCGGCATCGCGATCGGCTGGGCGACATCGGCCTATGTGCCGCGCGATGTGCTGCGCCTTATCATCGGGCTCATCACCGTTCTCTTCGTCGCCCGCTACTTCTACAACGGCTGGCGCGCGCGTCATGGCTACATCGTGCCGCCCAAGCCGCACCGGCTGCTGCCCGCCGCCTTCCTCGGCACGCTGTCCGGCTACGGCAGCTTCGTCGCCCATGCCGGCGGCGCGCCCTTCCAGGTCTACAGCCTGCCGCTGAAGCTGCCGCCGCGCGACTATACGGGCGCGGCCGTGCGCTTCTTCGCCATCCTCAACGTCATCAAGCTCGGCCCCTATTTCGCGCTCGGCCAGCTCGACACGACGAACCTGACGATATCGGCCACGCTCGTGCCGCTCGCCATCGTGGCGACGGCCATCGGCGGTTTCATCGTCAAGCGCATGAAGCCCGCCGTCTTCTATCCCTTCATGTATGCGATGGCCCTCATCGCCGGGGCGAAGCTGGCCTATGACGGCGTGGTCGCCTTTCTCTGAACCGGGTCGGGCCCTTCGCAGCGCACAAAAAACTTGCCGCAAATGCTGCTTTGCCATAGCGTCCGCCCATGGCGCACCCGGACCCCTTCGCTGCGATTGCCGACCCCAACCGCAGGTTCCTGCTGGAGGAGCTGCGCCGGGCGCCGCGCACCGTCAACGAGCTTTCCGAAGGCCTGCCGATCAGCCGCCCGGCGGTCTCGCAGCACCTCAAGGCCCTGCTCGAATGCAATCTCGTCAGCGTGAAATCCCAAGGCACGAAACGCATCTACGCGATCAACGCGCGGGGCTTCGACCGGCTCAATCTCTGGCTCGACCAGTTCTGGTCCTGAGCCGGATGTCCCGTCCTGAGACAGAACGCCCCGGCGCGCCATCTTGGCGGCCAGGGCGTCTCGACATCTAAGGTTTTCGTGTACCGGGAGCGGTTTCGCGAAATGGGCTCCTACCCTGGTCCTCCCATACAGACCAACTGTTCCGCGACCCTCACCCCTTCCGTAACTTTGGAAAAATCCCTGTCTTTTCAGTGAGAGGAGCCGCGAAGGCGCTCGATCTCGTCCTTGATGCGCAACTTGCGACGCTTGATGTCCGCGATCGTCTGGTCCTCCGAGGACGGCTGATTCATTGCAGCGTGCAGCTCGGCTTCCAGAGCGAAGTGCTTCTTTTCGAGCGTGGCCAGATGAGCCTCAATCGTCATGTGACAGTTCCTTCCTTTTGCTTGCACCCGGTCATTCGCATGCCGGGTGGTCCAGGTTGCAACAGAACCAGTGTGCCATGTCATTTTTCATTTGTCGAAGGCGAAAACGTGGCAAGGGATAACTTCCCGTTACCAGGGGTTTCGTGGTAGGAGCAGCCTTCATACAAGCTGGAGGACCGCGGCTCGGCCGCACCGCCGACGACGGGGAAAGAAATAGCATGGCAGACCAGGAACAGGCTGAATTGCGGCTTGCCGTTGCACGGCTGCGCCAGGAGCACGAAGACTACGATGCCGCGATCAACGCCATGATCCAGATCGGCTGCGAAGCCCTCAGAATCCAGCGCATGAAGAAGAAGAAGCTGGTCCTCAAGGACAAGATCTCCAAGCTGGAAGACCAGATCATCCCCGATATCATCGCCTGAAAGCGGGAAAGACGCCTTGGACACGACAGAAACGCCCCCCGTCGCCATCATCATGGGAAGCCAGTCCGACTGGGAGACGATGAAGAACGCCGCCGATACGCTCGATGCGCTCGGCGTCGATTACGAGGCCCGCATCATTTCGGCGCACCGCACGCCCGACCGGCTGTACAGCTTTGCCCGCGGGGCGAAGACGGAGGGTTTCAAAGTCATCGTGGCCGGCGCCGGCGGCGCGGCCCACCTGCCCGGCATGGCCGCGGCGATGACGCCGCTGCCGGTCTTCGGCGTGCCGGTCCAGTCCAAGGCGCTGTCCGGCCAGGACAGCCTGCTCTCCATCGTACAGATGCCCGCCGGCATTCCCGTCGGCACGCTCGCCATCGGCAAGGCGGGCGCGGTCAATGCCGCGCTGCTCGCCGCCGCCGTGCTGGCACTGGGTGATCCGGAACTCGCCCACCGCCTCGATGAATGGCGGGAAAACCAGTCGAACGCCGTCGCAGAATATCCCGTGGACGGCCCGCTATGAGCGTCCGCACGATCGGCATCATCGGCGGCGGCCAGCTCGGCCGCATGCTGGCCATGGCGGCTGCCCGGCTGAACCTCAAGACCGTCATCCTCGAACCGCAGGCCGATTGTCCGGCCGCGCAGGTCGCCAACGCCCAGATCGTCGCGGCCTATGACGATGCGGACGCGCTTGCCGAACTTGCCCGCGTCTCAGACGTCGTCACCTACGAATTCGAGAACGTGCCGGTTTCCGCCGCCGAGGCGCTTGCCGCGGCCATCCCGGTCTATCCCCCGCCGCGCGCGCTGGAGGTCTCGCAGGACCGGCTCGTCGAAAAGCGCTTCATCCGCGACTGCGGCATCCTCACCGCCGATTTTGCCGCCGTGGACAACCAGGCCGACCTCGAAAACGCGCTCGACCGCTTCGGCGGCGTCGGTGTCCTGAAGACGCGCCGGCTCGGCTATGACGGCAAGGGCCAGCGGCTCTTCCGTTCGCCCGCGGAGGATCGCGAAGGCACCTTCGAGGCGCTCGGCGGGGTGCCGCTGATCCTCGAGAGCCTGGTGCCGTTCGAGCGGGAAATCTCCATCATCGCCGCACGCGACCGCGAGGGCACCATCGCCTGCTACGACCCGGCGGAAAACGTCCACCAGAACGGCATCCTGCACACTTCCACCCTGCCGGCCCGCGTCGGTGAGGCGACCGCCAACCAGGCCCGCAAGGCAGCCCGCGCCATCCTCGACCAGCTCGACTATGTCGGCGTCATCGGCGTCGAGTTCTTCGTGCTGCCGGATGGCGGGCTCGTCGCCAACGAGATTGCGCCGCGCGTGCACAATTCCGGCCATTGGACGGAGGCGGCCTGCGTCATCTCGCAGTTCGAGCAGCATATCCGCGCCGTCGCCGGCCATACGCTCGGCGATCCCCGCCGCCATTCGGATTGCGTGATGCAGAATCTCGTCGGCGACGACATCGAGGACGTCCCCGTCTGGCTCGCAAGGCCCGGCGTGCTCGTCCATCTCTATGGCAAGACGGAAGCCCGGCCGGGTCGGAAAATGGGGCATATCACCCAGATTCTGGACTAAGCGACGCTGGAAAACCGGTCCTTGCCGCGGAAAACCCGCCGCCAATGGTTGACAGCACAAAAGTGACAAGGTACATGCCTGCCAACCTGAAAGCGCGCCCGAAACGGCGCGTTTTTGATTGAGGAAATCCGGCGAACTCGAGTCGCCCTGCAATACGCGGATCAGAAAAATGAAGATCAAGAATTCGCTCAAGTCGCTCAAGGCTCGTCACCGCGAGAACCGCCTTGTTCGCCGTAAGGGCCGCATCTACATCATCAACAAGCAGAACCCGCGCTTCAAGGCTCGCCAGGGCTGACCAAGCGTCGCGGTCGCCTTCCCGCAAGCGGGTCGTGGTGGTCGAAAAATATTGATTTGACGTTCGGCCATGGCGGTTTACCATAACCGCCATGCGCATTTTTACGCCCGCAGCACTCTGTCTCTCCCTCGTCCTGATCGGGGCCGCCCCGGCCATTGCGCTTGCGCAGACGGTGGACAAGGCATCCGTCGATCCCGCTTCCGGCGCCTTCACGACCCCGGCCCAGCGCCTCGAAAAGCTCTTCAGCGAGCTGAAGCGCGAAGGCAATCCGGATAAGGCTCGCGGCATCGCCGACCAGATCCGCCGGGAATGGCAGGATTCGGGCAGCGCCAGCATCAACCTTCTCATCCAATGGGCCGACAAGGCCATCGCCGAGGAAAAGAACGCCGCAGCGCTCGACTACCTCGACGAAGCGATTCGCCTGAAACCCGACTATGTCGAGGGCTGGAACCGCCGGGCGACGCTGCACTTCAAGATGCGCAACTACCGCAAGTCGATGTCCGACATCAACCAGGTGCTGGCCATCGAGCCCCGGCATTTCGGCGCGCTCGCCGGCATGGCGGCGATCCTTGCCCAGTCGGGCCGGGACGAGATGGCGATGAAGGCCTGGGAGAAATTCCTCGACATCTACCCGACCGAACGGCAGGCGCAGAAGGAAATGGGCGACCTTGCGGAAAAGCTGACCGGCCAGCGCACATAGTCTCCGGCATGGCGCCGACGGCATGGATCGGCTATCTCAACGGAAACCGGATCGTCCTTGCCCTTCCCTCTCCGTTTCATGCTGCTCGCCCTCCTTACCCTTCCTCTCGCCCTCGCGCTTGCCGGCTACGCCTTCACCGTCTGGAAGGCACGGGCAATCGAGCGGCAATTCCCGAACATCGGCGAACGGATCGATGTCGGCGGCTTCAGCCTCAACAGCGTGCTGGTGCCCGCCGGCATGAATGCCGACCTGCCGCCTCTCGTCTTCATCCACGGCGCCAGCGGCAATCTGCGCGACCAGATGCATGCCTTTCGGGACAAGCTGGACGGCCGCGCCGCAATGCTCTTCCTCGACCGGCCGGGCCATGGCTACTCCGATCGCGGCGGCCCGGAGAACGGCTGGCCGGACGGGCAGGCCCGCGCCATCGCACGGCTGATGGAAAAGCGCGGGCTCGACAGGGCGATCATCGTCGGCCATTCCTTCGGCGGCGCCATCGCCGCCAGCTTCGCGCTGGAGCATCCGGAGAAGACGGCCGGCCTTCTCTTCCTGGCGCCGGCCACCCATCCCTGGCCCAGCGGTATCGACTGGTATTACGACATCGCGAAGATGCCCGTCATCGGCTGGCTCTTCACCCGCATCGTCGCACTACCCGCCGGCCTCCTGCGCATCGACCGCGGCACGCGCTTCGTCTTCGCGCCCAATCCGCGTCCCGACGGCTATGTCGCCGCGACCGCCCCTGCCCTCGTGCTGCGCCCCGACGCCTTTCGCAACAACGCCGCCGACGTCGCCAATCTCCTGGAATACGTCCGCCGCATACAGCCGCGCTACCGGCATATCCGCGCGCCGACGGTGGTCGTCACTGGCGATGCCGATGGCGTGGTCTACGAGGAAATCCATTCGCGCGGGCTGGCGCGCGACATAGCCGGATCGGAGCTCGTCTGGATCCGCAATCTCGGCCACAAGCCGGACTATGTCGTGACGGACCTTGCCGTCGAGGCACTGGAGAAGATCGCCGGGAAGGTGCGCGACCTCCAGGAATCGGCAAGGCGGGCCGAGGCCCGCCTTGCGAGGGATCATGAAGAATAGGCCTAGACGCCGCTGACGCCGTCAGCGCCGATATAGGCTATGCGCAGCATGTTCGTCGCGCCCGGCGTGCGCAGCGGCACCCCGGCCGAGATGATGATGCGGTCGCCCGGCTTGCCGAATTCTTCGGTGACGACGATGCGGCAGGCGCGGTTCACCATGTCGTCGAGGTCCTCCGCATCGCCCGTGACGACGCAGTGCAGGCCCCAGACGACCGAGAGGCGGCGCGCCGTCTCGATGACCGGCGAAAGCGCCAGGACCGGCACGTCCGGCCGCTCGCGCGCGGCGCGCAGGCCCGTCGTGCCCGACGAGGTGTAACAGACGATGGCCGACAGCTTCAGCGTCTCGGCGATCTGGCGGGCGGCCAGCGAGATGGCGTCCGCGCCCGTGGCTTCCGGCGTCGAGCGCTGGGCATAGATGATGCCCGGATAGTGCGGGTCCCGCTCGACCTTGCTGGCGATCGAGGCCATGGTGGAGACGGCTTCGACCGGATAGGCGCCCGAGGCGGATTCGGCCGACAGCATCACGGCGTCCGCGCCTTCGAAGACGGCGGTCGCGACGTCCGACACCTCGGCGCGGGTCGGCACGGGAGCGGAGATCATCGATTCCAGCATCTGCGTTGCGACGACGACCGGCTTGCCCGCGCGGCGGCAGGCGCGGATGAGCTGCTTCTGCAGGCCCGGCACGGCTTCCAGCGGCATTTCCACGCCAAGGTCTCCGCGCGCCACCATGAGGGCGTCGGAAAGCTCGATGATCTCGTCGATGCGTTCGATCGCCTGCGGCTTTTCGATCTTCGACATCAGGCCGACGCGGCCGCGCGCGACCTTGCGCACTTCGGCAAGGTCCTCCGGGCGCTGGATGAAGGAGAGCGCCACCCAGTCGACGCTGCCAGTCGCCAGCACCGCATCGAGGTCGATGCGGTCCTTCTCGGTCAGCGCGCCGACGCCGAGCAGCGTATCGGGCAGGCTGACGCCCTTGCGGTCGGAGATCTTGGTGCCTGAGACGACAGTGCAGACGATCGCCGTGCCATCGGACGATTCGGCACGCAGATGCAGCTTGCCGTCGTCGATCAGCAGGCGATGGCCGGGCTTGACGGCCTCGAGGATTTCCGGATGCGGCAGGAAGACCCGCGTGTTGTCGCCGGGCACGTCCTTGTTGTCGAGCGTGAAGGTCTGGCCGGGTTTCAGCTCTTCCGAGCCGTTGGCGAACTTGCCGACGCGCAGCTTCGGGCCCTGGAGATCGGCGAGGATGCCGATGGGTCGGCCGCAACGGGCTTCCACGGCGCGGATGCGGCTGATCAGCGTGCGCATCACGTCATGGCTGGCATGGCTCATATTGATGCGGAACAGGTCGGCCCCGGCCTCATGCAGCTTCTGGATCATCTGCTCATCGGACGATGCGGGTCCGAGCGTGGCGAGGATTTTGACTTTTCTGTTCCGTCTCATCAGTTCTGGCTTTCCTGGGTCCCTGGCGTATCTGAGAGCTGCACCATCCAGCTCCCCTGTCGGCCCGTGTCGTATTCCTTGAAGCCCATGCGCTGGAAACCGCGGGCGAAGCAGTCCTGCACGCCGGTGATCTTGAACTCGTTCTCGGCGACGCACATGTTGACGTCGCCGGTCCAGCGGCCGCCGCGGGCGGCATCTTCGGCATAGAGGTAATAATAGCGCGACTGCAGCTCGCCCTCGATCAGCGTGGCGCAGGTGGTCGCGGGAACCTGCCACCAGCCCTCGGTCATCCAGCCTTCCTTGGCGCGATAGCCGATAGCGACGCCGACGAGGTTCTGCGTGCCGTTGCACACGCGAAAATCGGCTTTCGCCGTGTCCGGCACGGACAGGGCCGCAAAGCCGGCAAAGGCGAAAAGGCCGGCCTGGGCGAGGCCGCGGGCTTTCGGGAAAAACGGGCGATGGCTCTTGGCTCTCACGGCTTCCGATGCAACTCCGTTGATTTGATCTCGCGCTTTCTTGCGACGGCGGGGCATGAATGTCAACGCAACACTACAGCGCCGCGCGTCGTTCACGACGTGCAAAAGGCGCCGTGGAATCTGAAATCGCTGCCCAACTCCGCTGCATCGTTTCAGATGCAACGGAGTTGGGCAGCGGTCGTTTACAATTTCACGGCGGGAGAAGGATTCTTTCCCGCAAGGCAGGGCTGCGAACCTTGCAGGCGCGATCGCCCCATGCGATCAGTCGGCATGAGCGATGCACATTCGGCTAAAGGCATGCAGGATCACGCCCCCTTCGAAATCATCGACGGCGATCTCGGTCTCGGACTCGTCATCCTGGCGGACCACGCCACCAATCGCCTGCCGGAACGCTACGGCCGCCTCGGCCTGCCGGAGAGCGCCTTCCAACGCCACATCGCCTACGATATCGGCGTCGAGGGCCTGGTGCGCGGCCTTCATGCCCGGCTGAACGCGCCGGTCGTCATGAGCCGCTTCTCCCGTCTCCTGATCGACCCCAACCGCGGCGAGGACGATCCGACCCTGGTGATGCGCATCTCCGACGGCGCGATCGTGCCGGGCAACCACCCGATCGCGCCCGAAGAATGGCAGTACCGGCTGGAGACCTTCCATCGCCCCTATCACGATGCCGTGTCCCGGACGATCGGCGCCGTCGCCGACAGAACCGGCAAGGCGCCGCTCGTCCTCTCCATGCATTCCTTCACGCCGGCCTGGAAGGGTGTCGCCAGGCCCTGGCAGGTGACGGTGCTGTGGGACAGCGACCCGCGCGCCGTCCGCCCGCTGCTGGCCGAGCTCGAAGCGCCCGGCGACGTCGTGGTGGGCAACAACGAACCCTATGACGGGGCGCTGCGCGGCGACACGATGTTCCGCCATTGCATGAAACCCGGCATCCCCCATGCCCTCATCGAAATCCGCCAGGACGAGATCGGCGATGCAGCGGGCATCGCCCGCTGGGTGGAACGGCTTGCGCCGATCTTCGCCCGGTTGAATGCAGACGAGACGCTGCACACCTATACCGTATTCCCCTCCCGCACGGGACCCTATTGAGGCCAAGACGATGACCGACCTGAGCAAGGAACAGCAGACCGAGTTCGAGGCGGCCGCCTTCCGGCGCCTCCTCGAGCATCTTCGCGAGCGCAGCGACGTGCAGAACATCGACCTGATGAATCTTGCCGGCTTCTGCCGCAACTGCCTGTCGAACTGGTATCGCGAGGCAGCGAACGCGGCAGGCGTGCCGCTCGACAAGGAGGCCTCCCGCGAGATCGTCTACGGCATGCCCTATGAGGAATGGCGCGCGCGCCATCAGCGCGAGGCGAGCGAGGCGCAGAAGGCGGCCTTCGAGGTGAACCGCCCGAAGGAATGAGCCTTACCCCCGTGAAAATGGCGGGACAGGCCTTGATCTTGCCGGAAGTTCGCGGCAAGTCACGGCCTTCGAATTTTATCCCATCCAAGGAGAAGACCATGTCGGATGCCCACGGCGTCGCCCGCGACCAGCTTCGCGCGTTCATCGAGCGGATCGAGCGCCTCGAGGAAGAAAAGAAAACCATCGCCGACGACATCAAGGACGTCTATGGCGAGGCCAAGGGCGTCGGCTTCGACACCAAGATCCTGCGCAAGGTCATCCAGATCCGCAAGCAGGACAAGGACGAGCGCATGGAGCAGGAGGCCATCCTCGACACCTATCTCCAGGCCCTCGGCATGGTCGAGCTGCCGCCGGACGCGTGATGCGCTTCCCTCGCTTTCGTCATGCTCGGGTCAAGCCCGAGGATGACGACGGAGGGGAGGCAAGGTCAGAAGACAAAAAACCCGCCGGATCACTCCGGCGGGTTTTTTTAGGAATGAACCCAAATCTCAGTTCTCGGCGCTCTGGAACTTGCGCACTTCCATGAAGTTGACGGCGGTTCCGCTGAAGCGGCCGGCATCGACCGACGCATGCCCCTCCGGCTGGAAGCCGGCCATGTAGACGGTCGTCGGCGCGGCGCGCAGCGTGCGGCTGACGAAGCGCGGCGCCTTGACGGGCTTCGAGAGCGTCGCGACACGGCCCTGGGTCAACGCCCATTGCGAGATGATCTTCTGCGTCAGCTTCGGCTCGGTGCGGATGGCACCGCGGCTCGCCGCATCGGCATCCTTCTTCTTCGGGCGCCCGCCCTTGGAGGTCGACTCTTCCGTCGGCTTGCCGTCGAAGGCATCGAGCCCCGCCAGCGAACGCGTGCCGCCGGCATTGGTGGAGACGAGCGCCGCCATCTCGACCGGATTGCCGACAGTGCCGTCCGTCGTCGGATCGGCAAGCGCGGCAAGGCCGGTGCGGTCCGCAGCCGTCGGCAGCGCGACGTCGGCTTCCGCAGCGGCCATCAGCGCGGTCTGCGTCTGGTCAAGCGAGACCTCGGGGCGCAGGCCCGGCACCGGAACCATGGCCAGTTCTTCAGCATCCTCGACGGCCGCTTCGGCCGTCATGACCGCGCCCGGCTCCGCATCGCCGGGTTCGGTGCGTGCACCGAGCAGGACGGGAAGCGGAATCTTGTAGGCAGCAAGATCCTCGAATTCAGGCTTCTGCTCCTCGGCCGTCGCCGCTTCGAGCGCTGCGACCGCACCGCTCGTCGTCGGCGCGACAAGGGCAAGCTCGCTCGTCTCGGCAGCCTTGAAGGCAGGGCGGCTGCCCGGCACCGGCGCGGTGAAGGCAAGTTCCGTCTCGGCTTCCGCGACGACCGGCTTCTTCTCTTCGGCAACCTTCGCCTTCGCGCCTGCGCCCGAACCGCCTTCATCGAAGTTGTCGGCGATGGTGGCGCTGCTGGCGATCATTTCGGGTTCTTCATCCTCGTCGCCGCCGCCGCCGAAGAGGGCCGCGAGGAACCCGCCCTTGCGCTTGGACGCCGCCGGGGTGGAGCCGCCACCGGCCACCTGGATCGTGTCTGCGCCGACCCGGCGCTTGTAGTCGGCAACCGCCTGCTGGTAGCCCGGCAGCGGCTTGCCGTCGGTCGGAACGTGCATGGTCTTGCCGTCAGGGAAGAGGCGGGCGAGTTCCTGCCGGCTCATGCGCGGCCAGGCGCGCACGCTGCCGACGTCGAGATGCACGAAGGGCGAACCGGAGGTCGGATAATAGCCGACGCCGCCGACCTGGAATTTCATGGCGGTGGCGCGCAGCGTCGCGAGCTTGACGCCCGGAATGTAGAAGTCCATCGCCTTGCCGAGCATGTGCTGGCTCTTCTTGGCGACACCCTTGGAGCGCGAGCGCAGCATGCCGTTCGTCGCCGGCGAGCGATAGGCGGAAACGACGTTGATGTAGCCCTTGGCGCCGACCTTCTGGTAGACTTCCCATACGAGGTCGAGGAGCCGCGGATCCATCTTCGTCGGCTCGTTGCGGCGCCAGTCGCGCAGGAACTGGTTGATCTGCTTCAGGCCGCGCGCATCATAGCGCCCGTTGCGCTTGAAGGTGATCTCGGCCTTTTCCTTGGTGTGGATGAAATAGAGCTTCAGCGTGCGATTGCCGCTCTCGGCCTGGACCGTCGCGGGAATGGCCGTGGGCAGGATGAGGGCGGCAGACAGCACAGCCGTGGTCAAAGCCTTGGGCAGCTTTTGCAACACTGTCTTGCAGAGGCTGCCCAGGGATGCCCCGGGGCGCTTCATCGATGCGAACAAATTTGCCAACTCTTTCCCCGTCCGAAGGACAACGAACGTCCGTTATCCCAGATGACTGCCAATTGCGGTGAGAGCATGGCAAATACGCCACACTCGTCGTCGCGCACCCGTTATAGTGAACAATCCACTAACAGGGAATAAACGGCAATCGAGAAATCGCAAGTGGCCGGGATTCCAAGGGTTTTTACGCAGCTTCTTTCAACGGGTCGTCCGGGTCGATGCCATAATCCTTCAGTTTGCGATAAAGAGTCGAGCGGCCGATGCCCAATTTGCGGGCAACTTGGCTCATCTGGCCATGATAAAATTTCAAGGCGAAGCGGATCAGCTCCTCTTCCACATCGGCCAGCTTGCGCACATGGCCGCCCTTGTCGACGCTGGCGATGGCGTTTTCCGGGGTTGGATCGGCGACTGATTCGCTCGGGCGGAAATCCGGATAGACGCTCGGCAGGCGGCTTTCCGCGGCCGGTTCCGGGGTGCGGACGCTCGCCGCCTCCCAGGTGACGGCGCCGTCCTCGGCAAGGCCATAGCCCGGCACCTGCGCGGCGATCTGCGGGAAATCGGCGGCGGTGAGTTCCGCCCCCTCCGAAAGCACCACGGCGCGGAAGATGGCGTTTTCGAGCTGGCGGATGTTGCCCGGCCAGTCATAGGCCGTCAGCAACGCCATCGCCCCGGCGGAAACGCCAAGCGGGCGGGCGAGTTTCTGCTCGCCGGCAAAACGCTGCACGAAAGCGCGCACCAGAACCGGGATATCCTCCTTGCGCTTGCGCAGCGCCGGGATCGTCACCGGGAAGACGTTGAGGCGATAATAAAGATCCTCGCGGAAGCGGCCCTCGCGCACCTCGTTGATGAGGTCGCGATTGGTCGCCGAAATGAGGCGGACGTTCACCTTCTGGGGGAACCGCGCGCCAATGGTCTCGATCTCGCCCTGTTGCACCGCGCGCAACAATTTCACCTGCACGTCGAGCGGCAGGTCGCCGATTTCGTCGAGGAACAGCGTGCCGCCGTCGGCCTCCATGAATTTGCCGGTATGGCGCTCCGTCGCGCCGGTGAAGGCGCCCTTCTCGTGGCCGAACAGGATGCTTTCGACGAGATTGTGCGGGATCGCCCCGCAATTGACGGTGACGAAGGGTTTCTGCGCCCGGTCGCTCGCCGCCTGGATGGCGCGCGCGACCATTTCCTTGCCGACGCCCGATTCGCCTTCCAGCACCACCGGAATGTTCGACTGGGCAGCGCGGCGGCCAAGCTCGATGACGCGCAGCATTTCCGGGCTCGCCGAAACGATGTCGTCGAAATGCACGGCCTCGCTGCGGTGGCGGCGCCCGCCCCGGCCGCGGCCTTCCCGCTGGTCCATCTTCAGCGCATTGCCGACGGCGACGTTGAGGCGTTCCGGCGAGACCGGTTTCACCACGAAATCGAAGGCGCCGGCGCGCATCGCCATGACGACCGTCTCGATGCCGCCCTGACCCGTCTGCACGATGACGGGAATGGTGTTCTCCCGCTCGGCGAGCGCATCGAGGAAGGCCGAGCCGTTCATTTCCGGCATCATCAGGTCGAGCAGGATCACATTGATCAGGCCGCCCTTGCGATCGAGCAGATCGAGGCCCGCACGGCCGTTTTCCGCCATATGGGCGACATGGCCGGAGCGCTCGATCATGTTCTTCAACAGCCTGCGCTGGACAGGATCGTCGTCGATGACAAGAATATGGGCCGTCACTGGAACCTCCTTGCCTGAAGGCGCGCGTCATGCACGCCCTAGGGAACTCAACACCAGGGGACCATGGCAGAAAGGGTTGAACATGCCGTTTTGAGAAAGACTTGCATTTTAACCATTGCCGACGCAAGCAAGGGGCCGATCCGCCCATCTGGAAGAGAGACAGACGATGACCCGACATTTCCAAGCCCCCCGCATCGCCCTCGCGCCGGCCGACGCCGCCGCAGCCGCCGCGCTGGGCGATCTTCCCGGCTGGAACCTCGCAGATCTCTATCCCTCGGAGGCTTCCCCGGAATTCCAGGGCGACATGAAGAAGGCCGAGGCGGACGCGCTCGCCTTCGAGGCGAAGTGGAAGGGCAAGCTGGACGCCGCGACGGAAAAGACCGGCGACGAGGGCATCGGCGCGGCCGTGCGCGAATTCGAGGCGCTGGAAGATGTGATGGGCCGCCTCATCTCGTTCGCGGGCCTCACCTATTTCACCAACACGACCGATCCGGCCAACGGCAAGTTCTACGGCGACGTGCAGTCGAAGCTGACCGACCTTGGCGCGCATCTTCTGTTTTTCTCGCTTGAACTCAACAGGATAGCGGACGAGCGCATCGAGGCGGCGCTGGTGAATGACGCCCTTGCGGCGCATTATCGCCCCTGGATCGAGGACCTGCGCAAGGACAAGCCCTACCAGCTCGACGACAAGACGGAACAGCTCTTCCTCGAAAAATCGATGACCGGCGCTGCGGCCTGGAACCGGCTCTTCGACGAGACGATGGCATCGCTCCGCTACACGATCGACGGCGAGGAGGTTCCGCTGGAAATCGCCCTCAACCAGCTCCAGTCGCCGAACCCGGACGACCGCCGCAAGGCCGCCGAGGCATTGGCGAAAACCTTCAGGGACAATATCCGCACCTTCACGCTGATCACCAACACGCTGGCCAAGGACAAGGAAATCTCCGACCGCTGGCGCGGCTTTTCCGACATCGCCGACAGCCGGCACCTTGCCAACCGCGTCGAGCCCGAAGTCGTCGCGGCGCTCGCGGAAGCGGTGCGCGAAGCCTATCCGCGCCTCTCCCACCGCTATTATGCGATGAAGGCGAAGTGGCTCGGAATGGAGCAGATGAACTACTGGGATCGCAACGCGCCCCTTCCCGAGACACCCGATGCCATCATATCGTGGAACGAAGCGCGCGACACCGTGCTCTCCGCCTACAGCGCCTTCGCGCCGGAAATGGCCGATATCGCCCAAAAATTCTTCGACAAGGGCTGGATCGATGCGCCGGTGCGCCCTGGCAAGGCACCGGGCGCCTTCGCCCATCCGACGGTGCCCTCCGCGCACCCCTATGTGCTGGTCAACTATATGGGCAAGCCGCGCGACGTGATGACGCTCGCCCACGAACTCGGCCACGGTGTGCATCAGGTGCTGGCCGGCGGCCAGGGCGCGCTGATGGCGTCGACGCCGCTGACGCTTGCCGAGACGGCCTCCGTCTTCGGCGAGATGCTGACCTTCCGCAGCCTGCTCGACAAGACGAAGGACAAGCGCGAGCGCAAGGCGATGCTCGCCCAGAAGGTCGAGGACATGATCAACACGGTCGTGCGCCAGATCGCCTTCTACGAATTCGAGCGCAAGGTGCACACCGCCCGCAAGGAAGGGGAGCTCACGTCCGACCGGATCGGCGAACTCTGGCTCTCCGTGCAGGAGGAAAGCCTCGGCCCGGCGATCCGGATTTCGGAAGGCTACGAGACCTATTGGGCCTATATTCCCCACTTCATCCATTCGCCCTTCTACGTCTACGCCTATGCCTTCGGTGATTGCCTGGTGAACTCGCTCTACGCCGTCTACAGCCAAGCGGAGGCCGGCTTTCAAGAAAAGTATTTCGACCTGCTCAAGGCCGGCGGCACCAAGCACCATTCCGAACTCCTGAAGCCGTTCGGCCTCGATGCGAGCGATCCGTCGTTCTGGAGCAAGGGACTGTCGATGATCGAAGGGCTGATCGACGAGCTGGAAGCGCTTGATAGGGCCTGACCTTAAAAGAAGAAGCCGCGCATGACCGACCGCGAACGCTTTGTGCTCCTCAGGGACGACCGTGAGGACCGGACGGTGGTTTTCGCCGATCCGCTCGCCGTCGTCACCGTGCGCGAGCGCGCCGGCTTCGAGCACGCCTTCGCGGCCTTGCAGGCGGCACACGCGAAGGGGCACTGGATCGCCGGCTTCATGAGCTACGAGGCCGGCCATCTCTTCGAGGAGAAGCTCGCGCCCTTCGCGGTGGACAACCGCCCGACGCCGCTGATGAGCTTCGGCATTTTCGAGAAGCCGGCGGACGGCCACCCGCTGGCAAAACCCCGCCAGCGCACCGAGAACGAACCGTTCCTGACCGAGCCGAAAGCCGGCTGGGATTTCGAGACCTACCGCGACCGCTTCGACCGCCTGCACCGGCATCTGAGGCAGGGCGACTGTTACCAGGCGAACCTCACCATGCCGATCCGCGCCCGCTGGACCGGGGATCCGCTCGCCGCCTTCTGGTCGCTGATCGAGCGCCAGCCGGTGCGCTACGGCGCTTTCGTCTCGCTCGACGGGCCGCTTCTCCTTTCCCGCTCGCCGGAACTCTTCTTCGATGTCGACAGGGACGGCTGGATCGAGACGCATCCGATGAAGGGCACCGCGCCGCGCGGCGGCACTGCGGCGGAGGATGCAAGGATCATCGCCGCCATGCAGGCCGATCCGAAGTCGCAGGCGGAAAACCGCATGATCGTCGACCTCTTGCGCAACGACATCTCGCGCATCACCGAGGTGGGCACGCTTCATGTGCCGAAGCTCTTCGCCGTCGAGACCTATCCGACCGTGCACCAGATGGTGAGCCATGTGCGGGCGAAACTCACGCCCGGCCTCTCGATCCGCGACATCTTCGCCGCCCTCTTCCCCTGCGGCTCGATCACCGGCGCGCCGAAGATGAGCGCCATGAAGATCCTGCACGACCTGGAGGACGGCCCGCGTGATGCCTATTGCGGCGCGATCGGCCTGATCGCCCCGGATGGAACGATGCGCTTCAACGTGGCGATCCGCACGATCTCGATCTTCGACGGCGGCGAGGCGGTCTTCAATGTCGGCGGCGGCATCGTCTTCGATTCGACCGCCGAGGCGGAATATGACGAATGCCTGCTGAAGGCGCGCTTTGCGGTGGGTGATCAATGGATATCTCGCTGATCGAGACCCTGCGCTGGGAGCCCGCCGCCGGCTTCGTGCGGCTGGAGCGGCATCTGGCGCGGCTCGCGCGCTCGGCCGCGGCGCTTGGATTGGCGGGAAGCGAGGGGGCGGAGCAGGCTTTGTTCGCTGCGCTACCCCCCTCTGCCCTGCCGGGCATCTCCCCCGCAAGGGGGGAGATTGGATGGAGCGGCGTTTCGCCCACCGCCAGCGCTGCATCGGAGCAAGGATCAGCCCCCCCACCGATCTCCCCCCTTGCGGGGGAGATGCCCGGCAGGGCAGAGGGGGGTAGCCCGCAAGGCACCCCTCTCCGCATTCGCCTCGAACTTTTCCCTGACGGCCGGATCGACATACAGACGGCCCCCTTTACCCCTCTCGCGCCGGATGCGAGGTGGCGCCTGAAGATCGCCGCCACCCGGCTTGCCTCGGCCGACCCGCTGCTCCGCCACAAGACATCCCGCCGCTCGGTCTACACCGCAGCACGCGCCGAGGTTCCCGCAACGGAAGCGGAGGAGGTGATCCTCCTCAACGAGCGCGGCGAACTTTGCGAAGGCACCATCACCTCGCTTTTCCTCGACGACGGCACCGGCATCCTCAAGACGCCGCCGCTCGCCTCGGGCCTGCTCGCGGGCGTGCTGCGGGACGAATTGCTGGAGACGGGCAAGGCGGTCGAAGAAATCCTCAGGCCGAAAGACCTTGCCGAAGGCACGGCCTTCGTCGGCAACTCCCTGCGCGGGCTGATCTGGGGCGAACTGACATGAAGCAGCCGGTCTATACGCCCTATGACGGCTCCGCCCGCCTCTTCACCATCGGCCTCGGCCCGCTCGATCCCGCTCGCTGGATCGAGCCGGACGGCGACCTGGAGTGCTACCTTCTCGAAAAGGATCGGCTGATCGCTGACTGTCCCGACATCGTCTTCGTGGAAGAGGCCGGGACGCGCGAAGCGCAGCGGGAAGTTCTCGAACTCCTCGCAGGACACATCACGGCCCAGCATCCGTCCTTCTATCGCCGTGAAGGATCAACGATCGTCGCCGGCACGCGCACCGTCCACCTCGACACCGCCGACGCCCCGCTCGTCACCGCCGGCGGGCTGGTGCAGGACGACCTCGTGCTGATGCGCCGCGACGACAGCGGCTGGCGGCTCGTCGCCGGTTACGTCGCCTTCCCCTCCTCCTGGTCGCTGCCGGAAAAGTTCGGCCGGCGGATGGAGGATATCCACGCGCCCGTGCCGGATTTCGGCGAGGGCACGCGCAATGCCCTCCTGATCAACCGCATGTTCGACAATCTCAAGGTCGAGCAGCCGGTCTTCCGTTTCAACTGGTCGATCAACCCGGACGCCGACCTGCACTATCCGGCATCCAAGGCGCATGGCGCCCTGCCTGAAGGGCACGCGTTGTCGCTCGAAACCACCTTCGCCCGCGTCGAGCGCCAGACCCTGCGCAAGCTGCCGGTCTCCGGCGACATCCTCTTCACCATCCGCATCTACACCGATCCGCTCGCGGCGCTGCGCACGCTGCCTGAGGCGCAGAGGATCGCGACCGTCTTCGCCGACCAGCTCGAAGCGTTGAACCTGCCCCAGGCGACCTACAAGGGCCTTGCCGCGAAAAGGGCGGCGCTGGTGGCGGAATTGCGGGCGGTTGCGGCCGGTTAAGAATATCACGACGGAAAACCGCAGCCACCCTTTATTGTGACAGAAAACTGTGCTCTAGCGCTGCCATATTATGCTATGGGGCCCGTCGAGACCCTGATTTTACAGCAAAAGCGGCCGTCCGCAGGAGAACCAAATGGCAGACAGCACCTATCCGGTTTATGGCGAGATCACCGGCCCGATCGTGATGATCGGTTTCGGCTCCATCGGGCGCGGCACGCTGCCGCTGATCGAGCGCCACTTCAAGTATGACCGGAACCGGCTGATCGTCATCGAGCCGCGCGAAGACGCCGCCGACACGGAGATTTACGCCCGCCACGGCGTGCGTCACATCAAGGCGCACGTCACCAAGGAGAATTACAAGGAGCTCCTGAAGCCGCTGCTCACGGAAGGCAACGGCCAGGGCTTCTGCGTCAATCTCTCCGTCGATACCGGCTCGCTCGACCTCATCAAGCTCTGCCGCAAGCTCGACGTTCTCTATATCGACACCGTCGTCGAACCCTGGCTCGGCTTCTACTTCGACAAGGGCATGAAGAACGCCGACCGCACCAACTATGCGCTGCGCGAAACCATCCGCAAGGAGAAGGAAAAGCACCCCGGCGGCACGACGGCCGTTTCCACCTGCGGCGCCAATCCCGGCATGGTTTCCTGGTTCGTCAAGCAGGCGCTGCTGAACCTTGCCAGGGACCTCGGCATCAAGTTCGAGGAACCCGCGCAGGACGACCGCGAAGGCTGGGCCAAGCTGATGAAGAAGGTCGGCGTCAAGGGCGTGCACATCGCCGAACGCGACACCCAGCGCACCAGGAACCCGAAGCCGTTCAACACCTTCTGGAACACCTGGTCGGTCGAGGGCTTCATCTCGGAAGGCCTGCAGCCGGCCGAACTCGGCTGGGGCACCCACGAGAACTGGATGCCGAAGAACGCCAAGAAGCACAAGAAGGGCTGCAAGGCCGCGATCTACCTGGAGCAGCCCGGCGCCAACACGCGCGTGCGCTCCTGGTGCCCGACGCCCGGCCCGCAATACGGCTTCCTCGTCACCCACAACGAGTCGATCTCGATCGCCGACTTCTTCACGGTGCGTGACAAGGACGGCCACGTCACCTACCGCCCGACCAGCCACTACGCCTATCACCCGGCCAACGACGCCGTGCTCTCGCTGCACGAGATGTTCGGCAATGGCGGCCACCAGCAGCCGGTGCTGCACGTTCTCGACGAGAACGAACTGGTCGACGGCGTCGACGAACTCGGCGTGCTGCTCTACGGCCACGACAAGAACGCGTACTGGTACGGCTCGCGCCTTTCGCTGGACGAAACCCGCCGCCTCGCGCCCTACCAGAACGCCACCGGCCTGCAGGTGACCTCGGCCGTGCTCGCCGGCATGGTCTGGGCGCTGGAAAACCCCAAGGCCGGCATCGTGGAAGCCGACGAGGTCGACTACAAGCGGTGCCTGGAAGTGCAGACGCCTTATCTCGGCCCGGTGGAAGGCCACTATACCGACTGGACCCCGCTCGACGGCCGCCCGGGCCTCTTCCCGGAAGACCTCGACACGAAGGATCCGTGGCAGTTCAAGAACATCCTGGTCCGCTGAACCGGCCTTTGAACTGAAATGCGCGACGCCCGCGGCCAGGCCGCGGGCGTCTCGATTTGATGACGACCCTCGCCCCACCCGCCGTCGTCATCCCCGGCTCAAGGCCGAGCACGACGCAGGAGAGGTTTGGCGGACTTGCCAGCGGGTCTGAAACGCTTTCAATGGGATAATGCCCCTTGCCCCGGCGGCGCGTCTTGCTTTCGACGCCTCTTCGCGGCATGGTTCGCCGAATTGGACGGGTGGTTCGCGCCGCCGTGACCCTGGGAGACCCATATGAAGCCGATCACAGTCCTCAGCCTGCTGACCGCCGCCGTCGCGCTTGCCTCGTGCCAGTCCGAGCGCGCGCCGCGCGATTTGCCGGTGGCGCAGCGCCCCGTGCCGCAGGGTGTCGAAGGCGCCTGGGTGGACCCGAACGGCATCGTCTCCACCTTCCAGGGCGGCACGTTCACGACGCGCACGACCGACACGAACCAGCTCCTCGCCTCGGGCACCTATATCAACACCTCACCGACGCTGGTCGAGATCAACATGACCTCGCTGGTGCGCAACACCCAGTCCAAGGTCAATTGCGCGCTGGTCAGCCAGCGCCAGCTGAACTGCACGACCGCCGAAGGGGCGCAGTTCTCGCTCGCCCGCCGCGCCTGAGCGCAAGCGCTGCCGACGGAAAGGGCCGCAAGGCCCTTTTTTCGTTTCGGCGCATAAACATGCATGGCCTTGGGCCCTTCGTCTTTTCGCTTGAACTCGCCCGCGACCGGTGAAAACATCCGCCGGCCGGCTGTCATGTCTCGCGCCTCCCCGCGAAGCGGACAGCCCTCCCGCGCCGTCGCGGGCAAACAAGGAGAAGAGGACCATGACGTTTTTCCGATCCGGCCTCCTGGCCGCCTCCATCATCGCGCTCTCCAGCGGCTCGGCGCTTGCCGATTACGAGCTGAACATCCTGCATATCAATGACCTGCATTCGCGCATCGAGGCGATCAACAAGTTCGATTCGACCTGCTCGGCCGAAGAGGAAGGCAAGGGCGAGTGCTTCGGCGGCGTGGCACGCCTGAAGACCGCGATCGACACCCAGCGCCAGGCGCTGGCCGGCAAGAACGTGCTGCTGCTCAATGCCGGCGACAATTTCCAGGGATCGCTCTTCTACACCACCTACAAGGGGGCCGTGGAGGCCGAGTTCCTCAACCTCATGAAGTTCGACGCCATGACCGTCGGTAACCATGAATTCGACGACAGCGAGGACGGCCTCGCCACCTTCCTCGACAAGGTCGCGTTCCCGGTCGTCACCGCGAACGTCGCCGCCAGCGCGAGCTCGAAGATCGGCGACCGCATAAAATCCTTCATCGTGCTCGACCAGGGCGGCCAGAAGATCGGCATCGTCGGGGCGGTGGCGAACGACACGGCGGAACTCTCCTCGCCCGGCCCGAATGTCCTGATCGGCGACGACGTCGCCGACATCACGGCAGCGATCGGCGAGCTGAAGAAAGAGGGCGTCAACAAGATCATCGCGCTGACCCATGTCGGTTACCCGCGCGACCTTGCGGCCATCGCCAAAATCCCCGACGTGGACGTGGTGGTCGGCGGCCATACGAACACGTTCCTCTCCAACACCTCGGACAAGGCGGAAGGCCCCTATCCGACGCTGGTCGACAATCCCGGCGGCTACAAGGTGCCCGTCGTACAGGCTGCGGCCTATTCCAAGTATCTCGGCAATCTCAAGGTCGTGTTCGACGATGCGGGCGTCGTGAAGGAATCCTCCGGCGAGCCGGTGCTGATCGATTCCTCCATCAAGCCCGACGAGGCCGTGCTCGCCCGCATCAAGGAGCTCGGCGGCCCGATCGAGGAGCTGAAGAACAAGATCGTCGCCGAGAGCGCCGCACCGATCGACGGCTCGCGCGAGGTTTGCCGCGCCGCCGAATGCGCCATGGGCAACCTGGTGGCCGACGCGATCCTCGACCGCACGAAGAGCCAGGGCATGACGATCGCCATCACCAATGGCGGGGGCCTGCGCGCCTCCATCGACGGCGGCCCGGTCTCCATGGGCGAGGTGCTGTCGGTGCTGCCCTTCCAGAACACGGTCGCGACCTTCCAGCTCAAGGGTTCGGATCTTGTCGCCGCCCTTGAAAACGGCCTCGGCCAGATCGAGGAAGGCGCCGGCCGTTTCCCGCAGGTCTCCGGCATGAAGTATTCCTTCGACAAGTCGAAGCCGGCCGGCAGCCGCGTCGTCTCGGTCGAAGTGAAGGAGGGTGACGCCTTCGTGCCGCTCGACCCGGCCAAGACCTACGGCATCGCCTCGAACAACTACATGCGCGCCGGCGGTGACGGTTATTCGGTCTTCGCCACGGCCGGCATGAACGCCTACGATTTCGGCCCGAACCTCGAGCTGGTCGTCGCCGACTATCTTGCCGCGCACCGCCCCTACCAGCCCTATACGGATGGCCGCATCACGGAAGTTGCCGATGCCACGGTCGTCGAGACCCCGGCAACCACCGGGACCGGGACTGGGACCGACACGAGCGAGACGGCGCCCGCGACGGATACGGCCGCCAAGTCGGCGGAAGACACGGCAACCTCCGGCGAGGCCGCGACTGGCACCGCCGCCACGACCACGACGACTGAAACCGCGACGGTCACGGCCGGCGGCACGCATGTCATCGTCCGCGGCGATACGCTTTGGGATATCGCCAAGGCCGCCTATGGCGACGGCACGCTGTGGCGCAAGATCGCGGAAGCCAACGGCAATCCGCGGCCGCGGGCTCTGCATGTCGGCACGGAGCTGTCCATCCCGACCAAATAAGGACAATTTGTCTCCACTATTTCTGCCGGTCCGGGCTTTTCCGGGCCGGCATTTCTTTTTAGAACGATTCTGAGCCAACCGGCGTCCGCCGCACGGAGCAATTGCCGCGAACGTGCATCGCGGCCTTGCGTCCGAACCTGCAAGAAGACAAAGCCGCAAAGTAATGAACGACACCCCGCACGCTGAGGACCGCACCATGCAGGACATCGCCGCCAAGCCCGCCGACCACGCGCCCGTCAAGAACGGCAAGGTCGGTGTGCTGCTGGTCAATCTCGGCACCCCCGACGGCACCGACTACACCTCGATGCGCCGCTACCTCAAGGAATTCCTGACCGACAAGCGCGTCATCGAATGGCCGCGGATCGCCTGGTACCCGATCCTTTTCGGCATCGTGCTCAACACCCGCCCCGGCAAGGTCGGCAAGGCCTATGAGACGATCTGGAACAAGGAGAAGAACGAGAGCTTCCTGCGCACCTATACGCGCAGCCAGGCCCAACTGATGGCGCAGTCCTTCTCCGATCATCCGGACGTCGTCATCGACTGGGCGATGCGCTACGGCCAGCCCTCCATCGCCTCGCGCATGGAATACCTGCAGAAGGCCGGCTGCGAACGCGTCCTCGTCTTCCCGCTCTATCCGCAATATGCGGCGGCGACGACGGCGACCGTCAACGACAAGGCCTTCGAGGCACTCCTGAAGATGCGCTGGCAGCCGGCCCTGCGCACCGTGCCCCCCTATCACGACGACCCGGTCTATATCGACGCGCTTGCCGTCTCGATCGAAAAGCACCTGGCGACGCTCGACTGGGAGCCGGAGCGGGTGCTCACCTCCTTCCACGGCATTCCCAAGAGCTATTTCGACAAGGGCGACCCCTATTACTGCCAGTGCCAGAAGACGGCGCGGCTCCTGCGCGAACGGCTCGGCTGGTCGAAGGAAAAGCTCGTCGTCACCTTCCAGTCCCGCTTCGGGCCGGAGGAATGGCTCCAGCCCTATACGGACAAGACCGTGGAAAAGCTGGCACAGGAAGGCATCAAGCGCATCGCCGTCGTCAATCCCGGCTTCGTCTCCGACTGCCTGGAGACGCTGGAGGAGATCGCCGAGCAGGCGGCCGAGAGCTTCCTGCACAATGGCGGCGAGAAATTCGCGCACATCCCCTGTCTCAACGATTCGCCCGAGGGCATGGCGGTGCTGGAAAAGGTCGTGCGCCGGGAGCTTTCCGGCTGGGTCTGATCCCGGATAAATCTTGCCTTCGTCCAAATAGACTGGCGTCGCGGGCCGTATTCCTTAAAGTGGCGCCGCGCCGCATTGTCTGATGGAGAGAAGAACTATGGATCTGGCCGGACTGGATATCGTCGTCATCGCCCTCGTTGTGCTGGTCATCCTGATCCTCTTTGCCGGGATCAAGACGATCCCGCAGGGGTATCAGTACACGGTGGAACGCTTCGGCCGCTACACGCGCACGCTGGACCCCGGCCTCAACCTCATCATCCCCTTCATCGACCGCATCGGCGCGAAGATGAACGTGATGGAGCAGGTGCTCGACATCCCGACCCAGGAGGTCATCACCCGCGACAATGCCAGCGTCGCCTCCGATGCCGTCGCCTTCTACCAGGTGCTGAACCCCGCCCAGGCCGCCTATCAGGTCGCCAATCTCGAACACGCCATCATCAACCTCACCATGACCAACATCCGCTCGGTCATGGGCTCGATGGACCTCGACGAACTGCTCTCCAACCGCGACAAGATCAACGACCAGCTGCTGCGCGTCGTCGACGAGGCGGCCAATCCCTGGGGCGTGAAGATCACCCGCGTCGAGATCAAGGACATCGCGCCGCCGAAGGATCTCGTCGATTCCATGGCGCGGCAGATGAAGGCCGAGCGCGAAAAGCGCGCGCAGGTGCTGGAAGCGGAGGGGTCGCGCAACGCACAGATCCTGCGCGCGGAAGGCGCCAAGCAGTCCGCCATCCTCGAGGCCGAGGGCCAGCGCGAAGCCGCCTTCCGCGACGCCGAGGCACGCGAACGCCTTGCCGAGGCCGAAGCCAAGGCGACGAAGATGGTCTCGGAGGCCATCGCGGCGGGTGACGTGCAGGCGATCAACTACTTCGTCGCGCAGAAATATACCGAGGCCATGGCCGCGATCGGCAAGGCGCCGAACTCGAAGATCGTGCTGATGCCGATGGAGGCTTCGTCGCTCATCGGTTCGCTCGGCGGCATCGGCGCGATCGCCAGGGAGGTCTTCGGCAATGGCGGCGGCGCGCAGGTGGCGAGCACGCCCCGCACACGCCAGTCGACGCCCGCCACGACAACCACGACCGCCTCGACACCGGCCTTCCGCAACCCGTTCGAAACCCCGCCGCAGGGAAGCTGAGCATGATCCAGCGCATCGTCACGGAACTCGGCCCCTGGGCCTGGTGGGTGCTCGGCATCGTGCTCCTCATCCTCGAGGTGCTGATGCCCGGCGTCTTCCTCGTCTGGATCGGTATCGCGGCGATCGTCACCGGCGCCCTCTCGCTGCTGCTATGGGAATCGGCATTCTGGACCTGGCATGTGCAATGGCTGCTCTTCGCGGTGCTTTCCCTGGTCGCCGTGGTGATCGGCCGCCGCATCGTCAGCGCGCGTGGCCCGGCTTCCGACCAGCCGCATCTCAACCAGCGCGGCCAGAGCCTCGTCGGCCGTACCGCGACGCTGGAGCAGCCGATCAGCGAGGGCCGCGGCCGCATCCGCCTCGATGATACGATGTGGAGCGTGCAGGGACCCGACCTGCCGGTCGGCGCCCGTGTGCGCGTCACGGCCAGCAACGGCCGCGATCTGATCGTCGAGGCCGTCTAAAGCAATCCAGCAGGAGTGCGAAGCGGTTTTGCGTCCGGAATTGCGTTAAAATAAAAAATTAGAGCGTTTTCGCGATTCGCGGAAAAGCGGAAATGCTATGAATCAAAACCCCGCATCTCGAAGAAATGCGGGTTTTTGCTATGAGCCGTGGAATGCGCGGATCAGGCCACGCCGATGCGCAGCAGATCGTGGAAATGCACGACGCCGACGGGGCGGAAGGTCTCGTCGGTGACGATCAGCGCGGAAATGTTGTACTGATTGAGCAGGCCGAGCGCGGCGGTCGCCAGCGTCGTCGGCTTCACCGTCTTGGGCGCCCGCGTCATGATTTCGTCGACGGTGAGTTCGGCAAGGTTGCGCGACAGGTTGCGCGCGATGTCGCCGTCCGTGACGATGCCGACGAGAATCCCTTCGTCATTGACGACGCCGACACAGCCATAGCGCTTTTGCGACAAGAGCAGGACGGCATCCGGCATCGACGTGCCGAGCGCGACGAGCGGCATGTTCTCGCCGCTGTGCATGATATCGCCGACATGCGAAAGGCTGGCACCCAGCTTGCCGCCGGGATGGAAGGTCTTGAAGTCGGTGGCGGTGAAACCGCGCGCTTCCAGCAGCGCAACCGCGAGCGCATCGCCGAGGGCAAGCTGCATCAGCGTGGAGGTGGTGGGCGCAAGGCCATGCGGGCAGGCTTCCTGCTCCTTCGGCAGCAGCAGCACGGTATCCGCCTCGCGGGCAAGGGCCGAGCGCTCGCCGGAGGTGATGGCGATCAGCGGAATGGAGAAGCGGCGGGAATAGTTGATGATGCCCTGCAGTTCGGCGCTTTCGCCGCTCCAGGACATGGCAAGGATCACGTCGTCGCGGCCGATCATGCCGAGATCGCCGTGATTGGCCTCCACGGGGTGGACGAAGAAGGACGGGGTGCCGGTGGAGGCGAAGGTCGCGGCGATCTTCGCACCGATATGCCCCGACTTGCCGATGCCGGTCACGATGACGCGGCCGCTGATATCACCGATAAGACGGACAGCCTCGCAAAACGCGTCGAAGAGCCGTCCCTCGAGCGCCGCGGAGAGGGCGGTAAGGCCGGCCATTTCCGTTTCAACGGTGCGGATCGCCGAGGCGATGGCGCCGGCACTGTCAACTTTTGCCTGTCTTTTGATCATGCGCCTCGTTAGCGCTTTTGCATTCCTCTGTCCATGCACGAAAGAACGCAGATTGTTACGGCGAGTGACTTTGCGGCCCGGCAACCAAGCGTTAACCACAACGGTTTACGTTCGCTTAGGAAATCGAAAGGTTCGCGGGCCGCAGTCATGGCAGAAGAAAAGGCAAAGGATCGCGGGGCAAGACTGCCCCGCCTGTCATGGCATCTGGCCAATCTTCTGCTTGCCGGCACGGTGCTTGCCGCCGCACCCGCCTTCGCCCAGCAGCGGGTGGCGAACGAGACGCCGACATTCCAGGAGCCGCTCGACCCTCTCGTCCGCAACACCGGGTACGCTGCCGACGCGACGCTGCCGGGAACCGAAACGGCGGCATGGACCGGGCCTGCCCTCACCGGCGACCAGGCCGAGGCGCTCTCCGAGGCGGTGGACGGCAACGCGGCCATCCGCCGCACCGAACGCGAAGGCGAGCGGCTGAACCTGCGCGAAGGCAGCACCGAAGCGGCAAGAAGCGATTTCGGCGACCCCTACCAGCCGACCGGCATCCGCGTCGGCACATTCGTGCTCAGGCCCTCGATCACCCAGAGCCTGGGGCACGAACGCACGAAATCCGGCGGCACGACGAGCCGCACCTATTCCCAGACCGGCTTTCGCGGCGTGCTGACATCCGACTGGTCGCGCCACCAGCTGACCATCGACGCCGAGGGCATCTACCAGCGTAATATCAGCGGCACGGGAGAGACGGAGCCACAGGCACGCATCAACAGCGACCTGCGCCTCGACCTCAGCGACGACACGATCGCCAATCTCACCGCCGGCTACAGTTTCGAGCGCGAGGATTCCAGCGATCCCAACGCCATCGACGGCGCGAGCGCCCAGTCGGGCGTGCACGGCTTTACCGCCGGCGCGCGCGTCCAGCGCGATTTCGGTGCGATCCGCGGCATGATCGGCGCCGAAATCGAGCGCGAGGTCTACGGCTCGGCAAAGCTCGCAAACGGCGCGAAGCTGCGCCTTTCCGACCGCAACTTCACGGAAGGCACCCTGACGGGGCGCATCGGCTTCGAGCTGTCGCCGGCACTGATCCCCTATCTCGAGGCCTCCATCGCCCGTTCGATCTATGACGAGAAGCGCGATTCGCTCGGTTACGAGCGCTCGAGCTCGACACTGGGCGGCCGTGCCGGCGTGGAGATCGATCTTGGCGAAAAGCTGCGCGGCGATCTCGGCATGGGCTACAAGCGGGCCGCCTTCGACGACAGCCGCCTGAAATCGATCGCGGCTCTGACGCTCGACGGTTCGGTCATCTGGTCACCGCAGCGCGGCACGGAGCTCCGGCTCGGCCTCGGCACGCAGATCGAGCCGTCGACCACCGCCGGGCAAAGCGGCTACGTCGACTACGCGACCACCGCCGAACTGACGCATGAGCTGCGCGAAAACCTCGTCGCCCGGCTGAGCGGCGCCTATACCTGGCGGGATTTCTCCTCTTCCGGCGGCGCCGACCAGAATGTCTACCGTGTCGGCACGAGCCTTACCTGGGACCTCAACCGCTGGCTCGCCCTCACCGGCGACGTGTCCTACGAACTGACCCGCCCGTCGCGCGGCACCGACACCGGCATCACGCGCGCCGGCATCGGTCTCGTCCTGCGCCGCTGAACCCTATTTCAGCTTGGCGACGAGTTCCTTCAGCGGCCCTTCGACGGTCGGGCGGATATCCGCCCGCGCCAGCGCGAAGGCGATATTGGCGAGGATGAAGCCGTCCTTGGCGCCGCAGTCATAGGTCTCGCCGCGGAAGTGGTAGGCGGCGAATTTCTGGCTGCCCGCAAGTTTCACCATGGCGTCGGTGAGCTGGATCTCGTTGCCGGCGCCACGCTCCTGCGTGGAGAGGATCGGGAAGATTTCCGGCTGGAGGATATAGCGGCCGTTGATGAAGAAGTTGGACGGCGCGCTGCCCGGCGCCGGCTTCTCGACCATTTTGGTGATGGCAAACCCCTCGCCGATCGTCTCGCCGACGCCGACGATACCGTATTTGTGCGCCTGGTCGGGCGCGCATTCCTCGACGGCGACGATGTTGGCGCCGCTGTGCTCGAAAAGCTCCACCATGCCCTTCATGCAACCCTTTTCCGCCTTCATGATCATATCAGGCAGAAGCAGCGCGAAGGGTTCGTTGCCGACCAGCTCGCGGGCGCACCAGACGGCATGGCCGAGGCCAAGCGGCTCCTGCTGGCGGGTGAAGCTCGTCGAGCCGGCGACCGGCAGGATGCTTTCGAGCAGCGTCAGCTCCGCGGTCTTGTTGCGCTGGCGCAGCGTCTGCTCCAGCTCGACCTGGATGTCGAAATAGTCCTCGATGACCGCCTTGGACCGGCCCGTCACGAAGATCAGGTGCTCGATGCCGGCGTCCAGCGCCTCGTCCACCACATACTGGATGACGGGCTTGTCCACGACGGTCAGCATTTCCTTCGGCACGGCCTTGGTGGCCGGAAGGAAGCGGGTGCCGAGACCGGCCACTGGGAAGACTGCTTTGCGAACCTTGCGTGCCTGCGACATATTCACCTCGTTGCGCCCGTCGCCCTCATGGCCGGGCCGTATGTGTGCCGGAATAGAAGCCAATTGCTATTTTTTTGCAAAGGAAGACTTTTTTGCGAAGGAAGACGGGGCAAAAGTTTGATGGTAAAGAATTTGTTGACTTCGTTTTTATAAGTTTTGCGTTCAGCCGGTGGTTCCACGCCATCGTACCGAAATTTGAGAAACGGACACGACAGCTGATGACACAGAATCTGAAAACCGTTCTGCGCCGATCCGCGCTCACTCTCCTCCTGTCGGCCGGGCTGTTCGCCCAGGCCACCGCTGCCCGTGCGGACGCCCGCTTCCAGCAGTGGATCGCCGATTTCTACGCGACGGCATCCGAAGCCGGCATCAGCAAATCGACCTACCAGAAGGCGTTTTCCGGCGTCAAGACACCCGATCCGGATGTCCTTGAAAAGGCCGCCTACCAGCCGGAATTCAAGCACAAGATCTGGGACTATCTCGATTCGCGCGTCAATCCTTACACGGTGCGCGTCGGCCGGGAGATGGCCGCGAAACATGCCCGCACGCTTGCAGCCGTCGAGCGGCATTTCGGCGTCGACCGCAACATCCTGCTCGCCATCTGGTCGATGGAATCGAACTATGGCGCGGTGCTGGAGAAGGACGACCGGCTGCACTATGTGCCGCGGGCGCTGGCAACGCTCGCCTATGCCGACAAGAAGCGCGCGAAATACGCACGCACGCAGCTGATCGCGGCGCTGAAGATCATCCAGCGCGGCGACATCGCGGCTGGCAAGATGACCGGATCCTGGGCCGGCGCCATGGGCCACACCCAGTTCATCCCGACGAGCTACATGATCTACGCCGTCGACGCGGACGGCAACGGCCATCGCGACATCTGGACCTCGGTGCCGGACGCGCTGGCGACCGCGGCGAACCTGCTTGCCAAGAACGGCTGGCAGTCGGGCAAGACCTGGGGCTACGAGATCGTCGTGCCGAAGGGCGGCAGCAAGTATTCGGGCCAGACGAAGACGCTTGCCCAGTGGGCGAAGCTCGGCTTCACGCGCCCGAACGGCAGCGGCTTCAAGAACGGCGCCGACCGCGCCGAGCTGAAGCTGCCGGCCAATGGCGGCCCCGGCTTCCTGATGACCAAGAACTTCTTCGTCATCAAGCGCTACAACGCATCGGACTCCTACGCCATGGGAGTCGGCATGCTGGCCGACCAGCTCGCCGGCTACAGCGGCGTCAAGCAGCGCTGGCCGCGCCCGGACGGCGCGCTCGACATCACGGAAAAGTTCGAGCTGCAGACCCGTCTCAAGGAGCTCGGCTATTACGAGGGCGAGGTCGACGGCAATTTCGGCTCCGGTTCCAAGGCCGCCATCCAGGCCTTCCAGAACCGCATGGGCCTTGCCGCCGATGGCGAGCCGAGCCAGCAGCTGCTGCGCGCGCTGCGCCGCTAAACCGCCTGACAAGGACGAACAGGGGCGCTCCGGCGCCCCTTTTGCTGCCGGGCTTTCCCTTGGGCCCCGCATTTGCCATCATGCCGCCACCGGGATCCGGCAGGGTCGTGGACAAGACGGGAGCCCTCGCGATGAGCACGACGACGACCATGCGGATTGTGCGCCTCGGCCTTGCCCTTGTGGCGGGGGTGAGCGTCGTGGTGACCGCCCTTCCCGCCGGCGCACAGCAGCGCAAGGAACGCAAGACCATCCTGGAGCTGCTCTTCGGCAAGCCGAAGCAGGAGGAGGTCGCACCCGAGCCGCAGATCAAGAAGCCGCGCACCGTCACGCGCAAGAAAAAGCAGGCGACCACGGTGGCCACCAAGCCGGAGCCGGCGGCGATCGAGAAACTGCCGGACGCCAAGGTCGTGCTCGTCGTCGGCGACTTCATCGCCGGCAGCCTCGGCGAGGGCCTGGTCGCCGCCTTCGAGGCAACGCCCGGCATCGTCGTCGAGCGCCGCACCAACGGCTCCTCCGGCATCGTGCGCGAGGATTATTACAACTGGCCGGCCTCCCTGCCCGGCCTGATCGCGGAAACCAAGCCCGCCCTCGTCGTCCTCAGCATCGGCGCCAACGACCGCCAGCAGATGTCGGTGGCCGGGGAGAAGGAAAAGTTCCGCTCCGAGGCCTGGACCAGGGAATACGAGGCGCGCGTCGAACGCCTGGCGATGCTCGCCCGCGACGGCGGCAAGCCGATGATGTGGATCGGCATGCCCGCCTTCCAGTCGTCGGCCATGACGGCCGACATGACGACGCTCAACAATATCTATCGTGCCGGCGTCGAGAAGGCCGGCGGCGAATTCGTCGATATCTGGGACGGGTTCGTCGACGAGAACGGCAAGTTCGTCATCTCCGGCTCGGACATCAACGGCCAGCAGGTGCGCCTGCGCGGCTCCGACGGCATCAACTTCACCAAGGCCGGCAAGCGCAAGCTCGCCTTCTATGTGGAAAAGGAAATCCGCCGCGTGCTGGGCGATGCCGCCGCCGACGGCCCCGGCCTGCAGGGCGACCTCAAGGACCTCGTCGTGACCGCGCCGGCGGAAGACACGGAAATCACCAAGACACAGCCGATCAGCCTCGCCGATCCGGCACTCGACGGCGGCACCGCGCTGCTCGGCGGCGCCGCCATCAAGGGCAACGGCAAGAGCCTGCGCGAGAAGCTGGTGGAAAAGGGCGAGATCGCCGACGCCCCCCTCGGCCGCGTCGACGACTTCCGATTGAACAAGATCGCGACCCCCTGACCGGTCTTCGCCGCGATCCCCTGGATCGACGCGTTCGGCAAACCGCTCAGGCCACGATCCGCGGCAGCATGATGCGGGCGCATAGGCCGGGCTTGCGGTTTTCCAGCATGAAGCTGCCATTCGCCTCCTCGACGAAACTCTCGGCAATGGCCAGGCCCAATCCCGCGCCTTCACTCGTCGTATCGAGCCGGCCGCCCCGTTTCAGCACGAACTCGATCTCCCCTTCCGGAATGCCCGGTCCGTCGTCAACGACCTCGATGATCGCCGCCGCACCTTCCGCCCGGGCGAAGATGCCGACGGTGGTCCGGGCGTAACGCGCGGCGTTTTCCGCAAGGCTGCCGAGGATTTCGGCGAGATCCTCCGCATCGATGCGCAGGATGAGGCCCGCTTCGATTTCCTGTTGCCAGTCGAGATCGCGGCCAGCCGGCGTCCGCGAGACGACGCTGACGACCTGCGCGGCGACGCGGCCGAGATCGCTGCGCGCCGTGTGGCCGCGCTCGGCCTGGCGGGCGCGGGCCATCTCGTGGTCGACATGGCGGCGCATGCGCAGGATGATCGCCTCGATATCGCGGGCAACCGCCTCCTCACCCCGCTCGCGCAGGCGCAGCACGTCGCCGGAAAGGATCTGCAGCGGCGTCTTGAAGCCATGGGCAAGGTCCGCCGCCCGCTCACGCGCCTTGCGCAGCTGGTTTTCGCGCGATTGCAGCAGGGCATCGACCTCGCCGGTAAGCGGCAGGACCTCGTCCGGAAAATCGTTGCCGAGCCGTTCGGCCTTGCCGGCGCGGATGGCGGAAAGGCGTTCCGTCAACGTTGCCAGCGGGCGCAGGCCGACGAAGATCTGCACGAAGCTCGCCGCCAGCAGCAGTACGGCGAGCGCCTGCAGGTAGGGCAGAAGGTCTGCCTCGAATTGATCCGTCGCGCGCGAAATATCGGTGCGGTCGATGGCGACGGCGACGCGCAGCGGCCGCGCCCCGGCCCGCTCGCTGGTCACCACCTCGCGCTCGAGGAGAAGCAGCGACGCATCTCCCGGCCCGGTGATGGTCGCGGTATGGATGCCGCCGGCCGGAATGTCCGGCAGGGTCAGCACATCATCCCAAAGCGAGCGGGAGCGCAGGCGGCTGCCGTCGCCCTCGATCTGCCAGTAGAGGCCGGAGAGCGGCCGCTCGAAGCGCGGATCGACCGGCGGCTTGACGAGATGAAGCGACGCACCCGGCTGCTCGGCAAGGCCGGCGATCACCTGGTTGAGATGCAGCATCAGCTCGGCGGCGATGCGCCGCTCCACATGCCGCTCGAACAGCGTCGACAGAACGAAGAACGCCGCCACGAGGGCGGCGATGATGGAGGCGGCGCCGGCAAGCGCCAGGCGAAGGCGCAGCGAACGGCGCGTCACGGTGCGGTCTCGCCCATATAGTAGCCGAAGCCGCGTCGCGTGCCGATGGCGACCGCGCCGAGTTTCTTGCGCAGCCGCGCGACGAGCGCCTCCAGCGCATTGGCATCCCGCGAGAAATCGTCGCCGTAAAGGTGCTCCTGCAGCTCGGTCGGCGGCACGATACGATCGCGGTGATGGCCGAGATAGCTGACGAGCCGGTATTCGAGCGGCGTCAGCGACTGCGGCACGCCGTTGACGCTGACGCGCATGGCCCGCGTATCGATGGTGACGGCACCGATGGCGATCGTTGCGGCGCCATGGCCGACGGACCGGCGGATGAGCGCGCGGGCGCGGGCAAGCAGCTCCTCGAACTGGAAGGGCTTCGGCAGGTAGTCGTCGGCGCCGGCGTCGATGCCCTCGACGCGCTCGGCCCAGCTGCCGCGGGCCGTCAGCACCAGCACCGGCATGTGCCGGCCGTTGGCGCGCCAACGCTTCAAGAGCGCCATGCCGTCCATGCTCGGCAGGCCGAGATCGAGGATGATGAGATCATAATCCTCGGTATCGCCGAGGAACCAGGCATCCTTGCCGTCCGAGGCGGTCTCGACGGTATAGCCGGCCCCCGTCAGCACGGCGGAAACATCGGCCGCGATGCGGGCGTCGTCCTCGACGAGAAGCAGGCGCATCAGTCGTCGTCGTCCTCTACGATCGCCATCGTCTTGGCATCGAGCTGCAGCTCGATGATCTGGCCGGACGGCTGGATGAATTCCAGCTCATATATATAGCGCCCGTTCTCGCGCTCAAGCTCCACTTCGATCAGGTCGCCCTCGACATGCTTGCGGGCTTCCACGATGATCTGTTCGAGCGGGCGCACGAGGCCCTGTTCGAGGGCGCGGCGGGCTTCCTCGTGCTCCACCGCATCGTCGTCGTCATCCGCCTGCGCGCCCATCGGCGGCATCACGGAAAGGGCGACGAACAGGGCGAGCGCCAGCGGAAAGGGAGTCAATATCTTCGTGATCATGGACCTACCTATACGCGTATCAAGCTGACAAATCGCTGACAGCGCCTGTCAGGCAAGCAACAGGCAGCCTGTGCGAAACCTCCCCCCACAACGACAGGAAAGGATTTCGCCATGCGCCTCACCACGACCGGCCTTCTCGCCGCCGGCCTCCTCGCCCTCACCGTACCGGCCCTCGCCGAAACCGCCGCGGCGCCCGTGCGCAAGACGCTGGAGCAGGTCGCCACCGAGCTTTCGGCCAAGGGCTACGTCATCCGCGAAATCGAGATGGACGACGGCCACTTCGAGGCAAAGATCGTCGACACGAAGAACGTGGTCAGCGAAGCCAAGATCGACGGCTATACCGGCGAGATCCTGCGCCTCGAGCGCGAAGACTGACCCGCGCTGACCTTTCGCCTCTGAAGACCCAATCGAACAAGGACATTTCTCATGGTTAAGATCATCGGCACCTCTTCCGCCAACACGCTCAAGGGCCAGTCGACGGCCGACGACATCTACGGCAAGGGCGGCAACGACAAGCTCTTCGGCTACGGCGGCAATGACGACCTGGAGGGCGGTGCCGGCAACGACTGGCTGCACGGCGGCACCGGCAATGACGAGCTGAGCGGCGGCTCCGGCCGCGACACCTTCGTCTTCTCCAGCGGCCGCGACGAGATCGACGACTTCTCCACGAGCGCCGACAAGATCGTCATCGACAGCGCGCTCGGCGTGAAGAGCTTTGCGGAACTCAAGGCGCTCGCCAGGACCGTAGACGGCGGTGAGGACGTGCGCTTCGATTTCGGCAACGGCAATACGCTGACGCTGGAAGACACCAAGCTGTCGAGCCTCAAGGCAAGCCACTTCTCCTTCAAGTCCGTCGATACCGACGAACCGAAGGACCCCCTTTCCGGCGATGACGTGTTGAACGGCGACAGCAAGGCCAACACGATCTCCGGCGGCGACGGCAATGACCGGATTTCCGGCCATGGCGGCAACGACAAGCTTTCGGGCGATGCCGGCAACGACAGGATCTGGGGCGGCTCCGGCCATGACGACCTGGAGGGCGGCGCCGGCAACGACCGGCTCTTCGGCGGCTCGGGCAATGACGACCTCGAAGGCGGCGCCGGCAACGATCGCCTGGATGGCGGCTCGGGCAACAACGAGCTGGAAGGCGGCGCCGGCCGCGACACCTTCGTCTTCAAGACCGGCAGGACCGAGATCGAGGACTTCCAGACCAATTTCGACAAGATCGAAATCTCCAAGAGCCTCGGTGTTTCGAGCTTCGCCGACCTCAAGGACATCGCCCGCACGGCCGATGGCGGCAAGGACGTGGTGTTCGACTTCGGCCAGAGCGAACTGCGCCTCGACGACATCAAGCTCGCCGACCTCTCGGCATCGGATTTCCTCTTCGTCTGAGGCAGGTATCGCCCCTCATCCCGCTGCCGCGACCTTCTCCCCGCAAGCGGGGAGAAGGGAGATGGGGCAACGCTTTGCCCGGATCAGGGTAGAACAGTGCAACAGGTCCCTTCTCCCCGCTTGCGGGGAGAAGGTGCCGGCAGGCGGATGAGGGGCATTCAAAACGACAAAGGGCGCGCCGGTTTCCCGGAGCGCCCTTTCGCCATTTGCATGAATCTCAGCGCGGCAGCGTGGTCGAGCCCATCAGGGCCTCGTCGATGGCGCGGGCGGCCTGTCGGCCTTCGCGGATCGCCCAGACGACCAGCGACTGGCCGCGGCGCACGTCACCCGCCGTCCAAAGCTTGTCCACCGAGGTCTTGTAGTCGTGCTCGTTGGCGACGACGTTGGAGGAGCCGCGCTTGTCGGTGTTGATCGTCAGGCGGCTACCCAGATCCTTCAGTACGCTGTCGGTGAAGGGGCCGCGGAAACCGATGGCGATGAAGGCGAGATCGGCCTTGATGATGAACTCCGTGCCGGCGATCGGCTTGCGGCGGTCGTCCACCTGGCAGCACTTCACGCCGGTGAGGACGCCGTCCTCGTCGCCGACGAATTCGAGCGTGCCGACCTGGAATTCGCGCACCGCGCCCTCGGCCTGCGAGGAGGAGGTGCGCATCTTCGTCGCCCAGAACGGCCAGACGGCGAGCTTGTCCTCCTTTTCCGGCGGCTGCGGGCGGATGTCGAGCTGGGTGACCTTCACCGCGCCCTGGCGGAAGGCGGTGCCGACGCAGTCCGAGGCGGTGTCGCCACCACCGACGACGACGACGTGCTTGCCACCGGCAAGGATCGGGTCGGACGGCCAGCCGACGCTGTCGATGTTCTCGCGGCCGACGCGGCGGTTCTGCTGGACGAGATAGGGCATGGCATCGTGCACGCCGGCGAAATCGACGCCCGGAATGCCGGCGTCGCGCGGGGTTTCCGAGCCGCCGCAATAGAGCACGGCGTCATGCTCGGCGAGCATCTCGTCCATCTTCTTGTCGACGCCGACATTGACGCCGTAGTGGAAGGTCACGCCCTCGCCGCGCATCTGGTCGACGCGGCGGTCGATGAAGTTCTTCTCCATCTTGAAATCCGGAATGCCGTAGCGCAACAGGCCGCCGGCCTTGGATTCGCGCTCGTAGAGGTGAACCTCGTGGCCGGCACGGGCAAGCTGCTGGGCGGCGGCCATGCCGGCCGGGCCGGAGCCGATGACCGCGACCTTCTTGCCGGTCTTCAGCGTCGCCGGCTGCGGCACGATATAGCCCATCTCATAGGCCTTGTCGGCGATCGCCTGCTCGACGGTCTTGATGGAGACCGGCATGTCCTCGAGGTTCAGCGTGCAGGCTTCCTCACAGGGCGCGGGGCAGACGCGGCCGGTGAATTCCGGGAAGTTGTTGGTCGAATGCAGGTTGCGGATCGCCTCTTCCCAGTTGCCGTTGTAGACGAGGTCGTTCCAGTCCGGGATCTGGTTGTGCACCGGACAGCCGGTCGGGCCGTGGCAATAGGGAATGCCGCAGTCCATGCAGCGCGCGGCCTGCTTCTGGACCTCCGGGTCCGACATCGGGATGGTGAACTCGCGGAAATGGCGGATGCGGTCGGAGGCCGGCTGATACTTCATCACCTGCCGGTCGATTTCCATGAAACCAGTAACCTTGCCCATTGTGATATCCTGATTCTTATAACGTTTCGACGAGCGCTTCGGGCGCAAAAGGGAACACCGCGCGACAGGCATTGACGGGGACAACCCCACATCCCGCTGCCGCGACCTTCTCCCCGCAGGCGGGGAGAAGGCAGATGTCGCACCGCCTTGCCGCACATCCCTTCTCCCGTTCACCGGGAGAAGGTGCCGGCAGGCGGATGAGGGGCTCCTTGCGGAGCCCGCCGCCTCACTCGGCAGCGATCCCCATCCTCATGCGCTCCATCTCTTCGAGCGCGCGGCGGTACTCGACCGGCATGACCTTGCGGAATTTCGGACGATACTCGGCCCATTTGTCGAGGATCTCCCGCGCCCGCGGCGAGCCCGTATAGTGCAGGTGGTTCGTGACGAGCTGGTAGAGCCGCTCCTCGTCGTGGCGCGTCATGTCGTCCGAGACATCGACCATGCCCTTGTGCATGAGGTCGCCGCCATGATGGTGCAGCTTCTCCAGCATGTCGTCCTCTTCCGGCACCGGCTCCAGCTCGACCATCGCCATGTTGCAGCGGCGGGCGAAATCGCCGGCCTCGTCCAGCACATAGGCAACGCCGCCGGACATGCCCGCCGCGAAGTTGCGGCCCGTCTGGCCGATGACGACGACGACGCCGCCCGTCATGTATTCGCAGCCATGGTCGCCCACGCCCTCGACGACGGCGACGGCACCGGAATTGCGCACGGCGAAACGTTCGCCGGCAACGCCGTTGAAGTAGCACTCGCCCGAGATCGCGCCGTAGAGCACCGTGTTGCCGACGATGATCGATTCATGCGGCACCGCGCGGTTCTCCGCCGGGGGACGCACGACGATGCGGCCGCCGGAAAGGCCCTTGCCGACATAGTCGTTGCCGGCGCCGATCAGGTCGAAGGTGATGCCGCGGGCAAGGAAGGCACCGAAGGACTGGCCCGCCGTGCCATGCAGCTTCACCGAGATCGTGTCGTCCTTCAGCCCCTTGAAGCCGTAGCGCTTGGCGACGGCCCCGGACAGCATCGCACCGGCCGAACGGTCGACATTCTTGATGTCGACCTCGAAGGCGACGGGCGTCTTCTTCTCCAGCGCGGGCTTCGCCTCTTCGATCAGCTTGCGGTCGAGGACGTCGTGGATCGGATGATCCTGCCGCTCGGTCCAGTAGGTCGCCTCCTTCGGCGCATCGACCTTGTGGAAGATGCGGGAGAAGTCGAGGCCATTGGCCTTCCAGTGCGAGATCATCCTCTCTTTTTCGAGCAGCTCCGAGGCGCCAATGATCTCGTTCAGCGAACGCACGCCGAGCGAGGCCAGGATTTCGCGCACCTCTTCGGCGACGAAGAAGAAGTAGTTGATGACATGCTCCGGCGTGCCCTTGAAGCGCTTGCGCAGCACCGGGTCCTGTGTGGCAACCCCCACCGGACAGGTGTTGAGATGACACTTGCGCATCATGATGCAGCCGGCCGCAATGAGCGGGGCCGTCGCGAAGCCGAATTCGTCCGCGCCGAGCAGCGCGCCGATGACGACGTCACGGCCGGTCTTGAGGCCCCCGTCGACCTGCAGCGCGATGCGCGAGCGCAGCTTGTTCAGCACCAGCGTCTGGTGCGTCTCGGCAAGGCCGATTTCCCACGGGGAGCCGGCATGCTTCAGCGAGGTGAGCGGCGAGGCGCCCGTGCCGCCGTCGAAGCCGGCGATGGTGATATGGTCCGCGCGCGCCTTGGCGACACCGGCGGCAACCGTGCCGACGCCGACTTCCGAGACGAGCTTGACCGAGATATCGGCCTCGGGGTTGACGTTCTTCAGGTCGTAGATGAGCTGCGCCAGATCCTCGATCGAATAGATATCGTGGTGCGGCGGCGGCGAGATGAGGCCGACGCCCGGGGTGGAGTGACGGGTCTTGGCGACCGTCGCGTCCACCTTGTGGCCGGGCAGCTGGCCGCCCTCGCCGGGCTTGGCGCCCTGCGCGACCTTGATCTGCAGCATGTCCGCATTGACCAGGTATTCGGTCGTCACGCCGAAGCGGCCGGAGGCGATCTGCTTGATCGCCGAGCGCTCGGGGTTCATCGAACCGTCCGGCAGCGGCATGTAGCGGTCGGCTTCCTCGCCGCCCTCGCCGGTGTTCGACTTGCCGCCGATCCGGTTCATGGCGACGGCGAGCGTCGTGTGCGCCTCGCGGGAAATCGAGCCGAAGGACATGGCGCCCGTCGAGAAGCGCTTGACGATGTCGACCGCCGGTTCGACCTCGTCGATGGAGATCGGCTTGCGGCCGGCCGCTTCCGCGCCCTTGATCGAGAACAGGCCGCGGATCGTGTTCATGCGCAGCGCCGAGGCATTCACCATCTCGGCAAATTCCTTGTAGCGATCGGCCGCGTTGCCGCGCACCGCATGCTGCAGCGAAGCGACGACGTCCGGCGTCCAGGCGTGCTCCTCGCCGCGCATGCGGTAGGCATATTCGCCGCCGATATCCAGCGTGTTGGCGAGCAGCGGATCACGCCCGAAGGCGGCCTTGTGGCGGTTGAAGGTCTCCTTGGCGATCTCGTCGAGGCCGATGCCCTCGATGGTCGTCGCGGTGCCGAAGAAATATTTGTCGACAAGCTCGGAGGAGAGGCCGATGGCGTCGAAAATCTGCGCGCCGCAATAGGACTGGTAGGTCGAGATGCCCATCTTTGACATGACCTTCAGGATGCCCTTGCCGATCGCCTTGATGTAGCGATAGACGATCTCCTCCGCGTCCACCTCCTTCGGGAACTCGCCGCGCTTGTGCATGTCGGTGAGCGTGTCGAAGGCCAGGTACGGGTTGATCGCTTCCGCGCCGTAACCGGCGAGAAGACAGAAATGGTGCACTTCGCGCGGCTCGCCGGTCTCCACGACGAGGCCGACCGAGGTGCGAAGCCCCTTGCGGATCAGGTGGTGGTGCACGGCGGCCGTCGCCAGGAGCGCCGGGATCGCCACACGGTCCGGTCCGATCTGGCGATCGGAGAGCACGATGATGTTGTAGCCGCTGGTGACGGCCTGCTCGGCACGCTCGCACAGACGGTCGAGCATTTCCGGCATGCCGTCCGCACCGCGCGAGACATCATAGGTGAAATCCAGCGTCTTGGTGTCGAAACGGTCCTCGACATGGCCGATCGAGCGGATCTTTTCGAGGTCGCCATTGGTAAGGATCGGCTGACGCACCTCCATGCGCTTGGCCTTGGCCGCGCCGCCATGGTCGAGGATGTTCGGGCGCGGGCCGATGAAGGAGACGAGGCTCATGACCAGTTCCTCGCGGATCGGGTCGATGGGCGGGTTCGTCACCTGCGCGAAGTTCTGCTTGAAATAGGTGTAGAGCAGCTTGGTCTTGTCGGACATGGCCGAAATCGGCGTGTCCGTGCCCATGGAGCCGATCGCCTCCTGCCCGGTGGTCGCCATCGGCGACATCAGGAGGCGGGTATCCTCCTGTGTATAGCCGAAGGCCTGCTGGCGGTCGCGCAGCGAGACGTCGCGGCGCAGCGCCCGCGGCTCGACCGGGCCGAGGTCTTCCAGGATGATCTGGGTGTTGTCCAGCCACTCGCGATAGGGATGCTTGGCGGCAAGCGCGGACTTCACCTCCTCGTCGGAAATGATGCGGCCTTCCTCCATGTCGATGAGCAGCATCTTGCCCGGCTGGAGGCGCCACTTCTTGACGATGCTTTCTTCCTTGACCGGCAGCGTGCCGGCTTCGGAGGCGAGGATGACGCGGTCATCGTCGGTGACGAGGTAGCGTGCCGGGCGCAGGCCGTTGCGGTCGAGCGTCGCGCCGATCTGCTTGCCGTCGGTGAAGGCGACGGCGGCGGGGCCGTCCCACGGCTCCATCAGCGCGGCGTGGTATTCGTAGAACGCCTTGCGCTCCTGGCTCATCAGCTGGTTGCCGGCCCAGGCCTCGGGGATCAGCATCATGACCGCATGGGCCATGGAATAGCCGCCGCGCACGAGGAATTCGAGCGCGTTGTCGAAACAGGCCGTATCCGACTGCCCCTCATAGGAGATCGGCCAGAGCTTTGTGATGTCCTCACCGAACAGCGGCGAGGAGACGGAGGCCTGGCGGGCCGCCATCCAGTTGACGTTGCCACGCAGCGTGTTGATCTCGCCGTTATGGGCGACCATGCGGTACGGGTGCGCCAGCTTCCACGACGGGAAGGTATTGGTGGAGAAGCGCTGGTGCACGAGGGCGACGGCCGATTCGAAGCGCGGATCGGCAAGGTCCTTGTAGTAGGCGCCCACCTGATAGGCGAGGAACATGCCCTTGTAGACGATGGTGGTCGAGGACAGCGAGACGGGATAGAAATTGCTCTCCTCGCCCTCGTATTCGTCATAGATGCGGTTGGAGATCACCTTGCGCAGGGTGAAGAGCCGACGCTCGAACTCGCCGTTCGTCGCGGCGTCGCGGCCGGCGCCGATGAAGACCTGGACGTGCCGCGGCTCGGTGGCGGCGATCTCGGGAGCCTTGGAGAGCGAAGAATTGTCGACCGGGACGTCGCGGAAGCCGATGAGGACCTGCCCCTCTTCAGCGACGACATCTCCGATGACCTTCTTGAAATAATCGACGAGCTTCTCGTCCTGCGGCATGAAGATGTGGCCGACGGCATATTCACCGGCCTTCGGCAGCGTGATGCCCTGCTTTGCCATCTCCTCGCGGAAGAAGCGGTCCGGAATCTGGACGAGGATGCCCGCACCGTCGCCCATCAGCGGATCCGCGCCGACAGCGCCGCGATGCGTCAGGTTCTCGAGCATGAACAGCCCGTCCTTGACGATCTGGTGCGATTTCTTGCCTTTCAAATGCGCCACGAAGCCGACGCCGCAGGCATCGTGTTCATTGCGCGGATCATAGAGTCCCTGTTTTTTCGGCAGGCCCGGATTGGAAGCGCGTGTCGTGGCGCCCGTCGCAGTCGCCTGCGCCCGGAACTGCCGCAAATCATGTGCTTGGGTCTTCACCATCATCTCTTCCTCCTGTGGGCCCATCCTGCGGGCAATCCTTTTCGCCCGTGAGACCCTTTTGCCTTGGGGCAGGGCCTCGCGAGCGGCTGTTTTCTGAACCTGATGTAACCGCAAAACGACGGCCGACCAGGAATGATCATCAGGACCGTCGTGGCAACCAGGTTTTCCGAAGGAGCGGTCCTCCCTCGCCTGGTGCCGTTTCGGCAGTTTCCGCGGTCGCGGAAGGCGCCTCTTCGGTCTCTTGACCGAAATAGGACAGTAAACCTGTCCTATTTCATGGGCTCTATGCCAGAAACACCCCCGGGCCGCAAGGCCATCATGCCAAATAATCACCACCCCATGAAGAAAAATTGCCTGCTCCGCCGCAAGCTTGAAATTAAATTACGATCAACTGGCCCATTGTTTCCATTCCTTTCATTCTCCAGGAGGATGGCACTTTCAGCCGTTTTCGGCGATTGATCGCCTTCATTTCTCCATTATGGTCCTCCCGCAGCCACATTCGCACTGGAAATCGCATGTTTTTCGCTTCCGACAACTGGGCCGGCGCCCATCCAGACATCGCACAGAGCCTCGTGACGGCGGCCGGCGGCTTCGCCTCGGCCTATGGCGCGAGCGACCTCGACAAGCATGTGGAAAAGACCTTTTCGCAAATTTTCGAGCGTGACGTCGCCGTCTTCTTCGTCGGCACGGGCACTGCGGCCAATTCGCTGGCGCTGGCCAGCTTCAACCGGCCCGGCGGCCAGGTCTTCTGCCACCGCGAAGCCCATGTGAATGTCGACGAATGCAATGCGCCGGAATTTTTCGCTGCCGGGGCCAAGCTGGTGCCGATCGATGGTCCCGCCGGCAAGCTCTCCCCGGACGCTCTTGCCGCCGCCATAGGCCGCTTCCCGCCGGACTTCGTGCATGGCGGGCAGCCGATGGCCGTCACCATCACCCAGGCCACCGAAGCCGGCACCGCCTATACGCTCGACGAGATCGCCGCCCTCTCGGAGGTCGCGAGGAAGGCGAGCCTGCCGCTGCACATGGATGGCGCACGTTTCGCCAATGCGCTCGTCCATCTCGGCACGACGCCGGCGGACATGACCTGGAGGCGCGGCGTCGACATCCTCTCCTTCGGCGGCACGAAGAACGGCTGCTGGTGCGCCGAGGCGCTCATCCTGTTCGATCCAGGCAAGGCGCAGCAGATGCATTTCCTGCGCAAGCGCTCGGCCCAGCTCTTCTCCAAGTCCCGCTTCATCGCCGCCCAGTTCGACGCCTATTTCAAGGACGGCCTCTGGCTCACCCTCGCCCGTCATTCCAATGCCATGGCAGCGCGCCTTGCGGCCGGTTTCGAGGCCTCCGACACGGCCCGCCTCGCCTGGCCGACGGGATCGAACGAGCTCTTCGTCATCATCCGCAACAACGCGATGAAGGCCCTGCAGGACAAGGGCGCCGTCTTCTACGACTGGCCCGCCGGCCCCGAGGTAAAGGCCAGCATGCGCGCGGACGAAACGCTGATCCGGCTCGTCACGAGCTTCGCCACGAAGGAAACCGACGTCGACGACTTCCTCTCGGCGCTCTGAGCGGCATCGCCGGACACAAAAAAAGCGGTGCCCTGCGGCACCGCCCTTCTTCATTCCAATCGAACGCGAAGCCGGATCAGTTGGTCTGCGCTTCGATCTGCTTGGCGTCGCGCTGGACGGCCGTGATCTCGATACGGCGCGGCTTGGCGGCTTCCGGGATCTCGCGAAGGAGGTCGATGTGGAGGAGGCCGTTCTTCAGCGAAGCGGCGCGCACTTCCACATGATCGGCGAGCTGGAAGCGACGCTCGAAGGCGCGCTTGGCAATGCCGCGATAGAGATACTGGCTGTCTTCGGCCGCGTCGTCCTTCTTCTCGCCCTTGACCGTCAGCGCGTGCTCGCGCGCCTCGATGGAGAGTTCACTCTCGTCGAAGCCAGCCACCGCCATGGTGATGCGGTAGGTGTTTTCGCCGGTGCGCTCGATGTTGTAGGGCGGGTAGCTCTGCGCCTGATCGGGCTGGCCAAGGCTGTCGAGCATGGTGAAGAGACGGTCGAAGCCGACGGTGGAACGATAGAGGGGGGAGAAATCGACGTGACGCATGGTGTCCTCCTTTAGAGCAACGGTTGCGATCTTTCTGAAGGCTGCCCCCGATTTCCGAAGGTGCAGCCCGGTTCATCCGGCCCCGTCCCATTCTGGCGACGGAAGCCTCGACGGACCCTGTTGGCGTCCGTGACGTTGAGATGGGAATGGAATTTCAGCCGTTCAAGAGGCCTGGCCGGCCGAAAAGGCGGGCTTCGGAAAAAATTTCGAGATGAACGGAGGATGAACGGCAGCTTCGGACAGCGTTCAGATTGGTCCTGCTAGAACGGCATCATCGGAAGCGAAAACTTCTGACGACCGGGGTGTAACGTCCCTTCCTTCCCGGTCAAATTACGCCGGACTGCATGTGAAGCCCCCCGTGCCCGCATGCAGCCGGCTTTTTTCTTTGACGGCACTGGCGCCAGCGCCTATCCATCGATCATCGACGCCCGCCGAGACCCGCCCGCGCCATGGATTCCATCCTCAACGCCACCGCCGACAATCCCGTACCGGAGAACCATTTCGCCGGCTTCCTGGAAGGCAATGGCGGCGTGAAGATCCGCTACGCGGTGTTCCGCTCGAACGAGCGCGAGGCCAAGGGCACGGTGGTGCTGCTGCAGGGCCGCAGCGAATGCATCGAGAAATATTTCGAGACGATCAGCGACCTCACCGCCCGCGGCCTCTGGGTCGCCACCTTCGACTGGCGCGGGCAGGCCGGCTCCGACCGGCTGATACCGGGCAGCCGCACCGGCCATATCCTGCGGTTTTCCGACTACGAGGCCGATCTTTCGCTCTTCCTGGAAAAGATCGTGCTGCCGGATGCCCGCCTGCCCTTCTTCATTGTCGCCCATTCGACCGGCGCGCTCGTCGCCCTCTCCCAGGCACCGCTGCTCGAAAACCGCATCGAGCGCATGGTGCTCGCCGCACCTTTCATCGCGCTCGCCGGCCAGTCGATGAGCCAGCGCAAGATCACCGTCATCGCCCGGCTGGCCTCGCTGCTGGGTCTCGGCAAGCACACCTTCCGCAAGGGCGATCCGCCGCTCGACTTCGCACATAACATCGTGACATCCGATCCGCGGCGTTTTGCCCGCAATGCCGCGATCTTCGCCGAGCACCCGGAGCTTTCCATCAGCTGGCCGAGCGCCCGCTGGCTGAACGAAACGCTGAAGACCATGGCGCGCGTGACGCATCAGGACCACCTGACGCGCATCCGCATTCCCACCCTGCTGCTGTGCCCGACACGGGACGCCCTCGTGCCGCGCAAGGCGATCGGCGATCTCGCGCGCATCTTCCGCGCCGCCCGCCTCATCGAGATCGACGGCGCGCGCCACGAACTGTTCCAGGAGGCCGACCGCTACCGCATGCAGGCGCTGGCCGCGATCGACGCCTTCATTCCGGGAAGCGACGCCGAGGAAACCAGCCTCGGCGCCTGAACGCAGGCCCCCTTTAAATCGAGCCTGGTTCAAGGAAGGGAATCGCGAAACAGATTCCTATCCGTTCAGCAGCGCCATCGCCTCATCATAGACCTTGCGGCTGCCGGCCGCGATGATCTCGCCGCCCATTTCCGCCGGGCCGCCGTCCCAGGCGGTGATGATGCCGCCCGCCTGTTCGATGACCGGGATGAGGCCACCGACGTCATAGGGCTTCAGCCCGCATTCGACGACGAGGTCGACATGGCCGGCAGCGAGCAGCGCATAGGCGTAGCAATCGACGCCGTAGCGGAAGAGCCGCACCTTCTCCTGCACGGCTTCGAACCGGTCCTTGCGGCGTTCCGTGAAGAGGTGCGGCGAGGTGGTGAAGAGGATCGCATCGGACAGGCTGTTGCAGGGCCGCGTCGACAGCGCCTTGCTGCCATCCGGTCCGGCATAGTGGGACACGCTTCCGTCGGCGAAATAGCGCTCGCCGGTGAAGGGCTGGTCGATCAGCCCCATGACGGCCTCGCCGTTGCGGTAGAGGCCGATCAGCGTGCCCCAGACCGGCACGCCGGAAATGAAGGCGCGCGTGCCGTCGATCGGGTCGATGACCCAGACATATTCGCGGTCGAGGCCGACCGAGCCGTGCTCCTCGCCGAGGATACCATGCCCCGGGAAATGCTGCTCGATCAGCGCGCGGATCGCCAGTTCCGCCGCCCGGTCGCCCTCCGTCACGGGGTCGAAGCCGGCAGCCTCCTTGTTGACGACATCGGCGCCGACGCGGAAGCGCGGCAGGGTTTCCTTCCTTGCTGCATCGGCAAGGCGGTCGAAGAAGGTGCGATCAGGCAACATGGGGGATCTCTCGGAGGGGCTGCGGACCGCCTCTCCTTACTGCATCGCCGCGGAAAACGGAACCGGATTGACGCAGAAGGCCGCGCGGAGCGGGCACAGGATGTTGCTTAACGGACCGCAAATTTGTCCCGCAGTTGCGCTTGACATTTGTGCAGCGCAATATTATTGTTTTCTTACAGTCATTCGTGGCTGTAAATACCCTCCTTGGGTGTTTCCTCCCTAGACTTAACCGCGCCCCAAGCGCGGTTTTTTTTGAGGGGAGGCCGGCCTATTCGGCGGCGAGCGCCCGGTCGGCGGCATATTCCTCGACATGGTCGGAAAAGTCCTGCAGGAAAGCCGAGATCGCCGTCTGCAGCACCGCGAAGTCCGGCCGCTTGGCCAGCGTCGTCTCGTCGACATAGAGGCCGCGGTTCACCTCGATCTGCAACGCATGCAGCCCTTTGGCCGGCCGGCCGTAATGCTCGGTGATGAAGCCGCCCGCATAGGGCTTGTTGCGCACGACGGAAAAGCCCATGTCCTCCAGAAGCCGCATCGCCGTGCGCGAAAGCTCGCCCGACGCGCTCGTGCCGTAGCGATCGCCGATGATGAAGTCCGGCCGCATGCCCGTGCCGGAAACGCGGATATTGCCCGGCATCGAATGGCAGTCGATGAGCACCGAGAAGCCGAAGGTCACATGGGTGCGCACGACGAGGCGGCGCAGGCAGGCATGATAGGGCTTGTAGACCGTCTCGACCCGCTCCAGCGCCTCTTCCACGGGAAAGCGATGGCGGTAGATCTCCATGTTCTCGGCGACCACCCGCGGTACGGTGCCGAGCCCGCCGGCGACCCGGATAGAATTGACGTTCGCATAGGAGGGCAGCGCCCCCTCGAACATGCGCGGATCGAGCTCGTAGGGCTCGCGGTTGACGTCGAGCCAGGCGCGCGGGAAATGCGCGACCAGCATCGGCGCGCCGAGCGCCGGCGCGACGGAGAACAGCTCATCGACATAATGGTCCTCCGAGCGGCGGATGGCGAGCGCATCGAGGCGCGACTGCGCCAGGAAGCCTTGTGGATAACGCCGACCGCTGTGGGGGGAATTGAAGACGAGGGGCACGCTCTGCGAAACCGGTTCCAGCACTTCGAAGTGACTGTTTTCGCTTGAGGCCTCCGCCATTGCCGTCCTTTACCATGCCTGAAAGTCATTGCGTCGGCCATGTTGCCAGCGGCCACACCCCGTGTCCATACTGAGAAACGAGGGATAAGGGCTTGCCCTCACCCATTCACCGGATATTTACCGGAATACGCTCTTGTAACAGAACCGCCCGTCCGCGGGCAGACAACCTTAGCAACGGTTCCCGAATTCCATGACACCCAAGATTCTCCTCGCAGAAGACGACAACGATATGCGCCGGTTCCTCGTAAAGGCGCTCGAAAAGGCGGGCTACCAGGTGCTGTCCTACGACAACGGCGCCAGCGCCTATGACCGGCTTCGCGAAGAACCCTTCTCGCTTCTCCTGACCGACATCGTGATGCCGGAGATGGACGGTATCGAGCTTGCCCGCCGCGCGACGGAACTCGACCCGGACCTCAAGGTCATGTTCATCACCGGCTTTGCCGCCGTGGCGCTCAACCCGGATTCCAAGGCCCCGAAGGACGCCAAGGTTCTGTCCAAACCGTTCCACCTGCGCGATCTCGTCGAGGAAGTCAACAAGATGCTGGCCGCCTAACCCTCGGAAAAGACCGCAAAATCGCCCCGTAAAAAAAGCTTCAAAAACCTATTGACGCGCCTCGGGGTTTTGTGGTCTATGCGCCTCATCGGATGGGCGTGTAGCTCAGCGGGAGAGCACTACGTTGACATCGTAGGGGTCACAGGTTCAATCCCTGTCACGCCCACCATTCGATACCTTGCAAGGCCCTGTTTTTACAGGGCTTTTTGCATTTTTAGACCATGCATTACCCCTCACCTCGGCCCCTTCTGCGACCATTGATTTCGTTGTGAAACCCGTCGCGCTCCCCTCACCTTTTCCAAGCCCTAGACCCCCGCGCCATGACATCGTTTCGCCCAGCGAATCGCCCCTTATCGCGCTCGTGAAAGCCCTTTCTAGGCGACGGGCGAGGATCGATTATCGGGAGCCGGGAATAACTCCTACGAATAGAAGATGCCCTCGAAACGTATTCACGATCGGAATCAATCTGACGACGGAGATTGGGCATGAAACTCCTCCAACCTCGTTTTCTAATGGACATACCCGAACGTTCGAACGCTGGCGGCGGTGGCGCCAAGAGAGTCGAAACGGTATGGGATGAAGCACAAGAGATTAGTAAAGAAGAAGCGCGTCAGATCGATTGCGAACCCGGCGGCTACAAGCAACGCGATCAGCGCTGGTATGCGTCGTATGGTGTGAAGGTGCCAGATGAATTCCGGCGTTTCCTCGTGCGTACCGCCACCCACTTGGCGAAGAGTGAGAAGCGCTTCGTTTATGCTCCGGCTTTCTTCAAGTCGCTGCAACGGGACGAGTTCTATCCGATTCCACTGCGCTCCCTTCAGGATTGGTGTTTAACGGGAAAGAAGCTCGGATACCTCTCGGTTGCGGAGGCGCAAATCTTCGCCGCGCCCAGCCTCAGTGGAAGGGACACTTGCATCTATTTTACAGCACTTCAAAAAACGGCCTTGATGACAGCAACCGGCGCTGACCAACGGTGACCTGCGCCCTTTCTGCGTAGGCTTGTTCCTCCAGCCGGAGACTTTTGTAATCCTCATTTTCGAGATCGGGTGGGTTCGCCCATCCGCTCCGGGGACAGAATCCCCGACTGTCGGGGGTAATACCCCGTCTGTCCGAAGAGGAGAACAGCAGAATGGCAAAATTGATCAGATCGACCGCGCACCTCGCGGTCACCCTCGCCATCAGCGGCGCGGCCATCGTCTTCCAGACCGCAGCGGGAGCGGAGGACATGCAGCATCTCACCGAGATGAAGATTTCGGCGAACTGCACGACCGGTAGCACGAGTTGGGATGGTCGCCGCGCGGCGTGCGACTCCCCGCTCCAGGAGTGGAAGGCGCCGGCCGGCCATGCCTTGGATCGCGAAAGCCTCTCGGGAGGCCTGACGACGAAGAATGGCTCCGAGTACGATTGCCGCGTGAATTTCCTCGACTTCATTGAGGTCGTGCCCGGCCTCCACGCGCCGACGAAAGTGACGCTCCAGGCTCACGCTCGTTCGTCGGGAGGGATGGGCAATAGCGGCAAGCGCGGATGGGCGACGTGTGAATACACGCTGCGCATGGTGGCCCTGCCGAAGACGGAGGCAGACGGCTAATCGCGTTCTTTGACGAAGTCGATATGAACCTAGCGAAGGGCGGGCCTCCCGCCCTTCGCGTTCAGGCGAGGCGGTGCAATTCCAGTTATGGCTACTGCCGCTCTCCGCCTCGGCGCTGCCCCGCCTATTGGCTAACCGAGTCCTGAGCGGATTGGGGCAGCAGGTTAAACTGCCCCGCACCACGCCTAAGCTGCTCGAAGCACGCCTCTCCGCTTTTTGCACTTCCGGAACCACACGTTGGCCAAGGCCTTCCAATGTGGCATCCGGTGCGTGTCCGCGAACCGCTTCGCATCCTCCTCCGCGGTGTAGAGAAGGTCGATAATGGCCGAGGTGATATCGTCGGCCGACACATGGCCGGCGAACTCGGGATCGATGAGAAGGAACTCTACCGCCTTTACATGAGTGGCAGTGATCAATCCACGCTCGGCGTTTGCAATAATTTCCAGAACTTCCCGCGCGAAAATTCTTCCTCGGCGGGCAATCAGCCCTTCGATCTGCTTAACGGCTATCGTCTGTCGAGAGCCATCGCCGGCGTGAGAATTCGGTGCGCGTAGAAGCCTTACATTTGCGGCCTTGCACGTCAGTTCCAGAGTAAGGGCGTCTTCATCCCCGGCGGCTACAGCTGCTTGATGGAGCTGCAGGCTAGTGATGCCAAGCTTCTGTGTGTTCTGGCCGATAAACGCCTTCGCCTGTGCGATCGTGTCTTCGGCTTCCACGATCATCACGGGAATCTCTCCGACATGCGGATTGGAAGCCGCGGCGATCGCGGTATGTTGCCCATCAAGCACCTTAAGGACGGTTGCTCCTTCGTACTCTGAGTACGCGCAAATAGAGCTGGCTCGGGAAATCTGCACAGCGGGGATAAGTGGAGTTTCTGCCTGACTTCGGCTTAGATGCCGGGAACAGGAGAGACCATGACGAGACGACCGCGCCGGAACCATAGCCCGGCTTTCAAGGCGAAGGTGGCACTTGCCGCCATCCGAGGTGAGCAGACGCTGGTGGAGTTGTCCCAGCAGTTCGATGTGCACGCCAACCAGATCAAGCAATGGAAAGACCAGCTCCTTGAGGGGGCGACAGGTGTGTTCGGCGATGAAACGAAAGCGGAGCCGTCGGGTCCGACCATCGATGTCAAAACGCTGCACGCGAAAATCGGCGAACTGACACTGGAGAACGATTTTTTATCCGGTGCGCTCGGCAAGGCGGGATTGCTGGGCGGAAAGAAATGATCGACCGCGAGCACAAGCTATCCGTCGTGCGCCAGGCGAAGCTTCTCGGCTTCAGCCGTGGCAGCGTCTACTATCTGCCTCTTCCGGTGTCTGACGGCGATCTGGCCCTTATGCGCCGGATTGACGAATTGCATCTCGACTACCCCTTTGCCGGAAGTCGGATGTTGCAAGGGCTCTTGAGAGGAGAAGGTCTGGAGACCGGGCGGCGACACGTCGCCACGCTGATGAAGAAGATGGGCATCGAGGCGATCTACCGCCGCCCGAACACCTCGAAACCAGCGCCAGGGCACAAAATTTATCCCTACCTCCTACGAAAGCTGGCAGTCACCCGGCCCAATCAGGTGTGGGCAATGGACCTGACCTACATCCCCATGGCGCGGGGATTTGTCTATCTGTGCGCCGTCGTGGACTGGTTCAGCCGGAAGGTCTTGTCATGGCGGTTGTCGATCACGATGGAAGCAGCCTTCTGCATCGAGGCGGTGGAGGAGGCACTTGCCCGTCATGGCAGGCCGGAAATCTTCAATACCGACCAGGGATCGCAGTTCACCTCCATCGACTTCACCGCCGTGCTGAAGAGGTCACAGATCGCCATCTCGATGGATGGCAAGGGTGCGTGGCGAGACAATGTCTTCGTCGAGCGGCTCTGGCGTTCGATCAAATACGAGGAAGTCTACCTCCATGCCTACAAGACTGTGTCCGAGGCACGCGCTGGCATCGGCCGATATCTGAACTTCTACAACACCAGACGCCCACATTCATCCCTTGACCGGCGGACGCCGGATCAGGCCTACTTCAACGCGCTGACACCAATGATGGTGGCCGCATAATCGAGGCGGAAATCCACTTAGCGAAACGCCCGAAGCTGTTCAGACAAACCGAGCCACCTCTAATAGGCGGCTTAAACTTCGCCCAGTCGAAGCCCTCGATAATGCGTCGTATCTGGTTTAACCCTCGCTCTCCAATGGACCGCTGGTACGCCAGATCGACGAACAGATCAGTAGCCCTGACTGTCTCAAATATTGGAACGCCGGTTGGGGGCACTCCCGGCGTCAAGCCGCTGACACTTACTGGCACGATAGGTCTTACGTTGTCTTGCATTTCTGCTCCCTCTGTTTGGCGAGGGGACGCTACGGTCGGCGGGACGGACTGGTCTAAGTCAGTTACGTACTATGCTTTCCGGCGAGGCAATATCCACAAGCAGTGGTCCGAAATCTGACGGCGAGAACGACTCGACTTCTGCGCGATTAGATGGTTCCTTTGCCACGATCCACCAATGCAAAATGGGCGTGGCTCCGCCCTCGACCGTGAACTGATGAAGAAAGCCATGGCTTGCCGCGTTCATAAGAACCGCTACGACATGCGTGAGGACGGCACGGGCATGTGGGCGGTGTACGACATATTCACGGGATTGACGGCCGAGCTTAACGGCATTCCTCAGGATGGCTTCGACGAAGTCGTGGCTAGGTTCATGGTCAGAGAATTGAACGACGCGTACATCGCAAGACGGAAGGGGACCACGCATTGAGCGGCGCGTGCTAGGCGGCACAGGACGCGACTGCCCATTGGATTATCGAAACGCCTTTGAGATCGAGAATGTCGATGAAATATAATCCGTTCAGGCCTAATAGTATCATTGCTCCCGGTATGTTCCATGGGCGCCTTCCGGAGATTGACGCGATCGAGCAAGCTCTCTTTCAGACAAAGAACTCGAATCCCAGTCACTTCATGATCCTGGGTGAACGAGGTATAGGTAAATCATCTTTGTTCTGGATGGTGAAGTGGATTGCAAGCGGCTCTATTAAAGCGACAGGGGGGATAAATTTCAACTTTCTCGTTCTTTCCGTAGACCTTGGTGATGCAGCTACTCAACTAGACATCATAAGGGCAATTGGGCGGGAGGCGAAAGCAGCATTAGGCGAGAGGGATGAACTTCGCGCACGTGCCAAGGCCTTTTGGGACTGGTGCGCCAACTGGGAAATCCTTGGCGTTCGATATCACAAGGAGGCGGCATCCTTTGACCCGAACGATGCAGCGGATGAACTAGTCGGAAAGTTGGCTGGGCTGTGTAGCGATTTGGGTGATGCGATCGACGGTATAGTGATACTAATCGATGAGGCCGACCGTCCCGGAGAGGAAGCAGGGCTAGGTGCCCTCTGCAAGCTTGTTACCGAACGCCTTACGAGAAAGAACTGCGACCGTGTATTGTTTGGGCTTGCTGGACTCCCTCCGCTCATCTCTAAGTTGCGCGCGAGCCATGAATCTTCGCCACGGATTTTCACGACCATGGTCCTAGATCCACTTCTCACCCATGAGCGTGAGTTGGTAATTGACAGTGGGATCCGTCAAGCGAACGAAAAAAATGAGATACAGACGACCATCGAAGGAACTGCCAGTAAACTCCTTGGCGGCTTGTCAGAAGGATACCCTCACTTCATCCAACAATTCGCGTACAGTGCTTTCGATACTGATACCGATGACATTATTTCGCCCCAAGACGTGGTAACAGGGGCATTTGCTGAGAACGGAGCTTTAGCGCAGCTCGGAAATAAGTACTTCAGCGAAATGTACCACTCGAAAATAGCGTCAGACCACTATCGTGAAGTCCTCCATACAATGGCAGAACACTCTGATCAGTGGGTATCTCGAAAAGCAATAATTGCAGAGTCGGGGCTGCCTAGCACCACTGTAAACAATGCCCTGGCGGCGTTAAAAACGCGAGGGATCATACTGGCTGACGAGAGCCGAAAAGGGCGTGGCTTTTACAGGCTTCCCACGCGATCCTTTGCTGCCTGGATCAACGCGATTCAATCAGTCGAGAAGGAAAGTGGCATATCAATTAGCGCCAGCGAGTAGCGCGCGTCCTTGAAACCTGCGGCCTCGCTATTACCACTTACTACCACTTACTACCATGCACTCAGCCCGCCCTTCCGGCGGGCTTTTTCGTGCCAAGGCTGATGGCTTAGAAAGCCTTTTCTCCCGTTCTCCACCCTTCTAACAACTACCCTCAGAGCCATAGGCATCAATTAAGACGGTCCTGAGGAGGATCATCAGCGCCTGCCTCGATCCCGTCGAAGCCAAGCATCCGTGAAGTCCATATGCCCCGATAGCTCGGTTTGTTTTCCCGGCCGCTACCGGGCTGTGGTCGGCATCCTCCCGCTGGTCAGGCGGTGCAAATGGTACGCTGCCGATGTGGCCGGCGTATTCGTCAGGCCCTGAAACGCAAAAAGTGCCCCTCCATCCACAAAGGACAGAGGGGCATGGCTTAGACTGGCTTCGGCTATTGCCGTTCAATGCCGCGCCGCTGTGCAGCCTCGATGCGCTGAAGGATCTCGCGCACGACCTTGATGTCGCCGGCCTGCACCGATTTGAAGGTCATTGATCGCAGTGGCTGGCTAACTGGTCGCCGATGCATGAAAGTGCCAGCTGATGATCGTAGCATAGGGATTGATATTACAATAAAGCGTTCGGCTTCGGCCGTTGCCGTTCGGAGCGAGTAATTTGGTGGTTGAGAAGGTGACAGAGGAACAGATTCGGCAGGACTTGTTGGAAGCCAGAATCAAGCCGGGATCTGGCGCCAGAGCTGATCGCATTTATCGATCAGTTAAGGGGATTACAGACAATGGACGGGTATATCATGTGCTGACCGATACGCCTGAGCAAACGTTTGATACCTTCAGAGTTCTCGTAGATGATCAGATAATCGTTTCCTTTGAATTGGACCGGGATAGTTCCGAAGCGATACCGAGAGAAATTCAAATTTATTCAATAGAAGACTATAGGAAAGCGATCGGACCCGGCCTTGCGGAAGTAGAATTGCGAATCGCTGTCAAACTGGCTCAAGAAGAGCTTAGCCACATTTTTATCCGGTCCAACCGAGTCTAAGCGCCACCCACTTCCCCACTGTCGCCAGAGAGGCACCGAACGCAGCGGCGATGAAGACGATCAGCATTCGCATGCCAAGGAAACGTTCCCGCCAGCGACCGATATCGGCCGTGACAGGCTCGATCTTGTCCAGGCGGGTGCTGAGGCCTTCGAGCTTCCGGTCCAGGTCGTCGAGCCGCCTCTCCATGTTCTCGGACTTCGAATACTGCTGCTTGCGGTCGGATCGCGCTTGGTCCTGGTCGGCCAAGACACGGTCCATCTTGGCGTCAAGTGCGCCGAGCTGCTGATGAACCGCGGCGTCGATCTCCGGCGGACTCATTTCCAGCACCCCTGCCGGACGCCGTGTGCATTGTGGCCGGCAACGCCATTGGCGAACTGCCGGTCATTCATCGTTACGAACAGCGCCGTCTCCAGCTGCATGTTGAGCTTCCGCCAGCCGTCGCACGCATTCCCTTTCGTCGTCTTCGAGCAACCCGAGATGACGGCACAGGCCAGCAAGATCGGAACGAGATATCTCATCATCGGTGGCGCTCCTTTCGCGCAGGGCTTTGACGGATTGTTCAAGGGCGGCGACGGCAGCTTCCTGCCGCCCTTCGCGCTTGCCGAGATAGTGGGCGGCCGGCGTGGCGATCAGCGCACCGAGGGCGATGCCGCCGGCAATCTTCGCGGCATCGAGGAGGCCGATCACGTCGCCCACCCGAGCCGGCGCGCAGCGGCATAGGCCATCTCGACGCCCGCGCCGATGGCGAGGCCCAGGAGCGTCAGGATATCGGGATCTGCGCCAATCTGGTTGCCGAGGTCAGCGTCCAGCAGCCCGGCTGTGACCAGGGAGGCGGCAAGATAGCGCAGGGCGATTCGAGCGATGACGGCGGACATGGCTATTTCCTTCCAAAGAGACTGAGGATCGCGGAGATGAAAGCGGAGAAGCCGGAGCGCTTGGGGGCAGCGGCTGGTTCGGCCACAGGAGGCGCAGGAGTGGGTTTGGGCTCGAGGGCAGGCTGAGACGCCTTCCCGCTATAGCCAGCGTCCCGTAGCGCCTTTTCGAACGCCTTGGCATAGGTGGCGATCTTCGCCCCGTTGCCGGCCGTGTCGCCGTTCACGATGGCGCGGGAATTGTAATACTTGTAGCCCGGCACATCGGGGTTGCGGGTAACCAGATAGTCGTAGTCGGCAAGCTTCTTCCCGGTGAAGAGGCCCTTCTCCATGCCCTCGAATGTCGCGCGGACAGAGGTTTTCAGGTCCAGCGCCGACTCTTTCGAGAGACCCAGTTTGCGGTAGTTCTCCTCGTGGGTTACTTGGATAAGGCCCCTTCCGAACCACCCCTGACGCCAGTAGGGCTTTGACACCCACGGCAACTGGCCTTTGGCATAGGCGGTGTCGAGGCGCTTGATGACGGTGGCGTCGGAAGGGTTCCGATCCTTGCTGTGAGCGTAGACCGTTTCCTTGACGGGCTGCATCTGGCCGCCTGTCTCGTGGTAGACCTCCGACAGGATCGCGGCGAGGTGGAAGAGCGGCGTTCCTCGCCTCTGTGCCTCGTCGAGGATCGCCTCGCAGCCGTTGACTTGGCCTTGGGTGAGAGACGTGCCGAAGATGCCGGACGCGCGCTGGCGCACCGACGCATAGAATGCGCTGCGGTTCATGGTGTTTTCCTCGTTGGAACGAAAAAGGCCCCCGAGATGGGAGCCTTTGAAGTGGTTGATGTGAACGGGGGCGTCCCGCTGCGCCGCCCAATGCGATCAGCTAGCGACCAGCCGCAGAGCGCCTTGCCCTCGGATGCGGTCTAGATGTCCCCTGATCAACCCCGAGCAGTACTGGTGGCAACCGCGTTTCGTTTGGATTTGGGCGTGGCCCACTTCTAACGCACCGTCCGTACAAGAAGAAATTAGTCTAAGCCAAGAAGGCGGCTTAACTCAAACGCCGCCTCGTCGGAGTGGACTTGGGCGAGAACTTCGATGCTTTTAGGCGACGACTTCCTCGTCTTGTACAGGAAATAGCCTCCTGCGCCCTCAAATTGCGGATCCGCCATTCTTGCCTGTTCGCCAGTAAGCGGCGATAGTTTAAGACTGAGGTCATTGTCGAGAGTGCCGCTGTAGTAATTCATGAGCGTCCACCGAGGGTGTTATGGAAAAGAAAACGCATTCCGTTGTGAAAGACCCGACAATTCCAGTTCAATACCTTGCCGACTACATGTCTGCCTCGACTCAAGCGCGTCGAACGATAGTGCAGAAATCCAAGTACAAGTCGCTTGCCCGAACCTTTCAGCACCAGATCGCACGCAGGACGATATCAGATCACCTGCTTGAGGGGAATCCGCTACCTGGGGACCTTTCCAGCAAAGCTGACGACGTTCGTCACATGCTCGCGGATGAAGACTTCCAAGAGCAATTGTACGGCTATAACGCGGATTTCATTGAGGCATTCTCAGCAGTCTCCACCATGTTTGATTTGTCCGGATTTGATCTCATGGCGCCGCAAAATATAGGAAGCCCCGAGTACAACGGCACCAAGGTCAAATTCACACCAAGTTTGCTCACGTACCGAAAGACGAAGGTCAACACTCAGAAAGTCGGCGCAATAATGTACCGCTACGCAAAGGGCAGCCCCCTCTCTGTGGATGTCGGTCAATGGCAATCTGCCTTCATGTTTGGTTACTTAGCGGAGGCGCCCTTCATTGAGGAATCAAAGCCAGAGCAAAAGTTGTGCATGGTGCTTTGTGCGGTCGCCGGCGCCACGATTACCGCGCCAACGAATTCGATCTATCGCTTCAACGAGATGAAAGCTGCTTGCTCTGACATCGCTGAGAAATGGGCCAATGTCCCACCGCCGAATGGCGCGGTACTATAAAGTTCAAACTGAAATACTGCGGCTAGGTGCCGTCGCGCACGGAGGCGACGGTTAGCGAATGCCGCGGACGCGCAGGCAGCCGATGTTCAGCGTAAGGGAGCCAGAGGGCGGCACGATGCGGAAGCGCAGCGCCGTGATTGGCCGGGCCGAATAGATGTCGGGCAGTGCGAAATCCCGGAACGTCAGATCCTCGTTTCGCGGGTCCGATTTGAAGAAGATCGGCAGGTCGGCACTGTCAAGGTTGTGGACTTCCGCGAAGAAATAACGGTTCGTGGTGCCGCTGTTCGACCAGCGGACGAGCGGCGCGGCAACGTTGAAGTCGTACCACGTCGAGCCGTCGCCGACGCTCAGCCGGAAATTCGTCACGCCTGGGTTGCTCGTGATGCTGGTGAGGCTGCCTTCGATGACGAACGACCGATAGCCCGTATCGATGCCGGTAATGTCCCGACTGTCTCCGCTGGAGAGCGTCGTCGCCGTCTCCTCATGGATGATGTCTCCGGCGGCCGAGCCGAGAAAGAAGCTCAGCATGAAGTTGCCGTCGAAGACGCGAAGGATGGCGAGGTTTCCCTCCTTGACCGTCGCCGTCTCCTCCCCGTTCACGGTCTCCGAACCGTTCGGGTTGATCGTGACGTCGCCGCCGGAGGCGTAGATGTAGCACATCCACCCATCGGTGAGCGTTGCGGCGGCCTGCGTCGTGCACGTCGCGTCCGTTGTGAAGTCGAAGAGCTGGTTGTGATCGTCCTTCGTTACGGTGTACGGCGCGCTCTTCGCCACCCGGCGCGAAACGGCACCTTTTGCCGCGTGCGACATCACGGCGCGCAGCCCGTCATCCATGTTCGAAGGCCGCGCCGTGCCGAGGATGGAAATGCCGTTGACGTCCTGATTTTCCGCAGGCGTGGCGCTGTAGTCGAGGATGGAGGTTTTTGCCATCAGTAAAGTCCTACGCTATCTCTTGCCCTGTCTGCCTGAGAGCGCCCGCTATCGCCAAAGCTGCCCCCGAATATCCCGCCGAAGAGGCCGCCAGCGCCGCCTCCGCCGCCCAGGTGTCGCCGTCCTTGAAGAAGGTCTCGTGCCCGAACCGGTCGATGCGGGAAACAAGGCCGTCGCCAAGGTTGGTGATGCGCGAACCATCCGTCGCAATGCCGGTGGTGCCTTTCGGGCCACCCCACGCGCCATAGGCCGCCTGCGCACCGCGCCCGAGGTCATTCAGCGTGCCGACGCCGGCCCATGCCCCTTGCCCGCTCCGGTCGCCAAGCAGGCCACCGAGCAAGCCGCCCGGCTGCTGGTTGGCGCCGAAGGTCTCGCGGGCGAGCGCGGAGCCGATCAGGCCACCAATCGGGCCGCCGATTGCGGAGCCGGCAATACCGCCGAGCATGGACGCTCCGGCATTGCGAGCGATCCGGCCGAACCGGGAGGGCTGCTGCTGTGTGGCGTCCGGCGTCGTGGACACGGCCATGTCCTGTTCAACGACGTCTTCCGGTGCGGATATGGCCCCGGTCGTTACCGGCCCCTCAACCGTACCGACTTCTGCCGTTTGCGGCTCATAGGCCGGGAGATTGTCGATGGGATTGGCGAGCGGGTTGGGGCTCAGCCGGCCGACGCCGAGAACGTCGTTCGGATCGCGCACCTTCAGGCCGTCCATGCCGAGGATGCCGCCCTGCTCCATCGACTGGCCCATCTGACGGTATGCGTCAGCAAGGCTGGGTGTCGCCTGCTGTGTCGTCGGTGAAACGGCCTCTATGGCGGCGATAGCGTCGGTGACGCCCGCCTCGGGCTGGTAGGCCTGATAGGTGTGCGGTTGGGAAACGCTCTGGCGCGCCTGGTTCACCTCGTTCTGAAAGTTCGCCTGCGCTTGCATCTCCGCCATGTTCGGGACGGCCATGTCCTGCTGGCCAAGAATGCCGACGGCGGCGTCTCGCCGATCAAGCGCCGCCTGGTACTGGCTCGGGGAGAGATCGAGCGTCTGATAGTCGCGCTGCTGCGCCAGGAGGCCCGAGCGCAGGCCGGCCATGGGCGACTGTCCGGAGAGGTTCTGGAGACCGGTTCCCTCCGTCGAGCCCGCCAGCTGGCCATAGGCCTCGGTCGGCGTGACGGCGGGGGTCTCCAGACCGGAAGGCACGCCGGAGACAGCACCGAGGTCACTCAGCACCGAACCGGCGAACGGATCGCGCACCGCGAACTCCGGCGTTGGCGTGTTCAGCAATTGAGGCTGGCGAGCGCCCTTGCGGGTGACGATCCCCCGAAACTCCGGGTCGCTGAAATAGCGGTGGCTCGCCGTCTCCGTCTCATAGGCGAGCCGGCCGGGCAGATTGTCCACGGCCGCGGGCGTGGCGTAGTAGGTGGCGCTGGTCACCGGGCCGTTTGAAAGGACGTCCTGGATGGCCTGCTCTGCAAGATCCCGGTACTTCTCGACGCCGGCAGGCAGGCGCTTGCCATAGGCGTTGTACTGCGACCGGCTGAGGGCGATATCCTCGATGCTCTGGCCCGTCATCCGGGCGCGGTTCACCATGGATGAGAAAATGTGCCTCATGTCGTTGAGACGCTGCTCTGCGGTCTTGCCGCCGGCCTCGCCGAGCATGACGTCAATGACGGATTGTGCTGTTGCCATGGGTTCCTGTCTCGACTTTTGCGGTAATTGGTGGTTCCCTTTCCCGGTTTAAGGGAGGGCGCCATGGCTACCGTCGAAGTTCACAAAAATCGCTCGTTCGATATGAGCAAGCTCGACTACTCGACCATGCTCGACGGCTCGCACTATCTCTTCGACCAGTGGACGTACATCATTCAGCCGGGCGGCAACGTGACCGAGGAGTTTCACGGATACGGCTTCGGCATGAATTCCAACCGGGACCTGTCGAAGGGCGTCGTCACCAGCTACGAGGCCTACATCAAGAACATCAAAGTGGTCTCGATCGAGGGAGTGAGCATCAAGGCCGCCGAACTCACCGCCGCCGCGAAGACCGTCACGCTGAACGATGACTATGCCGTCGTCGCCAAGATGCTGAAAGGCAACGACACGATCACCGGCGGCGACAAGGCCGACGTGCTGATCGGGTATGCCGGCAAGGATCAGATCACCGGTGGCAAAGGCGCCGACGATCTGTGGGGCGGCAGTGGTGCCGACACCTTCGTTTTCAACTCCGTTTCGGATTCCACGGTCAGCTGGCGCGGCCGGGATACGATCTACGATTTCCGCCAGGTCGAAGGCGACAGGATCGACCTGATGGGCATCGATGCGGACACTGGCAAACGCGGAGACCAGTTCTTCGAGTTCATCGGCGACAAGAAATTCTCGAAAACCGCCGGGGAACTCCGATACGAGAAGAAGCTGGGCGACACTTTCATCCATGGCGACGTGAACGGCGACGGCAAGGCCGACTTCTCGATTGTCCTTGATCCGCTCGTCAACTTGAAGGACAGTGACTTTCTCCTTTGACGTTTGGCCGCAGACGAATGGTGCACATGAAAAGCCGCCTTACCCCAGAAGTCCTGCTTGGGATTTTCGCCGTGGCCATCGGCGGCCTTTATGCGCGCGGTCACATAGCACCTGAACTCACGGTGGATTTCGCGCTTTTCTGCCTCTTCGTTGTTCTCTTGCTGTGGTTCCTATGGCCTTCGCGTCGAAATAAAACAGATGCCTGACTACTCTGCGGCGATCCCCGCAGGCGCCGCAATGGCAAGCGCACGGGCGACGAACGCCTGCACCGCCTGACGCTTCTGTTCCGCCGAAATCTTCAGCTGGTTGATGCGCTGAAGCTCGTTGATGACCGCCGCTTTCGACTTGGCCGATCCAGCCATCAGCCGTTTCGACACCTCGTCCGCCACCGTCGGTGTCATTCCGCCAAGCATGCGAAGCCGGGAGCCGATGAACTGCAGCGTGGCGTTCACCGGTCCCGTCGTGATCAGGTTCCGCGCCGTGTCGACGCCCTCCTGAAGCCCGCCAGCCTCCGCCATGTCGATCGCCTGCCGAACCGTCGTGCTGTTGCCCGTCACGGCCTGGTAGGTGGCCCGCTTGCGCGCCTCGCTGATGATCGTCGAACGGAATTCCCGGAACTTCTCCGGGCTCTCGAACAAGGTTTGCAGGTTCCGCATCTGCGCCGGGCGCGAGAAAATGCGCAGGATTGCGTTGTTCGTCACGCCGGCCTGCTCGATCTGGTTTCGCAGGGTTTCGGCCGCTCCGATGCGGGCGCTCGCCTTCTGCGCCGGCCCCATGTCGGCCACGGCTCGTTTCAGGGCTTCGGGAGACATGCGGAACACCTCCCGGCCGGTCTCCAGCGCATCGTCGAGCGCGGCTTTGCCGGCCCATGCACTTCGGGCAGCTGCATAATCGGGGTTCAGCTGGTCGACCTCAGCCAGCATCCGGTTCTTCAATCCGACCAAGATTCGGCCTTCGTTCGTCACCTTCTTGGTGATGCTATCCGTCTCGCGCGCGATCATATCGTCCATGGCGCGCTTGATGTAATCCCAGCCGCGCGTGTCCGGCACGCGACGAACCACCTGGCCGTTCTGCGTAATGTTGACGAACATCTGCTTGAACGGCACCTGCTCGTTGCCCGCCAGCTGCTCGGCATGCCGAAGTGCCGACTTGCCGGCAGGCGTTTCCAGAATACCCTCCAGGGTCTTGCTGAAGTGGGTGGGCCGCGCATAGGCGCGCCGATAAAGCGGACCAGCCGCCTTTTCCGCCGCATCCGCGATGGCGTCCTTTGCAGCCATGTATCCGTTAGGGTCGGCAAATGTGCGCGAAATCGCCGCCTTCAGCCGGTCGCCCTGACCGAACTGGCGGAGCGTCAATTGGGCCTGGACGCGGTCTCGGGCTTTTCCCGGGATGTTGGTCGCAGTCCGAAGTAGGCCGCGCGCGCTCTCGCCGCCGACGTCGGCAAGGTTTAGCCCCTCGCCGGCCGCCATCCGCCGGCCCGCCTGGTCGACCGGCATGCGGCTTGTAACGCGCTCCGCCACCTTCTCCACGGCATAGGCCCCGGGGTTCGTGCGAGCCCGCACCGCGTCCATGAACGGCTTGGCAACGGCGCGGCCGACGCCAGCGACGACAGGCACGGCGGCACCGAGCCCGCCGCCGAGCAGAGCGCCCTCTGCGATGTCCGCGTCATTGCCCGCTGCCGAGAGTCCGCCATAGGCCGCGCCCTCAGCGCCCATCAGACCGGCGCGGGCCGCGATACCCTTCGCGCCCTCCATCGCACCCGTACCGAAGCGTCCGGCCAGCGTGGCGCCGCGATTGGCGAGCGCGACCGGAGTAGCAATCAGTCCGCCGAACTCCGCTGCCGTTCCCGCATACCCCGCCCGATCCCGCGCGCCCTGCGTTGCCTGACGCATTGCGGCGAGCTCTTCATCATAGGACTTGTCGGTGAACGCGGCGCGCGCGGCGGCTGCGGCCTTGTCGCCGAAACCCATGGTCATGCCATTGGCGGCGAGGTCGACGAGATCACCGGCCGCGACGATCGGCTTTTTCCATTCCGGCATCTGGTCGTACCGGACCTGCGCCAGGCTATCGATCGAGGCGTCCCCGAGCTTGGTCGACATGCTCGACAGATCGGAGCGGAGATCCTGCGACTGCGCGCTTTCGGCCTGCGGGACCTCGCCGAGCTGAGAGGCGATTTCGTCCACGGTGGCGTTCTGCTGTTCCGGCGTGAGGCTCAGGAAGCTGTCATCCACCTGCACACGGCGGCCGTTGATGTTGAGTGTCGGCATTACGGTTCAATGCTCCACTGGACGCCGGCAGACGTGCGGTTGCCCTTCTGGGCCTGTCCGCCACCCGGCTTGTAAAACGAACCGCCGCGCAGGCTCTCGGAGCGCTGGCGATTGAATTCAAGCCGGCGCTCCGCAAGAGCCTTGGCACGCTCCAGGATGCCGAGGCGGACATTTTTCGGGAGACTTGCCGAGCCCTGAATTTCCATCAGGATCTTACGTTCACCCTCGGTGGGCGCAGCGCCGAAAATAGACTTCAGGCTTTGAAGCGCCTGCCCGATCACCAGGTTGTCGTATTCAGCCGTGGCAGCCGAGCTTTCCGGCGAGGACACGAAGTCGGGGAGCAAGATATTCGGCAAGGCGTTGCCAAACGCGCCGCGCGTGCTGGCGCCGAAGCCCTGATTGGCCTTGTCATTGATGCTGATGGCCTGATCCAGCGCCGTGATGGCGTTCTCGTTGGCCGCCACCATGTCGTCGGCCTCAAGGATGGCCTTCTTGTCGGTGGCGGTAAGCGGCGACTGGTCTTCGCGCGGCATCTTCCCGGTGAGGATGAACGACTGATAGGCCGGATTGTCCGGCGTCAGGCCGTTGGCCTCGGCGGCGGCGCGGCGGGTCTCGTAAGGATCTGCACCGGTGTTGCCTGCCCGGCGTTTGGACGCCTGATAGTCCATGAACGAGCCGCCGAACCCCTGAGACTTCGCGTATTCATACTCGTCCGCCACTGCCGGCAGCTTCTTTGCCACGCCGCCAGGAGGGTCGATCCAGTCACCCGTGTTCTCGTTGAACACTCTGCCACCCACGGCCATATAGCTCGGACGCTGCGCCTTCAGCTGGGCCTCCTTGTCGGCCAGCTGCTGCTTGTAGTGCAGCGTGAAGGCGTCTGCCGGCGACAAGAGGCCAGCCTGGACGGCCTGAACCAGTTGCGGGTTGCCGTTGCCAAGCATCTCCATCGTCATGTTGCGCTGGCGAGCTTCCTTGCGCGCCCCGATGAGGCCCGTCGCCGCATTGCCAAGCTGCTCCTGCGTCGAGCGCCCGGAAAGCAGGCCGGCGCTGATCGCCATGAGGGCGTCGGAATCAAGGCCGAGAAAGCCGTTTGCCATCGTCATCGCTCCTCAAAGATGTCCCTGCTGCTTGAAATACTCCTGCAGCGCGGCAAGTTGCTGGTCCCGGTACGGAGAGCCATAGAGCATGCGCGCCCACTGCTGCATCGCAGGATCAAGCTCCGTCTCGCCGGTGACGCCCGGCTTGTCGCCCGTGGCCGTTCCATCGCCGCCGAGCGTTGGCGTGCCCGGCATGCGGATCGGATCGTAGATCTGGTTCAGGTAATTCCTCTGCGCGAGGATGCCGCCGCCGAAGCCGTTGTTCATCTGCTTGGCGAGGAGGCCGAGCTGACCTGGAAAGCCGGCGGGGATCGTGTCGCCCTTGCCGGGCTTGATCGGGCGGCCATAGGTCTCGTCGGGACGTTTTCCGGGCATGTCGATCTCCTTAAAGTCTGAGGGCGCCGGGCCCGCCAGTGCCACCGCCGCCGCCGAACAGGCTGGCCAGCAGGCCGAAACCACCAAGGCCGCTCAGGATCGGATTGCCGCTCGGGCCGGAGGCCGTGACGTTCTGCGTGCCGAAGTTGCCGTTCAGGTTGGCGACGTTGAGCAGCTGGCCGATCTGGTCCCAGGGGCTGTTGTTCTGCGAGTTGAAGATGCGCAGCTCGTCATTCTTGAGCCGCGTGGCCAGATCCTCATTCATGCCGCCGATCTGCATCAGCGTCTGATATGGCATCTGCGCGATGTTGTAGGCGTTCTGGATGTTGCCGAGGCCGGCCTGTCCCGCGTTGAACAGCTGGCCGTTGGCGTTCAGCAGATTGCCGAACTGGCGATCGATGTTGTCGATGCCGACCTGTCCCATCTGCATCAGGTTGTTCGCCGCGCCCTGCATCGTGCCGTAGGCATTCGTCATGTTGCCGACGCCTGTCTGCCCGCCGGCAAAGAGATTGGCGTTCGCCTGGTCCCGGCGGTTCTGCCAGTTCTTGTATTCGTCCGACATCATGCCCGCGGCGAGATTGCCCGTCGTCTTGCCAAGGACACCCTGATGCGCACCCGAGCCGTACCGGCCTGCCGCCGCCGCGCTGAGGTTGACGCTGTCGCCGGCCGCATCGAGGGCACTAGAAAGCACCCGCTGGAAGTTCGGGTCGGCGTTCGGATCGAACTGCGACGTTGCCGTGGTGCGGTAATTGTCCATGGCGAGACGCTGGTCATCGGTCAGGCCGCCACTGTTCAAAAGGCCCTGGAAAATCCCCTGATTGTCGTCGAAGTTGCGTCGGATCGAGCCAAGCGCCTGCTGCTGCGACTGGTTGAAGCCGCCGTTGCCGAGCATGCGCATATAGCGGTTTTCGGCATTGTCGGCCGCCATGTTGAGCCCGCCAAGGGCGTTCCGCTGGTAGGAGTTGAAGCCGCCGTTGCCGATGATGTTCTTCATCTGGCTCGTCAGGCTCTTGCCGGCGCTGCCGTTGGCGAGGGCTTCAAGGCCGCTCATCCCCTTCATCGTCTGAAGCGAGTACGGGATGACGGTCGATCCGGTATAGACCTGAGAACCGAACCCGTCCTTGTAGAGCTTCAGCGCGTCGGCGAGGCCCGTCTTCAGGAGGTCTTGCGTCGGCTTCCACGGCTCGGAACTGGTCGTCTGGGTTTGAGAGCTTCCACCGGGCATCAGACATTCACCTCGTAGGTTCGGTAGACTTCGCGGGCGCCGGGGAAAATAGCTCCCCAACCGGCTCGTCCACTCGCGGTAATGGTTTTGGCGCCGCCGGTACGGGCGGCATCGACGGCGAAGGCACGGGCCGCGTCCGCCCATCTGCCGACGCCATCGCCGGCCAGGCACAGGCACCGGAAGACAATGCCGGTCGGCCAGCTGTAGAATTTCCAGACGGAGGCCATCAGCGGCCGCTCGCCGTCGTGCGCCACCATGAGATAGGCTTCTCCCGAAAGGCACATCTGGCGCAGGACAGGCTCCGTCAGGTCGCATCTGTACCGGTCGCAGGCCCGCTGCATCCGGGCCTCGAAGATGGGCCAGATGTCGTCCACCTCCTCGGGAGAGGCAAAGGCGACAAGCATCAGCCGGGGCCGATGCTCTTGAGGTTGGCGTGATTGCGGATGTGCACCGCCGTGACATCGATGCCGGCCGCGCTCGCCTTCACCCGGAGGAGGCAGCCGGCCGGGATCGGCAGATTGTGGTCGGTTAGCAACAGGTAGTCGTGCGCCGCCACAGGCTTTTCGTGCAGCACGTAGACCGAGGAGCCACCCTTGTCATAGATCAGGTCCACATCGATGCTGCCGGCCGTCGTGTTGGTGAACATGATGCTTTCGAGCGTGGACGTGGAACTGGTGTCCGACGTGACGAGATCGATTTCGCTCGTATCAGCCAGGCTGACGGACGACACGACACGCTGGCCAGTGGTTTGCGCATAGACGGTCATGAGAACGAGGCCCTTTCGCCCATCATTTCGATGGTGGTTGCCGTCTTCCATTCCTCACCGGCGGGAATGTCCACCTTCAGCTTGATCATCCGGCCGTCGCCGCGAATGCCGCAGAACCGCGTCCGTGGCGACGGCGTGACCGGATTGCGCCATCGGATGCCCTGTCCTTTGAAATCCGAGGTGCCGAGAGTCATCGTGTAGTTCACCGCGTCAGAATCCAACCGCGCGCCGTTGACAAAGAAGCGGTCGGGATCGGTTGGCGAAACCTCGGCGGTGTAGAGCGTGGCAGGCAGGTTCTCGCCAGACATGAAGGCGAGCCGGCCTGACGTCGATATGCCGCCGAATGTCGGCTGGCCCGACTGCCAGAAGCGGCTATCGAAAGGCACGTCTACATCGTCGATCGTGTTGAAGAACTTCTCCATGCCGTCGATGGTGACCGAGGGCGTTGCGACCGTGGCGAGCGCCTGGAACTCGATGTCGGAAAAGCACCACCGGTCCAGCATCCAGTTATAGCCGAGAAGGTAGTTCTTCGTGTCGCGCGACCGGAACCGCCACCAGATCACCTGTCGGAACGGATCGACCGAGGCATCCATGTCCTCCAGATAGTCCGTGTCGACCGTCTCGCTGAACCACTTGTTCAGGCGCTCCGAGCCGATGGCATTGTTGCCCCGGTAGAAGCCGCTCGGGCTGTAATAGACATAGTCGTCTTGTCCGATCTGGGCCACGGCATAGGGCGCCGCAAGGCCGCGTTCCGTCGTGATGTCCGAGAAGGCAAAGACCCACCCCGTTTCGAGGGCGAACCGCATGGCGCGGATGGCGGAGCGCATGAGGATGATGGCGCCCCCCGTCACCGGAATGCCGTTGAGGACGTCGCCGCCGACCGGCATCACCTGCGAGCCCGCACCGTCCTCGCCCTCGGCCCATTGCTCGGTATCGTTGATGCCGCACCACCTGACGAGGTCCGGCTGACCGTCAACGCCGAGCGCCACGACGAAATCACCGACGACCATCAGGCTCTTGCAGACCGGCGGCGATCCGGCGAGGTTAGCGAATTCGGTATCCGACCCGAGATCATAGACCTGGATGGGATCAACGCCGTTCGTGGCAAGCACGCGGCTGCCGAACTGGACGAACGACCAGCGCAGCGATGAGGAATAGTCGCTCGACGTGCGCGTCACGTCCTCCCAGATCAGATCCGTTTCGTTGAAGAGGTAGAGCTTCGTGGCAGTGCCCGCGAATGTCGCCGTCGTTCCCGCCGCTGTACGGGCATGAAACACGCCGGTGCAGCCCGCAATCGCGTCGATTTCGCCTTCCTCAACCTCTGTCGGGATGATCTCGTTCAGCGACGGCAGGGGCCCCCATCCGTCCGCAATCGGCAGAGCGTTGACGACGACATTCGCCGCGGCGACGTTGTAGGTGGCCTTGTCCGGCTCGAAGGGCGAGAGAGGGATTTTCATCCTAGAACAACCTAGCCAGCCAGATAGATTTCGTAGCCGGAGAGACTGATTTGTCCGCCTGATGCGCCGAGCAGGCCGTACCAACGCAACATGCGGTCGGCCGCGAACGAAACCGCCGTGGCGGTGTCAATCAGAACCGTACCAATAGGGGTGATGATGCGACGATTATGCTGCTGGGCGGTGACTGACGTGGCAACGATCAGGCAGTCTATATCGAACGCGCCTTCGCCGTTCCCAAGATTGAGGTTCATCAGCTGCGCGGGGTTGGCCTGCGTGTCGTAGTCCATGGCGAGCAGGCGCAAGGTCTTGGTAATTCCCGCGCCCGACAGTGTACCCCAGGCCCGCACTCGCAAGGATTTCCCGCTGTCCGCGAAGAAGCCCCCCACCAATCGAGGGCGCCCACCAGCCGGCGGAGCCACCACGTTTGTCAATGTCGTTTGTGACGTCGCATCCGTGGTCCAGGGACCGAGCCCATGGCCGATCCGGTGGTATGACTGCGAATTCTGCGAGTACAGACGCGTCTCGCCGCCCCAGCCTTGAGAACGGAATGTAACCGTGCACGCATCGGCCGTTCCGACGTTGAAGTTGACAGGGACACCACCATCAGCCCATTCGCCGCCGCCCCACGTCTGGATGCCGACCGCGCAGCGCTTGAAGTCGCCGCCGGTTATGGCGGCGCGGGCGTTCATGTCGATCAGGACGCCGTACCCGCAGCCCTCCGGATTGAAGTAATCGACATGGGCGACAGATGCGCGAGAGATGAAGGCGCCTGCCGCAGTACAATCAATTGCACGACAAGCGGCTTCCGGCAGAAGTCCGACGCTGATCGTCGACGAATAGGTTCCTCTGAAACCGTCGCCACATTCGATTGCCCAGCAGCGCTCCATGTAGCCTTCCGACTGGTTGATGACGGCAAAGCCGATGGACTTTCCGGTCACACGGCAATCGGCAAACCAGAAATCGACCTTCGATTTTCCAATGAAGCCATAAGAGGCGAACTGCGTGTTATCGACGCCCTTTGCCCACAGGCCGCGGAACTCGTATTGGCCCTCCGGCTCGATATGTACAACGTTAAGGATTGAGGTGTTGTTGTGCTCCCAAATCGTGAGGGGCGTGCCGTCCTCATCAAGCACACCATGCAGCTCGATCCGATAGCGAGACTTGAGCGCGCTTCCAATGCGGAGTGTCTGGTTGAGCCAGGTTCCGGCAGCGAACTGCAGGCGCCAGCGACCGTCGATCATCTTTCCTTCGCAGCCGTACTTGTTCAGCAGGATTGCTGCGTTCGAAAGGGTGAGGCGCGGCGAAGCGTCCGACAGACCGTCGTTCGCGTTGTCGCCTGTCGTGGTGTAGTAAACGATATTGCGCTGCGAACCGGTCGGGGTGCTGTACCAAACGTCACTCCCGCGCAGGACACGGCCGGGGCCGGTGTGCTTTACGTCGTGGAAGTTCGGGATACTCTCCGTCGTCAGAAAAGCAGCGTCGGGCCAATAGATCGTAGCTCCGAGGAGATAGGCAAATCCGACGATGGCCTTGACCGCGTTGGTGTCGTCGGTGACGCCATCGCCAGCAGCGCCGGCCATGAAGGGCGTCACCGTCAGCTCGTCTAGAGACCACCAGCCGCCGTTTTCAAACTTCACGTCATGAGCCGGTTCCGTATCGACGCGCGCAAAGTTTGCACGACGGTCCTCAATGAAGACGCGAAGGACGTCAGAAAGGCCACCAGCGCCACCGGCATAGTCGTATGTCGGAAGCCGAACGACGCCCGTCGTTGGCTGGAGAGCCGATCCCGCCTTGTCAGCGATGGGCTTCATCGACTTCGGCGTAACCGGCACGTCATCCCGGACACCTGCCGCCGTATCCTCGGCGTCAGCCGTCTGGATCGTGAAATTGTGCGTATGATAGGGAATAGCCATGCTTGGCCTCAGAATTCCGTGGGCGTCACAAAGCCGGAACCGACCTTGGATGCCGTCATTGCCGCCAATTTGTTGAATTCGCTCGCCTCGACCGCGCTATGGCGCTGGAAGAGGGTGTCGTCGCGCAGCTTCTTCAGCGCGAGGTTCGCGACCGTTCTCGCCCTGATGAGGTCGTAGGCCTCGGTCAGCCAAGGATTGTTGGTCTCATTGTCCGAGGACGGCGCGCTGATGATGATGTGCCCCGTCATCCGCACCGTGTAGGCCTGATCAGGAAGCGGGTAGAGGCCGATCGCCTGGTTATAGTAGGTCCTGGAGCGCGGCTTTGCGCCATTGCCGCCGGACGCCAGCACTTCCCATTCCCTCGGCTCCATGAACGTGAGCGGCATTTGCTCGCCGTTCAGGTAGATGTCGTCGAACTCGATGAACTGCTGGATGATCTCGGCATCGAGGGAGTTGTAGAGCCCCTGATAGGCGACGGTCTGGAAGACCTCGTCCCTCACCTCGTTGAAATAGAAGCGCTTGTACTGGTAGAACTTGATGGCCCGCTGGATTTCCGTCGCGATCTGGCTCGTCAGGTCGGTGCGGTCCAGATCGTCGGCAATCTCGGCCTTCAGAGCGCCGAGCGTCAGGCTGACGTCGATGCCGGGACCGATCGGGCCGCCCGTGACAACGGTGATCGTCATCGCTTCACCTTTGCGCACGCCTTCTCATGCCGAAAAAGGCCCTTGCCGACCTTCTTCCCGCAGTGCTGGCAGTGCCCCTTGAGGACGGTTTTTTCAGGCTTGGGAGGATCTGCAGGAGGCAGGAAATAACCCGCCTCCCACAAGGTCATGAACGCGAGGTCCATTACCGGTCATTGTCCGGGATGAACGCGATCACGAACTCGAAATCGCCGGCCGTGCTGCCGCTGCCGGTGATGTCGAGCGTTACGTAGATCTCCGTATCGGCCGCCACGCGGTAGCCGCCCACCGCTTCGTCCAGCGGAACGAAATTCGTCGCGGCGAGCGACAGGTCCGTACCGAAGAGGTCAGCGGTGGCGAGCGTTCCAACGTCGGCCTGCTTGTTCGTGCCGGCATTTGCCGCTGTCACGACATGCACGCCCGAGGACGGCTTCAGGATGAGAGCGCCGGCAGGAATGGTCCCCACGAGGTGGGGGCCGGCACCGGAGTTGTAGGCAAGTCCCTTCCGCAGATAGTGGATGAGCTGCTTGCTGTCGTCACGGGCGGTAGAGCCGCGGGTATTGGTCGGCATCTTCGTCCCTCCTTACGTGTGAGCAGCGGCGTAGGAAGACACGACGACAGTCCCGAAGTCCTGGTTGTCGAAGCGGGTCTTCTTCAGGCCGAACATGCTCATGATGGACACTTCGAGCTGCCGCTTGTGGTCGATCAGCTCTTCATTCCAGGCATAGGTCGTCGGGCCGTTGCCCTTGCCGAAGCCGACGACAGCCGCCTGAGCGCCGAGCAGGACCGCACGGCGCGTGTTGGCCACCGCAACGCCCGTGGACGAATTGACGCCCTGGGTGACGTGGTTCGCCTTGCGCAGGATGACGTTGTTGTATTCGCCGAGAGCATCCGTATAGATCGGGTTCTTCGACGAACTGCCGCCCGCCAGCGCAGCCTTCTGGATGTCGAGCCACTGGCCCGTATCCGTCTTGGTGCGCAGGTCCGTTACCTGGTACGGATGCAGGTACATGACGTACTTGCCGCCGCTGATGTCACGGCCGCCGTCCACGCCTTCGACGTTGATGGGCCGGATCGGGCTTGCGGCCGTCTCCGCCATTTCTCGGGCGAAATCGACGTACTTGAGCGAGAACACGTCATCGGAGGCGAGGTTTTCGTCACCGTCCGAGTTGTTGTTGCCCGTGTCGACGAACAACTGCCGCGACGGAGCGACGATGGCATTGTTGCCGCGATACTTCGGCCGCGTCTCCGGGGTATAGCCGCAGACATGGTTGAAGAATGTGACGGACATACGCTTCGCCTTCCATGTGCGAAGGCCGGAGCGGGCCGCCTCGCGGAGGTTGACGGGAACGCGCTGCGCGTCGATCGACCGACCCTTGTTCGGGATCTTGACGACGTGGCCGAGCTCGTTGATGACCAGCGCATCGCTGTAGAGCGACAGGCTTTCGCCGTTGCCTTCAGCAATTTCGCCCTCGGTGAAGCCGTCGCCCATCAGTTCCTTCATCAGAGGGAACGTGACCTGGTCGCCGGACTCCTTGGAGGTCTCGGTCTTGAGCTGGATGATGGAGTTGGAGGATTCGCCGATCAGCGCGGAGATGTCGGTACGATAGACGATATCGTATTCGAGACGACGCGCCCACAGCTTCACCGCCAAGGCGTCGTTGACGCCAAACGTGGTGTTTGCCATTTCTATATCCTTGAAAGGACTGGAAAATTTGGGGTGATCGCCAAACTGTGACGCCGCTGGCAGGCGAAGCAGGCCACTTTAAAGCCGTGGTGCGCGGGCTGCGCGCGGATAACGGGCCGCGCCCCGAAGCAGCAAGTTTAAGGCCGTTGTGCGTGGGCCGTCAGGGCGGGAAGGGCAATTACCCGCCCATGATCTGCTCAACCTGCTTGCGGCCCTGCACGGTGTGCATGAGGGCCTGGAATTCCTTGTCCGACATGGTGGCGAGCGCCTTGGCGTCGAGAGGCTTCGGAGCCTCGCCGCCGGATGTGCCGGAAAGGCTCATGTGGCGCTCCTGGCGCGCGGCGAGGTCCTGGACGGACTGCTGACCGGCGGCCGGCGTTTTCGCGCCCTGCCAGTCCCAGTAGCGGGCGTGCCGGCGGATGTAGTCCGCGAACTGGTCAGGATCTTCCGGCGCCTGCGAGCAAAGCGCCGTGAAATGGTTATGCACCGCCTCTTCATAGTGCTCGGGCGGGATCATGCCGGCCTCAAGCCGGCGGCGCAGCTCGGCCACGGAGGCGTTGACGACGTGCTGAACCGCGTCGTTCACGTCGGGGTGCTTTTCGGCCGCCTTGTTCGCGATCAGCTGCGCGCGGTTGACGATCGCCTGCCGCTCTTGCTGGACCTGGAACTGTTGCGCGCGCTGCGCCTCGGCGTCCCGGAACGCCTTCAGTTCGGCTTGAAGCGTCTCGATCTGCTTGTTGGTGCCCTGGAACCGGTGTTCCATGTTCCCGAACGGGTCTTCCTCGAATGTCGGGACTTTCGGCTCCGGATCGACCGCGCGGCTCTGCATCGCGGCAGAGAGCAGCTTGACCCGCTCGTCAAGACGGGCGCGCTCTTCGGCATGCCGGGCAAGTTCTGCCCTCAGCTGGCGTTCGCTCGCTCTGGCCTCCTGCAAAGCACGGATATCAACCTTCTCAGGTCCTGGTGTCTCCGGGGCAGTCTCGGCCGGCGGCGGAGTTTCCGCGGTGATCTCCGGCTCTTCCACCACCGGTTCGGTTCCGGCGGCGCTGATGGCCTCCAGTTCTTCACTGGAAAACCCTTCATTCACGAAATCCTCTTCGGACTGCTTCATTGAATTGCCCTTTCTGGCTGCCCTTGTGGAGCGGCGAACATCTGGAGCATGTCCGTCGCCATTCTTGCCCTTTCGAACTCGACCTGAGACGCCTGGTTGAGCGCCGTTGCCCTGTTTTTCTCGGTCTCGGATTCGATCTTGCCGACTTCGGCGCCCTCACGCTGCTGCGCAACCTGCATTTGCTGCTGCTGCGCCTGCGCCTGCTGTTCCTGCCTCTGCTGCGCCTGCTGCTTCAGCTTCTCGACTACGTTCGACGGCAGCGGCGAGTATTCGAGCAGCGTCACCATCATCTGCGGCGGGATCATCTGGCCGAATGCCGGCAGGAGCTGCATCATGGTCGCCCAGGCAGCTTCCTTCATGTTCGGGCTGGTCGGCGCATCATCAATGATGATGTCGTATTCCGACGTGGCCTGCCGGATCAGCGGCACATATTGCGCGTTGTCGTCACCGACGATCTTGACCAGGCGGCCGTCCGAAAGATCGTTCTGAATGTAATAGAGCATCACCGCGCCCTGCAGCTCGCGATAGTGCTTCAGCGCGTCGAAGAACGGTTGCAGGATCGTCATGCCCGCCTGCCGGCGCTGCATTTCCAGCGAGGCGGCCTGTCCGGCCTCGCGAAGACCAAGCATTTCGACCGAAACACCCGAGGTGTCCCGGATCGATGAAATCGCGAACTCGGTGAGTTGCTGGAAGCCGGCCGGGAACTGCGCGGGCGGCTTTTCCTTTATGCGCTGCTGCTGGATCGAACCATCCTCCATCCATGTGATGGCGGACGGATCGGCCCAACTTTCCTCTGCCTGTCGCTGGTTCCTGAACGCGCCCTTCTCGGCCAGCAGCCCGCCCTTGGCGTTGCTGTTCATGATGTGCATCATCTGGCTAAGCCACTTGTTGGCCCAGCGCTGCGGGTCTTTCATGCCGCGCACGAGGCCGTACCAGGTGCCCTTGTTGCGGTCTCGCTTGCCGGTGATGGCCACGAAGGAGAACTGCGTGGGGCACGGCGCCGGACCATAGGACAGCACCACCTCCCCGAGGAAGGCCTGTTTGCGGACCTTGCGCATCAGACGCGCGCCCTGCATCTCGGTCCCCATCAACTGCTTCATCCGCTTGTTGGTGGTCTGGTATTCCTCGACGCTGAATTCGCCCTGCTGCCCGCTCATCGGGTCTTCGGCGATGTAATAGGCCTCGCGCTCGATCCATTGCGCGTGAACGAGGGTCACCAGTTCGTCGCCCGAATCCTCGCCGCCGTCGTCCGTCTCCGGCGCGCTCTCGACTTCCTGCCGATCGCGCACCATGGTCCACTGTGCATCAAGCTGCGCCTTGGCGAAGCCCGGGAACATGGCCTTGGCCTCGGAAACCGGAATGCGGCGAGCCCGCCACACGCGGCGCGCGTCAGAGAGGTTTCGACGCTTGGCGTCGTAGTCCCAGAACATCTCCATCGGATCGACGCGGTTGATCTCCGGCGTCCCGGCCGGGTTTTCCTCCATGTCGATGCGGGTTTCCGTCCAGCCTATGCCGCAGATCAGCATGTCGAGGAAGGCATCGCTTTCATGCGTTTCGGCATGCGCCTGGTCACGGAACCATTCCGCTGCGCCGGTCATAAGCTCGTTCGGTTTCACGTCGCCCATTTCCCGCGGGATATAGCTGACCTGACGGCGGTTGCCGATCTCCTGGCCATAGACGCTGTCCACAATCGGCTGGATGCGGTTGAAGACGACGATGGGGCGCTTCTTCGCCTTGAGCGCCGCAATTTCGTCATCCGAATACTGCCGGCCGGCGACGAACTCGTAATCCTCTTTCGCCTCCTCGCGCCACTTCTCGGTATGGTTCCGGTCGTTGATGAACCAATCCTTGAAGCGCTGCGGAACCGGCTTGCCTTTCGCAAGGCCTGTCATGCTGTCATCCATGAGCCTTCGCTTTCACCTCTGGAGGCGAACCGTTCACGGTGACGGTCACGCTGCGTTGCCTGCACTGTAATTTCGTCCTCACGGAACCCGGAGGCCGTGAAGGTCAGAAACGCCTTTGCGCCGTGCGAATTGATGTCGTGGCGCGACTTGTCCTTCCACATGCCTCTCAGGTCGTCCCATTCCTTCCGGAACGCCTTGAGGCGCTTCAGGCCCACCGAGCAGCCAGCTTCATCGAACTGGCACTTGTGGAAGAACGGCCGTGCCTGGTTGATCTGCTGGATTTCCGAGGTAGCGCGATCGACGATGTTCGGCCGGAAGTTCAGCTTGGACATCACGTCGAGTGTGCCGTCAGGTATCCAGAGATATTGCCGGTCACCGTCATGCGGCAGGTAGTGTTCTCCGAACTGGATATTGCGGTCACGCTTCCAGTCGTTCAGCCAGTTGACGTAATGGCCGATCCACTCGCCGCTGTTCTCGTAGTAGCCGACGAAACGGTGATGCCCACCGATGTACTGGTGCAGCCAGATCGTATTGAGGTCGTTGCGGCCGAGATCCCAGAAGGTGTTGACCGGATAACGAGGATCGACCGGGAAGCCGCCGACGCGCTGCTGCTTGTAGGCGATGTCCATCTCGACGGAGAAGTAAGCGCCCTCCAGCGCCTGTTCGAAGGCCTCTTCCGGAAAGGACGGGAATTCCCGCTTCATGTCGCCGGCCTGCGTAACGTCCTTCTTGATGTACCAGGCCTTCTGCCAATCATCGAGAACGATGCCCCTGGCCGCGAGGCTGTCGAAATACCGCTCATCCTCTTCCGTGATCGTCACGCCGGACGGATTGAGCCGGTATGTCTTGTCCCGATACCACGGATGGAAATGGAAGCTGTAATCCATCTCCGTCAGTGCGGCTCCGGAGTTTTTCATCTCGATCGCCCGAGACGTCATGTCGAAAAAGGCGCCCTCCTGCCCTTCCGCTGTGCTCTCGATCACGACGAACTGGCCCGGCGCCACGGCATTGAGCGCACCTGTGACGATCTCGTGCGCCTTCTCCGGAAACTGCGCGCAGATCTTCCCGAATTCGGAGACGTGCAGATACTGCAGCGTGCCAGAGCGCATCGACGTCGAAACGCGGATGGACGAGTTATTGCTGAACGTCAGCGTGTCCGCGCTGTCCTGCGTCGACCTGATGCGCGCCCGGAGCTGATCCGGCAGACTGTCATACGGGAACTTGATCTTGTCCCGGAAGATGACCTTGGCGTCGTCGAGCCGGTGCGCGATAACGCCCGCCCTGGTGTTCGGATGGAACAGGCAGGCGTCGAGATAGATCAGGCAGCACAGCGTCGTGAACCCGAGCTGCCGGGCCTTCAGGATGATGTTGAGCGCCGTCGTCTCGTTCAGGAACGCAAGCTGGCTCTCGTTCGGCTCGAACTTGATCTTCGTTCCCGTCTTGTCCGTGATGTAGTAGAGGTTCGATAACCTCCAGCGCGGATCGAGGAACTGATCAGCGGTCAGTGATGCGCTTGCCATTCTGGGCGATCGTGTTCAGCAGCTCGGTCAGGCTATCGCCGGCCTCAAGCTTCGTCTTCTGATCAACATCCTGCTTGTCGACCAAGCCAAGGTCGCGGGCGATGATGTTGGCATTGAGGAGGTCAGCGGCGGCGCCGGAAAACTTCTGATCTCGGATGATTTCCTCGGCTCGCGTGACGATGTGCATAAAATCGGGCCGCTCGCGATAACCGTCCCATGTACCGCGGGCGATATCGAGAAAGACGCACAGCCCGGAAATCGTCATTGCGCGCATCTTCGCGATGGTGGCGCGCACAATGCCATCCTTGCCGTTGAAGACCTTCTCCTCGTAGAGCGGATTTGCTTCTACCCACTCGAAATATTCCACCACAGCCGCCCACAGATCCTCAGGCTTTGCGAAGATCGGATTGCGGCCATGCGAGGAACGCGCCTCCCAGAACCTGTTGCCAGGCAGGAAGCGGCCGGTCTCGTCGTCTCTGTCTGTCATTGACTACCACCAATTCGCACCAAGTATAGTTCAGGACAATCCTGCCGATCCGCACTAGCGGGTGTTGCTGCCGGTCACCCTGCATCGGCGGACGGTGGGCGGGAGGGCGTGACGGCATCGCCTACCTGTACGTACAAAAATGATTTCCGTACGTACAAATATTCCTTGCACATTCGCGGGATTTATCGTACGTACATTATATGAAGATCGTATGGGACGAACCGAAGCGCATCGCCAACATCGAGAAACACAGTCTCGATTTCGCTGCACTGTCTTTCGAGTTCTTCCTTGCCTCGGTCGTCGTCCCTGCGAAGCATGGGCGGTCCAAGGCTATCGGTCGTCTCGCAGACGGCACCGTCGTCGTGATCTTCGTAACCCTCGGCACCGAGGCGCTTTCGGTTATCTCGATGCGCCCGGCCCGGGAAGACGAAAGGAACCTGATCTGATGGTTATCAAGTACAGACCCCGCGAGCAGTTTCATCCAGGCCGCGGCTATACGAAAGACGATTGGGACGCAGTATCCGATAATCCTCCTCTTACCGAGGAGGAGATGAAATCCGCCCGACCCTTCAAGGAGGTCTTCCCCGATATTGCGGAGAAGATGGAGAAGGCCGTACGCGGCCGGCCGAAGGCCGAGGTCACCAAAAAACCAATCACCATCCGCCTCGATCCCGATCTCGTCGAGCACTACAAGGCGACGGGCAAAGGCTGGCAGAGCCGAATGAACGACGATCTCCGCAAGGTGGCCGGGCTGTAATGAATGGCCGTAGGGCGTTCCAGTCCCTACGACCTACCAGCGTACGACGGAGATGCGCGCGCTGGAATTAGGCCTATCGACTCCTGCGATCTTGCGTTGCATAATCTGGTGGCTAAAATTGGGAGGTACCAACATGGGAAACTCAACAGGTACATCAACAGACACCAACACAGGCACAGGTATCGGGCTCCAACCGAACAACGATCCGTTTAAGGACGTGAAGGAACCCACAAAGCCAGGTAAGACGGTCGATGACGACCCCGGGCTGAAACCATCAGCGAAACCGGAAAAGCCAAACGGCAAGTGATGCCGAGCAAAACCTTCATGCCTCGATTTGCCGCAAAGAGGGCGAATGATGAGAACCATCCCGCTCTTCTCTCTCTCCTGAAACGAAAGCCCGCCACCGGGTGACAGACCGGGACGGGCTCTCTTGGCGCTATGCCTTGGGACTTTGCCTTGGAAGCTGCTCCCAAGGTTACGGCTATGCCGTATGGGGTCGGAAAGGAACGGCTGCGTACATCCCGCGGCCTTCACGACCGCCTAACATTGGCATGGCCGCCTTCCCGATGGGCTTTGGAATGGGCGAGGCTCGATACCGGCCGGTCTCATGGATGGTTGTCCAATCAGTAGATCGGTGCCACCGCCACTGTCCAAACTTGCAATTTTCCTATCCTCAAGCAAAAAGTAGGCTCGCGACCTCGAAATCGACCCAACTGTGACCATCTTCGGCCATAGAAGGAGAAATGATTTGTCACGTCTTGCACTTTCAGCGATCCTGATCAGCGTAGCTGTAGCACTTCCATCGCCATCCCTGGCAGTCGAAGGGCTTGAGAGTCCTACCGAACCCAATCTCGACAACAGAACGGTGACTACTCAACCGCATAGCAAGGGCGAGAATAAAAAGCGCCTCGAACCGAAAGTTGACACGAAAAAAAAGCGAAAAATTCGCCAGTCAAATCGGTCCATGTCTGCCAAGGCAGAGCGCCAAGCGCGGGCTGAGGGACAGCGCATTATGGATAGCCATCGTCCGCGGCTAGAGCGAGAATATCGACGCCGTGTGGCTCGCGACGGCAAAGCATCCGCTGAGCGCTGGCTGAAGAAAGAAGCATTCGCCCTCGGCGCCCGCGTTGGGCGGCAGATGAAAGAGAAGTACGCCGGCCAGTAGGCTATGGATTCAGGCGTAGCGGCTTCCCCTTGGATTCCTAGCGTGCCCCGAGGCTCCGGTTCTTTTCCGAATGCCGCGCCCGGATCTTCCGGGGGTCGATTACTCGGCTTTTCGGCAGAGCAGGGTCGATGTGCGGCCTTCCGTCCGACGCTCGCCAGTGTGTGGCGCATTTCTCGGACGGTACCGTTGTTGACGTGAGTTCAAACGCATTTTCGGACACGGCGCAATCCAGGGCCGAAAGCCGAATTTGCCTCTCTTGGTTTAGGCGATCGGCAATCCGCTGGCAGATAGCGATTACAGCCCGGAGCAATTTTCTCTCGTTCATGCCATTTTCTTCGGCGAAGTCGGCCAGAGAGCGCCCGGTTCGCACCTTTTCGAACGACCAGCCGTAAAGAAGTTCACGGTCAGACTGGTCGGGCAGAGAATTTATCCACCCGAAGCATTGCTCCATTCGCCAGAGGGCAGCCGCTGACGCGGTTTCTCGATAAGTGGCCTTGTGATACCCGAAAGCCTCCGAACGCTGCCTGACGCCCTCTGGCATGGCATTCCCGTAGCTCTTCGGCCCCTTCACTGCCGGCACCATGCGCAGCGTGTCTGCCATTTCGATGATCCGGTCCTTCACCAGCTTGGCCGTCCAGTCCGTGAAATTCATGCCTCTTCTCCTGTCTCGATTGCTTCGCCGCTCGCCACGGCCTTGAACTTTACCGACAGCAGGACAAGCAACACGTCGCTCGTCGGCACTCCGCACCGCATGGCCTTCGCCTGACTGCGCAGACGACCAAGGTCGATGGTGTTGAACTCGTCGACCAGGGACGGCCGGCGAATCAGGTCGGGATTGCCGGCGAGGAGCCGGGCAACGGCTTTCATCATGTCCGCATAAAGCCCGCGGGCGTTGGCGCGTGTGCCTGTCATGAGCATGAGAACCAGGCGCAAGTGCCCCTCTCCCCAACGCTGGCCGATCTCCCGGACCGTCGGCTTGCAAAAACAGTCGAACGGCCGGCGGCTGGCGGGGCTATGCTCCCGCGAAGCGACCAGCCGTACGCCGCATTCCCGCGTCACCTTGTAGATGTTGACGGTTTTGCGGTTCAAGCTTCGCCTCGCGCCTTGGCAGCCAGGTATTCAGCGGGATCGATCCGCTTGACCTCGGATGCCGCCCCGAAGGTGCCGAGCTTGTGGTCTCGGTAGGCCCGTTCGCCGGCCGGATCGAACTTGACCGCGGCGACGCCACGAACCCAGCCGACGGCCTTTGCCGCGTTAACCTTCATCTTGTGGTCGGCTCGCTCCTTCTGCCGCTTCTCCTTCCGACGCGTCTTCTTCGAGTTGGTTTCCGGCTTACCCCAGAGGACGGGCTTGTTCTTGCGCCGCTTCGGCAAAGCGGCCTCGCTGTCCAGCCTGTCGAGAGCCTTCCACGCCGCAGCGTTGGTATCGAACGGCCCCTCGACCAACTTCCCGTTCGGGTCGGTGATCTGGTATTGCCCGTCGTCGTTGCGCGTGATGTTCAGGATCGGGGTCATAGTGTTACCCTCCGCCACCAAAGGCGGCCTTTGAGTTTGATGAGGTCGAGGAGGATCACGCGGCCCTCCCTGTCGAAGCGGTGAGCGCTTCCAGCTCGGACACTCGCGAGCGAAGGCGCCGAAGCTCCCCGTCCAAATTGCGTTCCCGCTTCTCCGCCGCCTCGGCCCGCGCCTCCGCGTCGCTCGCCCTCTGCTCGGCTGCCAACCTCGCCTTGGTCTCGCCGGCAATCTGGATCTTCATTTTCCCGACAGTGGTGCTCATGCTGCTGGTCCTTCAGGTGTGGCAACATCGTTCTCGACCAACAAGCGCTGCCACCAACCAGCCTGCTTTGCGGTCAGCGTGAACTTGGATTTGTAGGTCTCGGCCCAGGTCAGGATTTGCAGGACGAAGTCCATTTCCTTACCGTTCAGATCGAGTTCGAGAAGTTGAGGCCCGAACTTCAAAACCTCCTCGTAGGGCACAAACTTGCCGCGTGTCGCCTGCGGCGGAGGCTCGGGCGGTGGAGACGCCTTCTTCGCCTTCCGACTTGCCTTCGGCTTCGGCTTCGGAGCGTCCCGGTAGACGACACGCTCCTGAACGCGAACCTTCGGCTGCATCTCGGCGGTGATGTCGTGAAGCGTGGCACCGGCCGACGCCAACGTCCGAACAATCGCCCGAGCTGTTGCAACGACCTCGCCGTCATGATCGCTCGCCAGGCGAGGGAAAAGCTTCCCAAGTTTGTCGATCGTGGAGAGCGCGATGGTCATGCCGCCCTCCAAATGAGGGGGAAGTCTTAGGGTCGAAAATCTCGACACAACATAACTAAGACACCTCTTCTCCTGCCTTCCTCCCCCCTTCATCACATCAGCCTCACCAACGGCTGGTCGTGACGACCCCTGCCCCCGGGGTGGACGATCTCAAGGAAGAACCGGTCGATAAGGACTTTCCGAGCGGCGAGGTAAGTGTCCTTGCTGATGTTGAGCTTCGCTGCGATGCCGCTGGTCAGCGGGAAAGGCTCGCCGTTGCGATGCCCATTGGCGAGCCGGAGCCGCACCAGAAGCGACAAGGCTGTCGGCTGGTCCCAGAGATGGTCGATATCGCTCTGGAAGATGACGGCGGTTGCCTCGCCGCCCGTGACCATGAGCCGGCCGGCCTCCTTGTACTTCCACGCGGAATGCGAGACGCTCAGCACCTCGTCGGCAGGCAACGGCTGAGCAAACTGCTGGTTTGCCTGGGAAACCATCTGGATAAGCTCCTCTTTGGTTGATGCGACGTGCGCTTGGCGAAGAGCGCGGCTGAACAAGGTGTTGTTGCGGCCAGAGCCTTGGTGCATGCCGGCGAGGTCGGGACCGGATTGCGTCTTGCGTGCGGACAAATCCTCGCCGCGGCCGGTGATCGGGGCGACGTTGATCATCTTCGGCAGGCGGTCGAGATCGTCCATGTTGCCCTGAATGATCTGGTATCTGCCACGAGCGCCCATTGACGGCGGCGCGACGACATAGCCGTTGCCGAGAATATCGACCGGCCGAGTCGGATCGGGACGGATTCGGCGGCTCTCACCGCTGTTGCGATACCAAGCCTGGAAATGCCCAGACCCACTGCGGACGATGAACGGCGTCTGGCCGTGCCGTGCGAGTCCATCCGCAAGTTCACGCTCGTCCGTCGTGTCGACGTCGAGAACGGAAATCCGGTTCCGCTTGCACGCCAGCCCGAGGGCGTCGTGCTCGGGAAACTTCATCACCAGTTGGCCGCTCGTCGGCAGGCCGATCTTTAGGTAGCCTTGGATGGCGGGTTTCTTCCGTTTCTCGTCGACGACGACGGGGAAGGTGACAATGCCGTGCTCGGCATAGCGGGGTTGCCATTCCGCAAAGGCGCCCATCAGGATACCCGCCGCAGCAACTGCATCTTCCGGGCCTTCTCGACGGCCTTGCGGGCCTGCCAGACCTTCAAGTCGAAGCGGTGGATCAGGAGGTCTGCCGGGGATTCCGGCCAACGGGCGATGTCAGCCAGCCACATGGCGGCGCGCGTGACGTCGTCGGCGGCGGGGAGGTTCAGGGGCGGCCTCATGCGGACACCGGGGCGGCACCGAAGAGCCAATCATGGTCCCAAGCAAGGGCACGCCTACGCGCCTCCTCACGGATCCGTCGAAGTTGTTCCAGAGAGGGCGAGGTGTCGCCCTTCTCCCATCGCGAAACGACCGCTTGGCCGGTGTCAGCGATCCGAGCGAACTCGGCCTGGCTGATCTTGAAAACTTGGGTTCGGATAAAACGGATGTTGTTCATAGCGCGCTAACCATATCCGTTCGCGGATAGTTAGGCAATATCGATTATCCGTGAAAGGAAATAGAAACGCCATCCAATCACGGATATTGTAACCCCATGTCTATAAACGAAAAACTGATCTCACTTCTCGCTATGCCTGGATGGACCCAGACAAAAGTCGCTGAGCGGCTGGGGGTTAGCCAGTCTACTGTCAATCGCTGGACAAAGGGAACCGCACCTGAAGGCGATCACCGAGACAGCCTTTCTGATCTCTATAATGAGGTCTATGGCCTTTCGGAAAAGTTCGACCTGATGCCTGTCCGCGGCGTGATCGAAGAGGCGCAGACAATTCGCTGGATTGACCGTGCTGACCAGATGTGGGCACCAAAGCCCCCAACTGCGTACAAAAAATTGACTGCGGTTCGTGTCACATCGGATACGCTGCTCCCCGAGTTCGCAGCTCATGCCGTCATATATTTTGGTGATCCGACCCAACCTGCCGACGGAGTGGGCAGCGTGGTCGTCGCGGAACTGCCGGACGGTCGCTTCATCATTAGGAAGATCCTGCGCGGCTCTTCAGAGGGGAAGTGGACGTTGACGTCCCCTCGCGCCTCCGACCTCACCGACATTCCGGTAGAAAACGTGCATCCGATTGAATGGGTGAAGCCGTACATTTGGCAAACGCCACCGTTCTAATCCGTTCGCGGATAATTTCTGCTTGACCACCTATCCGTTCAGGGATAATTAACGCTTCATCAGCTCGATGGAGTAGCCATGAACGCACATCAATCCGCCGCCGACATCATCCACCTCGCGCCGACGACGGACGGGCCGATCATCCGCGCGGCGCGCGAGGCGAATGGATGGTCTCAGGCTTTCCTGGCTGAAAAGGCGGGAACCTCCCAGCAGACAGTCGATCGTATCGAGCGCAGCGTGGTGCTGCGGTCCAAGTCAGTGCTGGCGCTCAAGGCCATCCTCGGCATTGATCTTCATGTCCACGCCGCCACAACCGATATTCCGGCGCGGAATATCCCCTCTCCGTCCGCCAAGCCTACGGGGGGCACCCTCCCCAAGTTCGCCGAACTCCGCGACGAGATCGAAACCGCCTTCGACCTGCTGACCGCGCTGGACAAGACCGGCGACGGCATAGGCGGCGACGTCGGGCACGGGGTTTCGGCTGTTGCGCTGGCGGCTCGTGCTGCGCTCGACAATGCCCGCGACATGCTCCGGGCAATGGAGGGCACGCGATGAACGTCTCGTCCTTCTCCGTCGCCGACGTCGAGCTGTCCGTTTATGATGGCGAGCCCTGCACCCTTGATCTCGACCTCGCGCACCGTCTTGGTTTCAAACGTCCACGAGTCATTCGTGAACTGATCGACCGAAACATGGCTGAGCTTGAAGCCTTTGGCGCCGTGCGGCGCGGCGTCAAAGTCGTGACGTCTGGTAGAGGGCGCAAGTCGGAGGTCATCGAATATTGGCTTTCAGAAGAGCAGGCGTTGCTCGTCGCCTCTCTTTCCGATGCCGAGAAGGCCCCGGCCGTTCGGCACATGCTGATCAAGGTCTTCGTTGCTTGGCGCCGGGGCCATTTGACCGGCAACGTTGAATTCGATCAGGCCACGCGCACCATGCTCGGCGGGATGATCAAGCGCAACGCTGGCGTCGTCGTCCGGCAGGAGCTTGAGCCGGTCCACGCCGATCTGGATGCCATGCGCCGTGAACTCTCCGACCTGCGCGAGAAGGTGCGGCCGGACGCCATCCAACGCACCGGCGTCACCGCTCGGCATATCTGGGAGCAATTCGGACTGCCCGCTTTGAAGTGCGGCACACTCTGGCTCGGCAACCGTCTGAAGAAGATGGGCGCGGCGATGGAATTCGGCTTACGCGCCGATATCGGGGGGAAGGCGGTTCGCCTCTTCGACCCCGACAAGGCCCGCCACTGCATGGAAAACGGCCTGTTGAGCAAGGCCAAGACCTATGTCGCCGAGCGGCAGGGCCAAGGGCGCCTGAAGCTGGTCAAGAACGAATAGGCACCCCTCAAATTGAGGAGGCCAACCCCTAAGCCATGCCCCCGAGGAAAACATCATGAACGTCCCGAAAAAGATTGAAATGCCGCAGGCAGCCGATTCGAGCGCGCAAGAAATTCTGCGAACGGCGCTGATCCGTCTCGAAAATATCGAGAAGGTCCTTGAGGCCGAGTACCGCTGGATGAAATCCCACGTCGAGCATTGCCGCCAGATCGACGATGCCGGCATCGCCTATGAACTGGAGAATGGGCTGATCAACCAGGAAGAAGCGGCCGAAAAGAGCTTGCTCGACGAGTTGATGCTGAAGCGTGCGCAGGTCGACAACCATATGGCCAATCTCACGAATTCGGCGCGCTATCTCAAGGACGTGGCCAATGTCGTCCGCTTTTTCGCCGATCTCGCGGAAACCGACACCGCCGCCGGCTGATCCGGCGCGAGTAAACCGCGCCGCCGTGGCACAAATTCAGAAATGACAGACCGGCCCTAGCCGGCACCACCCAACAGGAAAATGGAGAGAAGTCATGAACGGACCGATTCCGGCCGGGGGCGAGGCTGTGCCCTCAATCTCGTCGCTCATCATGGGCACCACCGAACCCGAGATCACACATCTCCTCACCGTCGAGGAACTGCGGAAGCTCTCGATGAAGGAACTGCGCGCGCTCCTCGCCCTGTTCTTCGCGTTGGACGAAACGGCTTGCGCGTTCTTGAACCAAGGGCGTTTCACGAGTGGAAATCTGTACAACGCGGCCGGCGAGATCGGCGATGTGTTTCTCGACCATCTCAACGGCTGCATTGAACTCGTCGAGCAGGTCGCCAAGGATGCAAAGCCGACTACGCCCGAGGAAGCCGAGGATCGCGCATGGCTGCTGATCCAGCGGGCGGCGTATTACGCGGAAGACCTTCCGGCCTTTGTCGCGGCCACCGCGCATCTCAGCGTTGAAGTCTCGGAAGTGGAGGCTGCGTGATGGCTGACATTTCGCTCAACACCGCGATCCTGCGCTACAAGGCCGTGAAATACGTCCACCTCGCGAAGCAGTCGGAGGCCGAGGACCGAGGCGAAGACGATCATATCCCCGTCGATTACTGGGACAAGATCGAAGTGCTCGAAGAGTGGGACCGTCCGGCTGAAACCCTCGGCGAGGCGATGGAGGCACTGGAATTCGCCATCGAAGACTACGAGGCCGGCGAAACTCCACGCATCCCTGCCATGATGAAAGCCGCTCTTGGCTGGATGAAGGCCGACGCAGAACGGAGGGCGGCGGAATGAAAACCTTCTTTTTCGACCCGCAGCCCTCCGTCATCGCCGACCTGTTCGCCAAGTGGCTTCCGCTCTACGTCGCGCAGCGCCCGATGGACGATGACGAAGCGGACCCATACCAGGACCCGCTCTGCAAGCTGGAAACGGCGGTTGCCGACCAGCCCATCAAATCGCTGCAGGATTTCTTCCTGCACCACACCACGCAAACCTGCCTTGGATCGATGGCCGCAGACTACAGCGTCGAGACCATCAACGCGGTGTGCGCTATCGCCCTGGCAGAGGCTCGGGAGCGCGAAGACCTGCTTGCCCTGATCAACCAGCATATCGACAACGAGACGCGGTTTTGCGCGCTGCTGGACGAGCATGATGACGATAGCCCGGAGTTTGCGGAAAAGGGTGGCGACGAGCTTTCGACGCACGGCATCGAACTGATTCACGCGATTGCCTTGCATCCCGCCACCTCTTTCGAGGCAATCTTGCTCAAGGGGCGCTATCTGGCTGCCAGACAAGAGCGGGGCGATCTCTCCTATGAGGTGGCGATAGACTTCCTCGAATCCTTCCTCGATCGGGCGGAGGGCGTGTGATGCCCCAGACACCTAGCCAGCGTCTTGAAGATGCCTTCGGTGCCGCCCGTTCCTATCTCCACGCCCTCCGTCTCGCGGCGCAGGGCTTCAAGGACCCTCGCGACATGTGGGCGCTCGACCTTCTGGCCGAGCAAGCCGAGCACGAACTGAACCAGGCGTAGGCCGTCGCCGACGCATTGCTGGAGGACGGGGAATGCTGACCGATCTTATCGAAGCACACCTCGCCGCCACCGCCGAGTTTCGAATAACGGACGAGGGCCACATCAACGAAGAAGGCATCTGGGACAGGAAGGAAGAAGCGGAACTGGCGGTCATGCGCTGCCCTTGCCGCACGATCGAGGACGTCCGCGCAAAAGCCCGTTGGGCGCTCGCCGACGACGTCGTCCAAGATAGCATCAGGAATTGCCATATTGACCAGGAGCGAATCTTAATGATCTTCCTGCGCTCACTGCTTGGCGAGGCCCCTGTGGATAAGTCGAACAACGGGGAGAACTGATCCATGTCAGCCCCTGCCCTCATCCGCAAACAGGACATGATGCGCGCCGCCGAAGTCGCGAACGAGACCAGCTGTCGCATTGATATCAAGATCGGGGATGCGGTCGTGTCGATCATACCGCACGCCGGAACGACGGCGCCGGACATCGCCCCGAAGAAGAGCGATGGAATTGACTACTCCCGCCCGGTCCTGTGAAGAATCCGGGATGCCCCGGAAACTCCCCCTTCACGTTCACAAGCAGAAGACCCGCCATGACAAGTGGGTCTTCTATTTCCGCATCGGCAAGGGAAAGCGCATCCGCCTCCCCGCCCCGAACGATCCGACCTTCAAGGCGGCCTATATGGCGGCGCTGACGGGCGGCGCGCCCCTTCCCGTTCCGAAGGTCTACGAGGGCACGCTACAGTGGCTCTGGGACCGATACACGACCGAGAGCGCCAAATGGGCCGGCTACAGCGCGGCGACGCAGAAGCAGCAGCGCCTCATCATGGTGAAGGTTCTGAAAACGAGCGCACGCTCAGCGCTGACCGGGTTTACGCAGGACGTCATCCAGGAAGCGGTCGATAAGCGCCACGAGACGCCAGCGCTGGCCGCGAACTTCCTTAAGGTGATGCGGGGGATGTTCGGATGGGCTAGGCGAATGCGGATCGTCCCGACCGACCCGACCGGCGATATCGTGCTGCCGACCTACAAGACCGACGGCTTCCCGGCGTGGACCAAGGACGATGTGCGGAAGTATCGCGCGAAGCACGAGATCGGGACGCCCGAGCGTTTGGCAATGGAGCTGATGCTCCTGACCGGTCTGCGCCGGTCGGATATTGCCGTCATCGGTCGGCAGCACATTCAGGGCCGGGTGATGTCGATCGACACCGCGAAGACCGGATACCGGATATCGATCGAGCTATCAGACGATCTGGTGAAGATGATCGACGCCACGCCGCGGCGCGGCCTGCATCTGATCGAAAGCTCTCAGGGAAAAGCCTTCACCAAGGAAAGCTTCGGGAACTGGTTCAAGGAGAAGTGCACCGACGCGGGGGTCAGCAAGTCCGCGCACGGACTGCGCAAGCTCAGTGCAACGCTTGCGGCGGAGGGCGGCGCGGGAAGCCATCAGCTATTGGCGCAATACGGCTGGACGAAGCTCTCGACGGCCGAAATCTACACCAAGGGGGTCGACAGGAAGCGGCTCGGCATCGAGGCCAGCCGCATCGTCGCGGACCAGATCGGGAACATAGAAATCCCTCACCTTATTTCCGGTGAGGGAATTAAATCGAAAAAGACAGTAAAAACAAAGGCGAATTGAGCTGCTTAGATGCCTGTCACGCCCACCATTCGAATTCCAAAGGCCTTTCGGGAAACCGGAAGGCCTTTTGCTTTTCCGGCCTGCCGGCAAGGTCGGGGACCGCCGGATCAGGTCTCCGGTGGCCCGCCGCGGCGCTGCCTCGCTTCGCGCGCGCGGCTTCCTGCTTTCCAGCACGGCGCCTCTCTCCAGGCCTGTTTCCCGCTCTTCCGGTGGCGGCGTGGAAATACACATATGCCGCGCAGGAAACAGTTGACGGCAGCGGGTGACTTGCGGTCAAATGAAGGCTGGCTCACGTCGCATATCGGGCGCCGGATCGGTGCCAAACCGATGAAATTCCAGCTGAATCCGGCAAGCCCCAGGCACGCGGCGGACCAGCTTCCTCGCAGGATTACCCCAGAAAACCGTAAAGTGTTTATCGCCGGGCTATGCTTGCGACCGTCTGTCGCTCTACCAAAGATGGCGCACCCCGTTGGAGGACGGGAATTCGGAAGGTCGATGGGATGGGAGGAGTATCCATGAGCGACGCATCCAGCATACACCCGGTGGACGAGAAACTGCCTGCGGGCAGGCTCGCAACGCTGGGCATCCAACACGTACTCGTCATGTATGGCGGCGCCGTCGCCGTGCCGCTCATCGTCGGACGCGCGCTGCAGCTCAGCCCGCAGGATGTCGCGTTCCTGATTTCCGCCGACCTCTTCGTCTGCGGCCTCGTCACCATCATCCAGTCGCTCGGCTTCGGCCGGCATGTCGGCATCCGCCTGCCCGTCATGATGGGCGTCACCTTCGCCTCCGTCGGGCCGATGGTCTCCATGGCCACCATGACGCCGGGAACGGAGGGCGCGCGCATGATCTTCGGCGCCATTATCGGCGCCGGCTTCATCGCTCTCCTGATCGCGCCCCTGATGGGCCGGTTGCTGCGCTTCTTTCCGCCCGTGGTGACGGGCACCATCATCCTCGTCATCGGCGTGTCGCTGATGCGCGTCGGCATCAACTGGACCTTCGGCAATCCCTTCGGCCCGACCGCGCCCAAGCTGATCGACCCGGCCCATGCCGAATGGCTCGCCCAGATGAAGACGCTGGCGGAAAGCGGCGGCCCGGCGGTTCCGAGCGGCTTTGCCATCGCGCCGACCGTTTCCAACCCGATCTATGCCGAGCCGAGCCATATCGCGCTGTCGGCGCTGGTGCTCGTCTCGATCCTCGCCATCGCCCGCTTCGGCCGCGGCCTCATCAGCAACATCGCCGTCCTCAGCGGCGTCGTCATCGGCTGCGTCGCCGCGTCGATCCTCGGCATGATGCATTTCGACCGCGTGGCCGATGCCGGGTGGTTCGCAGTCGTCACGCCGCTGCGCTTCGGCATGCCGATCTTCGATCCCGTGCTGATCGCCACCATGACGCTCGTCATGATCGTCGTCATGATCGAATCGACCGGCATGTTCCTGGCGCTCGGGGAAATCACCGGCCGGCCGGTCTCCCAGCAGAACCTGACGGCGGGCCTGCGCGTCGACGGCATCGGCACGATGATCGGCGGCCTGTTCAACACCTTCCCCTATACGAGCTTCTCGCAGAATGTCGGCCTCGTCGGCGTCACGGGCGTGAAGAGCCGCTATGTCTGCGTCGCGGGCGGCATCATCATGATCGTCCTCGGACTGATCCCGAAGATGGGCGCCCTCGTCGAGGCCGTGCCGACCTTCATCCTCGGCGGCGCCGGCCTCGTGATGTTCGGCATGGTGGCCGCGACGGGCGTGCGCATCCTCACGACGGTGGACTTCAAGTCCTCGCGCAACAACCTCTTCGTGGTTGCCGTCTCCATCGGCTTCGGCCTGATCCCGCTGCTCGCCCCGAACTACCTGATGTGGATGCCGCATGCGATCCATCCCATCATCGAATCGGGCATCGTGCTCGCCTCCATCGTCGCCGTCCTGCTGAACGCCTTCTTCAACGGCGTGCGCTTCGAGCAGTCCGATGCCGTCGAGGCCGCCCGCATGGCCGACAGCCACTAAAAGCACGTCGTGCAAAAGTGTGCAGCGGCTTTGCGCCAACGACATGCGGAAAATCAACGACCTAAAGCGTGAGGCACGGATCTGAAAGATCGCGGCGCGCTTTAGAAGCCATGCATCGAAGGAAAACCCGGCTTGCCATGTGCAAGCCGGGTTTTTTCGTGAACAACATCACAAGGACATTTTCCCGGGGCCGCTTACGGGGCATAGCAAGAAGGGGGCGAATACGCGTTCCCGAAAGGCAGCGGTTTCGGGAGCAGGCATGGCCGGCATCATCCATGGGCGCGAAGCGCTCGTCCTGGCCGTCACACTCTGGACGGCGCTCTTCATCAACGATTTCCTGCTGCTCTCGGGCGGCGCCCTGATCCTTGCACCCGGCTGGCTGAGCAGCGTCCTGCTGGCGCTGCTGCTGGCGCAGATCCTCCAGCGGCTGCACGGCCTGCCGCGGGAAAGGGCGCTCGGGCTCGGCGTTCTGGCCGTTCTGGTGGTTGCCGTCGGCCAGGCGGCCTTCGACGTCACGGCCGTCGTGGCCCTCGGGCCGCACCTGCTGCCCGGCGGCCTCGGCATGCCCGGCTTTGCGATCGCCGCGACGTTCGACGAAGCCATCCTGCAGTTCCGCATGAGCCTGCTGTGGAACGTCGCGACCTTCGGCTTCTATGCCGCCGCGCTCTCGCTTCTCAATGCCGAGCGGCGCAAGCTGGATGCGGAGATGCGGGCGCTGCGCTACGAGCTCAATCCGCATTTCCTCTTCAACACGCTGAATTCCGTCGCGGGCCTCATCGAGGAGGGATCGGCGGGTCGGGCGGACCGCATGGTCCTGTCCCTGTCGCGCTTCCTGCAGACGACGCTCTCGCTCGACCCGCTGCATGACGTGCCGCTGGCCGAGGAGATCGCCCTTCAGCGCGACTATCTCGAGATCGAACGCGAGCGCTTCGCCGATCGCTTGCGGTTCGACATCCGCCTGCCCGATGAACTCGCCACCGCGCTGGTTCCCAATCTCATCCTGCAGCCGTTGATCGAGAACGCCGTCAAGCACGGCGTCGCGGCATCGCGTAAACCGGTAACCATTGTGCTGGAAGCGCGCCGGGAGGGGGATCGCATGGTCCTCACCGTCGAAAACGACCTGCCGGAAGGCGGCGGCATGGCCCGCAAGCCGCCGGGCATGGGCGTCGGCCTGCGCAACATCACCGACCGGCTGCAGGCGCGTTTTGCCAATCGATGGCGTCTCTCCTCAGGCCCGACGGCCGAAGGGCGTTACCGCGCCGCGATCGAGTTTCCGCTTCGGCAGGCCTGAAGCGGCTCGGTCTACATGAGAAAGGCGCAGTTCCCGCACCGGGCCGGAACTGCGCACGCGTGTCAGTTCAGCGGAATCTGCAGGCCGCTCGAGGCCGGCGGGCGGGCGTAGGTCGTGTTGTTCGCCGCAGTCGTGCTGCATCCTGCCAGCGACAGGACCGCGAGCGCGGCGACGACGAAACCGGTGATGGGGCGCATGAATCTCTCCTTTGCGGTGTGCCCGTATGACATAGGCATGACGAGGGCCTGCGTCCACCACGGCCAGGAAAGGAAAAAGCCCGGCGGATGGCCCAGCTCTCCGGATCGACGATGCGGCGGGCTCACCACTCTGCCACGCTGCCGTCTTCATGGCGCCAGACGGGGTTGCGCCAGCGGTGGCCCTCCTTCGCCCGCTCGATGACATATTGCTCGTCCACCTCCACCCCGAGGCCCGGCCCCTGCGGGATCGACACGAAGCCGTCGGCATAGTGGAACACCGCCTTGTTGGAGATGTAGTCGAGGATGTCGTTGCCCGTGTTGTAGTGGATGCCGAGGCTCTGCTCCTGGATGAAGGCATTGTGCGACACCGCGTCCACCTGCAGGCAGGCCGCAAGCGCGATCGGACCCAGCGGGCAATGCGGCGCCAGCGCCACGTCATAGGCCTCCGCCATCGCCGCGATCTTGCGGCATTCCGTGATGCCGCCCGCATGCGAAAGGTCCGGCTGGAGAATGTCGACATAACCGTCCGACAGCACCGACTTGAAGTCCCAGCGCGAATAGAGCCGCTCGCCGAGCGCGATCGGCGTCGCGCAATGGTTGGCGATCTCCTTCAGCGCCTCGCGGTTCTCCGACAGCACCGGCTCCTCGATGAACATCAGGTTGTAGGGCTGCAATTCCTTCGCCAGGACCTTGGCCATCGGCCGGTGCACGCGGCCGTGGAAGTCGACGCCGATGCCGACATGCGGGCCGATCGCCTCGCGGATGACGGCGACGGTCTCCACCGCCTTCTCCACCTTGTCCCAGCTGTCGACGATCTGCATCTCCTCGCAGCCGTTGAGCTTGATCGCCTTGAAGCCGCGGGAAACGACTTCGCGGGCATTGTTGGCGACGTCCGAGGGCCGGTCGCCGCCGATCCAGGAATAGACCTTGATCCTGTCGCGCACCTGGCCGCCGAGCAGGGCATGGACGGGCTGGCCATAGGCCTTGCCCTTGATGTCCCAGAGCGCCTGGTCGATGCCGGCGAGCGCCGACATGTGCACGGCGCCGCCGCGATAGAAGCCGGCGCGGTACATAACCTGCCAATGATCCTCGATCAAAAGCGGATCCTTGCCGATGAGATAGTCCGCAAGCTCGTGCACGGCCGCCTCCACCGTCAGCGCGCGGCCCTCCACCACCGGCTCGCCCCAGCCGACGATGCCCTCGTCCGTCTCAACCTTCAGGAACAGCCAACGTGGCGGAACAATATAGGTCGTGAGCTTCGTGATCTTCATGGAGTCTCCATCCCTCGTCAGTTCGTCTTCAAGCCACGGGATCTTGCGCCCGCGTCGTTCGTCATGGCGCGCCGGTGCGACCCATCAGGCCGGAAAGATCGCGCGCGGCGAGATCGAGGATGCGGCGCGAGCAGGCTTCCGCCCGCGCGCCATCCCGCAGGCGCAGCGCATCGACCAGATCCCGGTGTACGCCGAGCGCTTCATCACGCTTGTCCGCCGCCTGGTTGGAGGCGTGCAGCGCATAGGAAAGGGCTGCATGGATGATCGAGGAAAGCTGATGGAAGACCTGGTTGTGGCTGGCCTTCAGCAAGGTCTCGTGGAAGCGCGTGTCGGCGGCGGTGAAGGCCTCGAGGTCGCCCTCGGCATCGCCCATGTCGTCGCAGGCGCGTTCGAGATCGGCGATCTCCTGCGCCGTCGCGCGCGCGGCGGCAAGGAAGGCGGCGGCGGGCTCGACGGTGCGGCGCGCTTCGAGGATGGAGCCGAGAAGGTCGGCCGACAGCACGTCCGGCCCCATCCATTCGAGGATCTGCGCATCGAGCACGTTCCATTCCGAACGATCGCAGACGAGTGTGCCGACCCGCGGCCGGCCGCGCACGAGCCCCTTGGTCTCCAGCACCTTCAGCGATTCGCGGATGACCGTGCGGCTGACGCCGTAGGCAGCGCACAGATCGCTTTCGCGCGGCAGCACCGCACCGGGCGGGAAACGCCCGCTGCAGATGTCGCCGCCGATCGCCGCGGTCACATTGTGACGCACCCGTGGTCGGCGCGACAACGGCCGATGCGCCTGCCTTGTTGCCTTGTCCGCCACGCTTCCTCCCTTGCTTCGCATAAATGATCATACAATTACTGATCAATCATACGACAAATTGATGGCGAGAGCCATGACCACCCTTCACGAGGCGCAGGCCAATTCACAATATTGACTTTTGCAGACAAAGTGCATAATGCGCCGGTCCCAACGAAGGAGCCGCCATGCTCGCCGATCTCCCCCCCGTGCTCGTCCTCAACGCGAAAGACAATGTCGGGGTTGTTCCCGCCAATGTCGATGCCGGTCGCCTGCTGGTGAACGGCATCGCCGCCGAAGAGCGCATTCCGCGCGGGCACAAGGTGGCGATCGCGCCCATCGCGGAAAACGAGCCGGTGCGGAAATACGGCCAGATCATCGGCTATGCGACGCGGGCGATCCGCCCCGGCGAGCATGTCCACCTGCAGAACCTCGCCATTCTCGACGTGGCGCTGAAACACGAATTCTGCGTCGACAACGCCCCTCCGGAGATGGTGCCGGAGGCCGAGCGCCGCACCTTCGAGGGCTACGACCGCGGCAACGGCCGCATCGGCACCCGCAACTATATCGGCATTCTCTCCACCGTGAACTGTTCCGCCACGGTCTCGCGCTATGTCGCGGAGCATTATGCCCGCAGGTTCCGCGAGACCGGCCACGAGAATATCGACGGCGTGGTGGCGCTGACCTATGGCGGCGGCTGCGCGCTGAACCTGAAATCCGAGGGCGGGCGCATCCTCACCCGCACCTTCAAGGGCTATGCCCGCAACCCGAATTTCGGCGGCATCCTGATGATCGGCCTCGGCTGCGAGACCTTTCAGTACGGCCCGCTCGTCGAGGAGGCCGGGCTGGAGGAAGGAAAGACCTTCCGCACCATGATGATCCAGAACCACGGCGGCACGCGCAAGACCATCGAGGCGGCCTGCGCGATGATCGACGACATGCTGCCGGATGTCGGCCGCATCCGCCGCACGCCGCAACCGCTGTCGGGCATCAAGCTGGCGCTGGAATGCGGCGGCTCGGACGGCTATTCCGGCATTTCCGCCAACCCCGCCCTCGGCATCGCCTCGGACCTTCTGGTGAAGGAAGGCGCAACGACGGTGCTGTCCGAAACGCCGGAAATCTACGGCGCCGAACATCTCCTCACCCGTCGTGCCGCCCGGCCGGAGGTCGCGGAAAAGCTGCTCGCCCGCATTGACTGGTGGCGGGACTATACCGCGAGGAACGATGCCGAACTCAACAACAACCCCTCGCACGGCAACAAGGCCGGGGGGCTCACGACGATCCTGGAAAAATCGCTCGGCGCGGTCGCCAAGGGCGGCTCCATGCCGCTCAACGCGGTCTATGAATATGCCGAAGAGGTGACGGAGCCCGGCTTCGTCTTCATGGATACGCCCGGCTACGACCCGGCCGCCGTGACCGGCCAGATCGCCGGCGGCTGCAACCTTGTCGCCTTCACCACCGGCCGCGGCTCGGTCTCCGGCTACAAGCCGGCGCCCTGCATCAAGATCGCCACCAACACGCCGATGTACGAGCATATCAAGGAGGACATGGACATCAACTGCGGCACGATCGTCGACGGCACCGAGACGATCGAGGAGGCCGGCCGGCGCATCTTCGACTTCGTCATCGAAACCGCCTCCGGCCGGAAGACGGCGAGCGAGGCCTTCGACTACGGCGACAACGAGTTCGTACCCTGGCAGGTTGGCGCCATCACCTGAGCGTCAGACATGCATGAGGATATTGACGAGCGTCCCCGCGGGATCGCGCACGAAGAAGCGCCGTACGCCCCAGGGCTCGTCCACCGGTCCGTATTCGACACGATAGCCGCCCCTCACCACGGCGGCGTGGACTGCCTCCACATCATCCACCTCGATCGACAGGCCCGGCACCGGTGTTCCCCCGCCACCTTCCGAGGCGAAACTCACCTGCAAGGGCATGGTGCCATCCGTGCCGTAGGTGGCGATCCAGCCGTGATCCATCAGCAGCTCCAGCCCGAGCACCTCGCGATAGAAACGGGCAACGGCCGCCGGATTGGCCGTCTCGATATTCGCGACGATGCGCCTGACCTTCATCGTTTCCTCCTCAGCGGGCGACGGGCGTCGCATAGGCCGGCATGTCCGGCCGGTGCGCTACGCGCAGCTCCGCGACGCGGCCGATCACCTTGGGCAGCGAAACCGTGATGTGATGACGAAGGGTTTCGGCCGCGCGCCCCCGGTCGTCCACGTCGAGCGCGCGGAACACCGCCAGGTGCTCGGCAATGAAGGGCTCGTCGGCGGGCATGCGGTGCGAAACGCCGATAATGTGCTTGCTGACATTCAGCATGAAGCGGGCGCGGCGCAGCGCGATCAGCAGTTCGCGGTTCGGGCAGTAGCCGAGGCAGGTGATGTGCAGGTCGGTTTCAAGGCCGTCCATCGCCTCGACGGAGAGATCCGGATAGGCGGCCAGCGCCTCTTCCAGCCGTAGCGTCATGGCATGGCGCTCGGCCGGCGGGATGAAGGGCGCGGCTTGGCTCAGCGCCAGTGGCTCCAGCGCGACGCGGATATCGTGCAGGTCGCGCATGCGCTGTTCGTCGAGCGGCACCAGCGTCCAGCGCATGCGCTCGTCCTTTTCCACGATGCCGAGCGCTTCCAGGCGCGTCAGCGCATCGCGCGCCACCTGCCGGCCGACGCCGCGCGCACGCGCCAGTTCCACCTCGTTGATCCGGTGGCGGCCGAAGACGGAGAGATGCACCATCTCCCGCTCCAGGCTCTCGTAGATCGCCTCCCAGGCCGGCGCCTTGCGCAGAGCCGGCGCCTCCTCATCGAGGCCGAGCATCTCGGCCGTCAGCACCACCCGCTTCGGCCCGCCGCGCCCCTGCCCCACCAGGAAACCGCGCCCGTCGAAACGCCGGATCTGCCCCGCCGTCTCGAGCAGCGCGAAAGCCTGACGGACCGGCGTGCGGGTGGAGGAGAAGAGGGTTGCGACCGGCCCCTCCAGGAGCAGGGCGCCTTTCGGCAGCCGTCCGGAGGCGATCGCCTCCGCCAGCACCTCGCGGATGCGCAGATAGAGCGGGCTCTTGTCGAGCGCCCCTTCGGCGCTTTCCGCGCCCGTTTCCGCCAAAGCCTGGCCTGTGCCGATCATGGCGCGGACCTTCGCATGAATGCACCGTGCCGACAACGGTCATGTCCGCCGCGGACCGCGGCAAGGAAATTGCGTCGCATCGGCAAAAAATCTCCATTCCTTTCGTGACGCGCGGGGTGTTTTGCGCTAGGGAACCCTGCTGAGGCTCGCAATGCGGCCCGAAAAAGCCCATATGTCAGCCGCGTCCACTCGAGGAATTGACCATGCCCGCATATCGCTCCCGAACCACCACCCACGGCCGAAACATGGCCGGTGCCCGCGGCCTCTGGCGCGCGACCGGCATGAAGGACACGGACTTCGGCAAGCCGATCATCGCGGTGGTGAACTCCTTCACCCAGTTCGTGCCCGGCCATGTGCACCTGAAGGACCTCGGCCAGCTCGTCGCCCGCGAGATCGAGAAGGCCGGCGGCGTCGCCAAGGAATTCAACACGATCGCCGTCGACGACGGCATCGCCATGGGCCATGACGGCATGCTCTATTCGCTGCCGAGCCGCGAGATCATCGCCGACTCGGTCGAGTACATGGTCAATGCGCACTGCGCCGACGCCATGGTCTGCATCTCGAACTGCGACAAGATCACGCCCGGCATGCTGAACGCCGCCATGCGCCTCAACATCCCCGCCGTCTTCGTTTCCGGTGGCCCGATGGAAGCCGGCAAGGTCGTGCTGCACGGCAAGACCCATGCGCTCGACCTCGTCGACGCCATGGTCGCCGCCGCCGACGACAAGATCTCCGACGAGGACGTCAAGGTCATCGAGCGCTCCGCCTGCCCGACCTGCGGCTCCTGCTCCGGCATGTTCACCGCCAATTCGATGAACTGTCTGACCGAAGCCCTCGGCCTGTCGCTGCCGGGCAACGGCTCCACGCTCGCGACCCATGCCGACCGCAGGCGCCTCTTCGTCGAGGCCGGCCACCTCATCGTCGATCTCGCCCGCCGCTACTACGAGCAGGAAGACGACAGCATCCTGCCGCGCTCGGTCGCCAACAAGAAGGCCTTCGAGAACGCCATGTCGCTCGACATCGCCATGGGCGGCTCGACCAACACGGTGCTGCATATCCTTGCGGCCGCCTATGAGGGCGGCATCGATTTCGATCTCGACGACATCGACGAACTGTCGCGCCGGGTGCCCTGCCTCTCCAAGGTCGCGCCGGCCAAGGCCGACGTGCACATGGAGGACGTGCACCGCGCCGGCGGCATCATGCGCATCCTCGGCGAGCTCGACCGCGGCGGCCTCATCCACCGCGACACGCCGACCGTGCATGCCGAAACGCTGGGCGACGCGATCGACCGCTGGGACATCACCCGCACCAGCAGCGAGACCGTGCGCACCTTCTTCCGTGCCGCGCCCGGCGGCATCCCGACCCAGGTCGCCTTCAGCCAGGAAGCACGCTGGGACGAGCTGGACACCGACGGTGAGAAGGGCGTCATCCGCTCCGTCGAGCATCCGTTCTCGAAGGATGGCGGCCTTGCCGTGCTCTCGGGCAACATCGCGCTCGACGGCTGCATCGTGAAGACGGCCGGCGTCGATGAATCGATCCTGAAGTTCTCCGGCCCCGCCGTCGTTTTCGAAAGCCAGGATGCGGCGGTGAAGGGCATTCTCGGCGGCGAGGTGAAGGCCGGCGACGTGGTCGTCATCCGCTATGAAGGCCCGAAGGGCGGCCCGGGCATGCAGGAAATGCTCTATCCGACGAGCTACCTGAAGTCGAAGGGCCTCGGCAAGGCCTGCGCACTGATCACCGACGGGCGCTTTTCCGGCGGCACGTCCGGCCTTTCCATCGGCCATGCCTCGCCCGAAGCGGCGCAGGGCGGCGCGATCGGCCTCGTGCGTCAGGGCGACCTCATCGAGATCGACATCCCCAACCGCACGATCAACCTTGCCGTTCCGGAAGCGGAGCTCGCAGCGCGCCGCGCCGAGCAGGACAAGCTCGGCTGGAAGCCGGCCGCCCCGCGCAGGCGCAACGTCACGACGGCGCTGAAGGCCTATGCCGCCTTCGCCGCCAGTGCCGACAAGGGCGCCGTGCGTATCCTGCCGGAGTAAGAAGTTCGCCGGGCGCTGGACGTATCCGGCGCCCGGCCGATTCTCAAAGGTGGCGCGTCTCGGCCGGCGTGTTCCACCAGGCGTTGTTCCGCCCGTCAAAATACTGGACCGGCAGTTCCGCCAGTTCGCCCTGCTCGATGTCGTCCAGGCAGGCGACGTTTATCGAGACATAGGCCCCGCCGATCGCCTCGATATAGCCATGCCCGAAGGGCGAGACGCCACAGGTCTTGCAGAAGCGGTGGTGCCCGCTCATCGTGCCGAACTGGTAGTCGCCAAGATCCGCCTCGTCGCATTGCAGGCGGAAGGCGTCCGGCTTGATCTGCGCGCCCCAATAGCGCTTCTTCGAGCAGATCGAGCAATTGCAGCGCCCCGTGCCGGCGGAGAGATCGATATCGGCCTCGTAGCGGATCTTTCCGCAGTGGCAGCTTCCCTTGTAGGTCCTCAACATGATGCTCTCCTCGCTTGCGCCAATGGCGTCTAAATGACAATATGCTGTCAAAGTCACTTTTTGCAGAATGACAGCATGTTGTCAATATGAGCTCCGACCGCACCCCCGCCGGCAACGCCTTCGCCGCCTTCGCCATCTCGGTCCTGCGCCTTGCCGGGCATTTGCAAACCGCTGGCGATGCGCTGGCCAAACCGGCCGGCCAGACGAGCGCCCGCTGGCAGGTGCTTGCCGCCGCCGACCATGCGCCGATGTCCGTCGCCGATGCCGGACGGGCGCTTGGCATGACACGGCAGGGCGTGCAACGCGTCGCCGATCTCCTCGAAAGGGACGGTCTGATCGTCTATGCCGAAAACCCTGCCCACCAGCGCGCCAAGCTGATGGTTCTGACGGATGGCGGCAAGGCGGTGCTTGCCGCCATCCGGGCACGCCAGGCGGTGTGGGCGGATGCACTTGGCGAGGCGCTCGGCGAAAAGGGACTGCTCCAGGCAACCGAAACCGTCATCGCCGCGTTACAGGCCGTCGAGAAACAGTCCATCCCGGAGCGGTGAAGGCGGCGCGCGCTTTGACATGGGCAAGAAATGTTGATACCAACTCATTTGTCGAAAGCCCGCGAAAGAGGAGTTCCGAGCATGAGACCGAACCACGAGGTCGTATCCCGAAAGGAATGGCTGACTGCCCGCAAAGCGCTGCTGGCGCTTGAAAAGGAGGAGACGAAGCTGCGCGACAAGGTGCGCGCCGAACGCCTCGCCCTGCCCTGGGTCAAGGTCGACAAGACCTATACCTTCGACACGCCCGATGGCGAGAAGACGTTGGCCGACCTGTTCGATGGCCGCAGCCAGCTCATCGTCTACCACTTCATGTATGGTCCCGACTGGGATGCCGGATGCCCCGGCTGCTCCTTCATGGCGGACCATGTCGATGGCATGCTGCCGCATCTCAACAACCACGACGTCACGATGATCGCCGTCTCCCGCGCTCCACTGGAAAAGCTTGAGGCCTACAGGAAGCGCATGGGCTGGAAATTCCCCTGGGTGTCCGCCTATGGCAGCGATTTCAATTTCGACTATCATGTCTCCTTCACGAAGGAGGAGCTGGCGAGCGGCAAGGTCATCTACAATTACCGCGAGACGGACGCGGCCGATGCGCATGACGAGCTTCCCGGCCTCAGCGCCTTCTTCAAGGACGGGGACGGCACCGTCTACCACACCTATTCCGACTATGCCCGCGGCGGCGAGGAGGCGCTCGGCACGCTCATGATCCTCGACCGTGCACCGAAGGGCCGCAACGAGACCGGCACGCTCAGCTTCGTCAAGCGCAAGGACGAATATGCAGGGGCGCAGAAGACATCATCCTGCTGCGACTGAACCCGCCGACCGAGAGAAGGCCAACCGAAAGAAGGGACCACCGCATGCACAAGGACTATGGCACGTTCTGCTGGTACGAGCTGATGACGCCGGATGTTCCGGCCGCCGAACGGTTCTACGCGTCGGTCGTCGGCTGGTCGATGCGCGATTCCGGCATGGAGGGCATGGACTACATCCTCGCCTATGCCGGCGAAAGCCAGGTGGCCGGCCTGATGACGCTGCCGGCGGAAGCGGAAGGCATGCCGCCGATGTGGATGGGCTACATCTTCACCGACCGGATCGAGGAGACGCTGCGGGACATCGAGGCCAATGGCGGAAAAATCTGTCGCCAGCCGCAGGACATCCCCGGCATCGGCCGCTTTGCCGTCGCGAGCGATCCGCACGGCGCCGTCTTCTCGCTCTTCTCCACCGAGGATGAAGGCCCCGACCGGCCCGCGATGATGACACCCGGCCACATCGGCTGGAACGAGCTGATGGCCGGCGATCTCGACAGCGCGTGGGACTTTTATGCCAGAACCTTCGGCTGGACGAAGGATACGGCCGTCGACATGTCAGACGCCGGCCTGGGCACCTACCAGACATTCGCCGTGCGCGGCGGCGACGCGATCGGCGGCATGATGACCAATCCTCCTGGCTCGCCCATGCCCTTCTGGGGCTATTACTTCGTCGTCGAAGGCCTCGATGCCGCCGGAAAGCGCGTGACGGACGGCGGCGGCCAGATCGTCATGGGCCCGATGGAGGTGCCCGGCGGCGCCTGGATCCTCAATTGCGTCGACCCTCAGGGCGCCTTTTTCTCGCTGGTCGCCATGGCGCGTTGATCGACGCAAGGCCGGGGTGCGCAGGTCCGCGCGCACCCCGCGCCATTCCCGCTTGCAATCTCTCTTCGCATTGCACAAACTCCCGTCGATGGCGGCAGAAGACCGTCACCGAGGGGAACAAGAGAGCGCATGTCGATCAAGGCCGGTATCTACCACCTCACCCATTACAAATATGACAACCCGGTCCGTCTCGGACCCCAGATCATCCGGCTGAAGCCGGCGGCACATTCCAAGACCAAGGTCATCAGCCATTCGCTGAAGGTCTCGCCGGAAAACCACTTCGTGAACCTCCAGCAGGATCCCTACGGCAACTACCTCGCCCGCTACGTCTTCCCCGATCCGGTCACGGAACTGAAGATCGAGGTCGATCTCGTCGCCGACATGACGGTCTACAATCCGTTCGACTTCTTCGTGGAGGAGGAGGCGGAACACTGGCCCTTCGACTATCCGGAGGACCTACGCGAAGACCTGAAGATCTACCGAACGCCCGAGCCGATGGGGCCTGCGCTGGAGGCCTTCATGGCGGGCGTCGACCGCTCGCGCCAACGCACGGTGGACATGGCCGTCGGCCTCAATGCGCGTCTCCAGCAGCAGGTGGGCTACGTCATCCGCATGGAGCCGGGCGTGCAGACGCCGGAGGAAACGCTGACGACCGCAAGGGGCTCCTGCCGCGATTCGAGCTGGCTGCTCGTGCAGATCCTGCGCAATCTCGGCTTTGCCGCCCGCTTCGTCTCCGGCTATCTCATCCAGCTGACCCCGGACCTGAAGGCGCTCGACGGCCCCTCCGGCACCGAGGTCGATTTCACGGACCTGCATGCCTGGTGCGAGGTCTATATTCCCGGCGCCGGCTGGATCGGCCTCGACCCGACCTCGGGCCTTTTGACCGGCGAAAGCCACATCCCCCTCGCCGCGACCCCGCACTACCGCAACGCCGCCCCCATTTCCGGCGGCTATTTCGGCGTGGCGAACACCGAGTTCGACTTCGCCATGACGGTGGATCGCGTCGCCGAGCATCCGCGCATCACCAAACCCTTTTCCGACGAGAGCTGGGAGGCGCTGAACGCGCTCGGCCACGAGGTGGATTCGGTCCTCGCCGCAAACGACGTCCGCCTCACCATGGGCGGCGAGCCGACCTTCGTCTCCATCGACGATTTCGAATCCGACGAATGGAACACCGCCGCCGTCGGCCCGACCAAACGGGAGAAGGCCGACCAGCTGATCCGTCGCCTGCGGCAGCGCTTCGCCCCCGGCGGCTTCCTGCATTACGGCCAGGGCAAATGGTATCCCGGCGAGAGCCTGCCGCGCTGGACCTTCTCGCTCTACTGGCGCCGTGACGGTCGGCCGATCTGGCAGAATCCGGATCTGATCGCCGAAGAAGGCAGTGATGCGGATGTCGGGGAGGCCGATGCCAAGGCCGTGCTCACCGGCATCGCCGAGGAGCTCGGCATCGAGCCGGACATGGTGCAGCCGGCCTATGAAGACCCCGCCGAATGGATCATCAAGGAAGGCAATCTTCCCGAAAATGTCGATCCGTCGAACTCGAAGCTCGAAGATCCGGAAGAGCGCAGCCGCATCGCCCGCGTCTTCGAACGCGGCCTCACCACGCCGACCGGCCATATCCTGCCGGTCCAGGCGTGGAATGCCCGCGCGGGCGACCGGCGCTGGGTCAGCGAAAGATGGCGCACGCGCCGCGGCAAGATCTTTCTCGTGCCCGGCGACAGCCCTGTCGGCTACCGCCTGCCGCTCGGCGCCCTGCCCTATCTTTCGCCCTCCAGCTACCCCTACATCAACCCGGCCGACCCTTCCGAGGACAAGCCGCCGCTGCCGGATTATTCCGAACCCGGCCGCACGATGGCCGCGGCCTCGTTCCAGGCAAGCGAGGCCGGGCAGGTCCGCATCGAGCAGGTCCGCAGCGAAATCGTCGGCGCGGTGCGCACGGCGATGAGCGTCGAGGCGCGCGACGGCCGGCTCTCGATCTTCATGCCGCCCGTCGAGCGGCTCGAGGACTATCTCGATCTCGTGACCGCCGCCGAGCGGGCGGCCGACCGGCTCGGCCTGCCCGTCCATATCGAAGGCTACGCCCCGCCGCAGGACGAGCGCCTCAACGTCATCCGCGTCGCGCCCGATCCCGGCGTCATCGAGGTCAACATCCATCCCGCCTCGGGCTGGCAGGACTGCGTCGACATCACCAGCGCCGTCTACGAGGAGGCGCGCCAGTCCCGCCTCGGCGCCGACAAGTTCATGATCGACGGCCGCCACAC